>PLUT01000131.1 GCA_003162875.1 Granulicella sp.
CCCCATCCTTGCGGCGTACTTGCTCTTGCCGCAAGGGTGGGATCGTACAAATTCACACGGTCAGAGACCTAGTGGGCTGGTGTTGCGCCTTGGGCTGCGCTTGCGGCGGGCAGTCCGGTGACGTTGGTCGAGTCGGTGACTCTAACGACGCTGCCGTCGGCGATGGTGAGTTTGTCGTCGGCGAAGCTCCAGTCCTTGGCGTCGGCGATGGAGCCTGCGCTGGCGGCCTGGATGTCGAGGTGGTCGAACTTGAAATCGGTCAGCGGAGCGTCCTTGTAGGCCTCCACCGAAAACGCCCGCCGCGCGCCGGTCGCTTTGATGTTCCAGATGTGAACGCCGGAGAAGTGCGGCCGCCCCTGCGCGTCGGAGACTGGAGTGGTCAGCGGAACCCAGTAGGGTGGCATGGTCTTGCTGTCTGTGCCCGGCGGCAACACGGCGTAGCTGTAGCTGGGGTTCCAGTTCATCGTCATCGAGATGGGTGTGGCCACGTTCTCCAGCGTGAGGTCGTGGATGCGAATGTCCGTGGCCGTTCCGCCGCGTGTGTGCGCGCTCTTGAAGAGAACGCCATTGCCGACGCTGTTGTTTGGGCCAGCCGGTACGGTCAGGTTCCACACCTCGATGTTGTGGAAGCCGCCGGAGGTCTCGCTGCCGATGGTGATGGCGGCTGGGCCGCGATGGATGATGGAGTCGTGGATCTTGACGTTGTAGGTGGGACGGTTGACGCGGAGTCCGTCTGAATCGCGGCCGGACTTCAGGCAGAGAGCGTCGTCGTTGCCGTCGATGTCGGCGTGGGAGATGTCGATGTCGTGCGAGGAATCGATGTCGATGCCGTCGGTGGATGGGCCGCGACCGCCCTCATTGTTGCGGATGATAAGGCCGTCGACGGTGACGTCGTGGGAGTAGAGAATCTGGACAGTCCAGAAGCCGGAGCGCTTCAGCGTCAGGCCACCGCCGTAGTGGACGTTGTAGGAGTTCTGGACGAGCGAGAGCCGCACGCGTTTGGCGTCATAGTCAACGGCCCAGCGCAGGCCTTTGGCCACGTAGGTCTTCGAGAGGTCGGCGTAGACCTTCCACCACACGGCGCCGTTCTCGTCGATGGTGCCCTTGCCGGTGATGGTGACGTCGTGCGCGTCGCGGACGTTGATCAGCGCGGCGGGCCAGGTGAGCTCGATGCCGGCGATGCGGGTGGGCAGCTCGGGGAAGTCCTTGATGTCCTGCGATCCGGTGATGGTGACGCCTTCGGGAATCTCGAAAGTGACGCCGGATTTGAGGAAGAGGGCGCCGGTCAGGTAAGTTCCCGGCTTGAAGGTGACGGTGCCGCCCTTTGGCGCGGCCATGTTAATGGCCTTCTGAATGGCGTCGGTCATCGGGGTTGAGCCGTCGCAAGCGGCGTTGCAGTCGACGATGAGGATGGTTTTCGGCGCGGCCATGGCTGTGGTTGCGATTGCCATCGCACCGGCAAAGATCGCGGCGCGGAGCCTCATGCTGCCGTGATTCACTTGGCCTCCTCGCCGACTAAGCGCACCTTACCCAGCAGGCCTGAGGGAAGGGGCCTCAGCGATGAGACGCAGTGCCGCGCCCAATCCGAGCCGGGCTCGCAGATGTCCTGCATCTGGAACCGGTCGCCGTATTTGTCGATGAGCGGCCCGTAGTCGTGGGGCGGCCGGGCGGACCAAGCGTTGATCGCGGTGTTATACACGCGGATCTCGATATGGTTCTCTCCGGACCTCAGCAACTTCGACACATCGACACGATAAGGCGGGTGCCAGAGCGCGCCGGCAGGATGGCCGTTGACGGTGACCTGTGCGGCTTCGCGGACAGGCGCGTCGTAGTACGCGTGCATTCCGGGTCCGGCGCGTGTGATCAGCGGATTGGGCAGGCCGTCAGGCCCGACGACTCCTGCAACCGGGCCGTGCTCGGGTGGGGAGTTGGGTGCGCCGGGCAGCGCCTGGCCGCCCAGCACCTCCAGGTAAACCGGGCCGGCAGCGGGCGCGGAGGGCAACGAGATGTCGCGCGAGTAGACGGCTTCGCCCGAATAGTGGGCCGTGGAGGGGTCGGCGATCCAATCGGTAAGCGTAGCCTCGTCGACCGACTTGCTCAGGCCGGGAAAGGTGACCTTCCAGGCCGTGCTCATATCGATGTCGATGGTCTTGCCTGTGGAGTGCGCCGCCGGTCTGGCCGCTGGTTGCGAGTCGCTGAAGATGAATACGCGAGACTCGTAAGGGGCCAGATGGATGGGCTGCGCGGTGGCTGACGCTGGAGTGGCAGCCGTAGAGTCGGGGTCCCAGGCTTCTGCCCGCTTGAAGTGTGTGGCAAAGCTCGCCGTGGTATCGAGCGACTGGTTGGATGTATTGGCTACGAAGTAGACATCCGCAGTGGGAAGCTTGCGCCGGATGAAGCCAAGCTGGTCCTTGAACGGATCGTCCGCGGAGGCCAACTGGAAGTCCGGTTTGGCCGCATTGTTCAGGGCAGCGGGCAGGTCGGCGTCACTGGTCACCAGCGTGGAGTTTGCTGGATCGAACAGCTGCTTCGAGAGCGATGTCAGTTCCGGGACCGTCTTGCCTTCGGCGTCGATGGACGGTGCGCGGCCCACCCCGATCACCTTGCCTCCGGCCTTCTCAAACGCGGCGATCTTGCGCAGCGTCTCCAAAGGGATGCGGTCGGTTGGCGGAACCACGAGGATCGTATGGTGGCCGAGGCCGACCTTATCGATGGCGTCGGCATCGATGAAGTCCGCGTTGTAGCCAGCAGACAGGATGGCGGACATCAGGGCCGGGGTCACCGTGCGAGACATCGCTCCCGTAACCGTGGTTGCGGCGGGATGGAAGCCGGCCCATACGTCGTCCGTGGGCAGCAGGATGGCGACCTGGTTGGCCGGTTCGCCCTGGCGCATCAGGTAGCTCAGGCGGCCGATGTAGGCGGTCACTGCCGGCATCACGGGATGCCACGGGTTGTGGTTGTTGAAGGAGCCGGCTGCATACAGCGACCAGCCCGGTTCGGAGACTTCATCATCCGGTGCCGAGTACGGCCAGCCGTGGCAGATGATCTGGTTCTCACCCATGATGAAGTCGATGTCGGCCTCCGTCTTCATATCCAGCGGTACGGCCCGGAAGACGGGAGAGTGCAGCCATGTAAACGTCTCGCCCGAGGTCACATTGTGGCCGAAGACGTGGTTGGCGGACGTGGCCCAGCGCAGCGTGGAGAAGGAACGCCACTGCGGTCCCTCGCCCTCGGCGAGCGAGACTAGGTTTTGGCTGGACAAGCTAACCGCAGGCTCTCCATAGGTTTGCGAGCGGAACTTCGTGTGATGCGCGACTGCCCAACGAGTCACCTGGACCAGGTAGTTTTCGTCGATCAGCTCCGTCAGCGTGCGGCCGTAGTCGTGGCGGATGGTGTCGGCTGCGGGAGTGCCTCCGGCGACCAGTTCGGGCAGGTGGGGAATCAGGTCGTAACCGCGGCGCTTCTTGAACTCCTCGGGCAGCTTCGGAGTCCAGTCCGATCCGTAGGCTTCCAGCGAATCCGAAAAGATGGCATACGGCGGAGTAGCGCCAAAGGCCCCGATCAGCGGCTCGCCGACCTTTTGCAGATAGTTGGCGACGGCCTCGTGCGAGAACGAATCGAGCACGTAGCCCTCGGCTCCCAGGGCGGAGCGCTTCACCTGCTGCTTGGTGTGGCTCAGGATAAAGAACAACGCGATGCGCGGAGAACTCGACGCAGCGACCGTGGCGCTGCTGCCGCCGACCACGATAGGCTTTGCGGTGGAGGCGTCAAAGTCGGCTGGGCGCTGGCCGCCGCCGCCGCCGCCGCCGCGTCCGCCACGGCCGCCGGGAGCAGCGGCGGGCGGAGCCGCATTCGTCGCGCTGGCAATGTCGGCGGAGATGAGTGACTCACCCTCCTGCAGCGCCGGGACCTGGATCGAAGTCGTGTTCGCCGGAACCGGGACCTCGGCCGTGCGCAGCCGGGTGGAAGCCTCGGCCAGCGTCACGGTTGGGCCGCCATACGGCCAGCCGGAGCAAAGCGTGACATCGATGCGCAGACCCAGCTTGCGGCCCTCTTCCTGCGCGTACTTCACATCGTCCAGCATCTCCGGCGACAGGAAGGGAAGGTTCTTGAGCCCCTTGGACGGATCGTCGAGCACCTGCGGGTATTCGAACGCAAGCTCGGCGCCCTGGATGCCGTCGGCCTTCATCTGCTGCAACTCGCGCAGGATCTCCGGCTTCACCACCGCCAGTCCGAACCACCACCAGCGGACCATGGGCCTGGCCGCATTCGGCGGATTGACGAAGCCAGTGCGCAGCGTCCCGACGGACGATGCAGGCGCCTGCGCAGCCAGCGCCGGTGCAACCGCGAACGGAAGCACGGCGGCGATGGCAAGTGCGGCGATTGGCAGAAGGGTGGCGACGGGCTGCAGGCGGCGATTCTGTTGCTCAGTCATGAGTTCTCCGAGAGCGATTCTGAACGATTCTGTTGCGGTGCTGCGAGTGTCCTTTGCGGCGGGATTGATGTGAATACGACTGCCGCGAGTTGCGAGTTTCGGCGCGTCCTATTATTCCTGACTGCTGATCGCAGGTGAGGAGGATTTGCTTCATCGATGGGCGCGAAGAGCCCGCCGAATCACGGTAGTTCATTGCGGAGAACGTTTCAAGGCGGAAACCCGCGCCTTCGCGCCTATCCCGCCAGCTCCCGATACAGCTTCACCGTCTGCGCCGCAATCGCCTCCCATGCAAACGTCTCTTCCACCCGCTTTCGCCCCGCCTCGCCCATGCGCTTGCAGATCAGCGGATTCGCCATCAGCTCGGAGAGACAGCCGGCCAGGTCGCGCGAGAACCTGTCCGGATGCAGCGGGAACCCAGTCAAATGGTCGGCCTTGAACGGCACCAGGTAGCCGGTCACGTCATCCACCACCACCTCCAGGATGCCGCCGGTCGCGCTGGCCACCACTGGCGCGCCGCACGCCATCGCCTCCAGGTTGATGATCCCGAACGGCTCGTAAACCGAAGGGCAGCAGAAGACGCGGCAGTTCGAGTAGAGCTGGATTGCCTCCGCCTTGGTCACCATCTTCTCGATCCACACAATGTTTCCGCCCGCGGCCCGCGCTTCTTCCACGCGCTCGCGCATCTCCGCCGCAATCTCCGGCGTGTCCGGCGCGCCCGCGCACAGCACTACCTGCATCCCTTTGGGCAGATGCTTCACTGCGTCCACCAGGTGCACCACGCCCTTCTGCCGCGTGATGCGGCCGACGAACAAAATGTACGGCGCGCTCGCGTCCACTCCGTATTTCGCCAGCGCATCGGTCGCGGAGGTCTTCTGATACTCGTGCAAATCGATCCCGTTGTAGATCACGTGCACCTTGGCCGCGTCGACCTCGGGATACGCGCGCAGGATGTCCGACTTCGTGCCGTGCGAAACCGCGATGATCGCGTCCGCGTCCAGAATCGCCGTCCGCTCCATCCACGAACTCATCGCGTAGCCCGAGCCCAGTTGCTCGGCCTTCCACGCTCGCAGCGGTTCGAGGCTGTGGGTCGTCAGCACAAACGGAATCTTATACAGCTTTTTCGCCAGGAATCCCGCCATCGATGCGTACCAGGTATGGGTGTGCACCACGTCGATCGCGCCCAGCTCCTTCATCTGGGTCAGGTTCAGCGCCAGCGCGTCCACCGCCGTCTTGAACTTGGCGTCCGATCCCGCCGTCACCTCGGGCGGCGGCACGTTCCCGCGCACGTGCAGGTTGCCCTCGTCGGAGCGCTGCGTGCCCCAGCAGTGCACCTCAACCTCGATCAGCTTCGCCAGCTCGCGGCTCAGGTACTCTACGTGCACGCCCGCGCCGCCGTACACCTCCGGCGGATACTCCCGCGTGATCAACCCAACCCGCATCCTTCACCCCCGATTGCCTCGCAACAGCATACTGCCCCGAAGACCATTAAGGTCGCCGGGGCAGAAAGTTTCTCCAAACCGCAGCCGGGCTAATTCGCCGATGGCTTGTCGAGGTGGTCGATCACCATCACGTCCGCTTTCGCCTTGGTGGCCTCCAGCTTCAGCCCCAGTTGTTCCTGCAGCGCCGTGTACAGGCTTGGCGGCGCATTCGGATCGTCGATGTTAGGCGGCGGTATTTTAGCTCCCATCGCTGCAAATTGCGACTGGTCCGGCGTCCACTTCAGGGTGAAGTCGTAGCGGGCCGTCAATCCGGTCTGGTCCACCACCGGCTTGTCCATCACCGCCTCCTGCATCCCATCGCAGAAGTCCTTCATCGTCGAGTTGGTCACATGCAGGTCGCCGAGCTTGCTGAACAGGAAGTTGCCGGGGTCGCTCGGCTTGTTCGCGGTCACGGTCATCGTCTTCGGCCCGCCCTTGGCCAGCGACAGCGCATACACCGAAAGCTCGCGCTGTTCGTTATGGAACTTCAACCCGAACCGCTGCACCAGCGCGTCGCGGATCAGAAGCCGCATCTGCTTGATGTTGGGCTGGCCTTCCACATCCGGCACGCCGTCGATGTCGTACTTTTCGTCCAGCCACGCCGGCGCATTCTCCAATTGCTTGGTCTGGATCGAGTAGCCGAAGGTGATCAGATCGCTCACAGTGGTGTTAATCGTCATCACATGACGGCCCCGGATGGTGAACAGCTTGCCCGGCCGGTTGGGATCGCTCGGCTTGATGGTCACCACGTCGAACTTCGGGTTGGCATCCGCCGGCATCGGCTTGGGCGGCTCCGGAATCGCCCACGTGTTCTCCTCGCTCACGCGCTGCAGATTCAGCACATGGGCCGCGCCGCGCTGCGTCGCATTGCCGGTAATGGTGGTCCGGTCGGAGTTGAGCATCCCGGTGTAGGTCCAGTCCATTGGCGTGATCGCAAAGTTGAAGTTCAGGCCCTGCACCGTCAGCGAAGTGACGGCGATCGGCTGCGGGCTCTGGTCGACCGAGTAAAACACCGCCTTCCACCCGCCGTTGTCAGCCTTCGAGATCTTCATCACGAGGCGCAGGCCATTGCCCTGGCCCGTCTGCAGCGTCCCCTGCCAGTTGCCGGAGATGTCCTGCGCTCGCAGCGCGCCGCACATCAGAATCAGCATCGCCACCCCAGCTACCCACGTCGTCAATCGCAACTTCCGCATCTGGATTCTCCGCTGCGCAGCTTAGGTTCGCGGCGCACGCCAATTCAAGTTTCGGCAATTCTACCAGCCGGCTGTACGCCTCCACCAACGATCCGCTATTTCAGGTTGGCCTGCGGGATTTGGGTTACGTCGCCCTGGGTTTGCGGCGGGGTGTAGGGCAGGTGGAAGTCGGCGAAGGCGTCGGGGTGGGCGGGGTCGAAGTCGGGGATGGAGGGATCGAGGAACTTCGCGATGGGGAGTTTGTCTTCGCGGATGCCGTAGACGATGCAGCGGGCGATCTCGTAGGCGCCGAAGTTATTGAAGTGGGTGGTGTCGGAGATGTCGCGCTCGACGCCGGGATAGCTGCCGGCCTTGAATTTCATAAAGAGGTGGTCAGCGCTGGCCGGGCCCATGGCTTCATACATGGTTTTGGACATGGCGTTCAGGTCGATGAGGGCGGTGTTGGTGTCTTTGGCGACTTGGCGCGAGGCCTGCGGGTAGCCGGCGAAGGAGTCGGTGATGTGGCCATCGGCGTCGAAGGTCTCGCGATTCATGGCGGTGACGATGACCGGAGTCGCTCCCTTGGCGCGAACCTCGTTGACGAAGTCGGTCATGATCTCGATGTAGCGCGGCATGCCGTTGGCGACCTTCTGGTCGTTGTGGGCGAACTGGACGAAGAACCAGTCGCCGGGCTTGATGAGGGACATGATCTCGGCGAAACGCTGCTCGCCGAGGAAGGAGATAGCGGACTCGCCGGACTCCGCGTGGTTGGCGACGACGACGCCCGGAAGCAGGAAGCGCGGGAGTTGCTGGCCCCATGAGGTCCAGGGCTCGACGTCCTGATCGACCATGGTGGAGTCGCCGGCCAGGTAGAGGGTGGGCTCGGTCTTGTCGCCGACGAGCGGCTCGATGGTGAGCGAATGGAAGGCGGGGTCGACGCCGTTGAATTCGAGCGTGAGCTTGGCGTCCCAGTCGAGATTGCCCTCCTCGCGGCCTTTCAAGCGAACGCGGCCCTGGGTTCCGTCCGGCTTGGTGAACTCGGGGATGCGGACGTTGACGTCGAAGACGCGAGTGACGGTCTTACCGGCGGCGATGGGGAGCGTCTGGACGTAGAGGCGGCGCGCTTCGGCGCGCACCGTGATGGTGGAGGCTGCGTTGCCGCCGAGCGCGAGCGTGACGCGGTAGTTGCCGGGCGGGACCGGGATGGAGAAGAAGAATGGATCAGTGGCGGCGGCGGAGCAGATGCCGTTGGCGACGGTGGGGACGGTCTTGAGGTCCCAGCCGGCGGAGGTTGGGGTGAACAGCGTGGATTGAGTGAGGGCGGTTGCGCCCTTCTTTGCGGCGCCGCAGGTGAAGGTGACGGGGCCGGCGAGTGCGGGCGGCACGACGGTGGGAACGATGGGAGGAGCCGGCGGGCGGGCGACACGCGGGGGCGCGGCGGCGAGTGGAGTGGATTGGGCCGGAGTGGATGAGTCTGGTGCCGGAGCTTGGGCCGGAGTTTGCGCGGCGGCGCTGAGGCTGAAGGCGAAGATGAGAAGCGAGATGGGAAATGCGCGCATTGGGCGGTCCTTAGAAGGGAAAACTTCAGTCGCGGAGGAATCGTAGCATCTGGGCGGAGACGCGGTCGAGGGAGGCGGGTGACGCTCAGTGAGCGGCGGCGGGAGTGCTGGTCCAGGTGGGCGGAGGCAGCGACGCGTCGGCGGCGGGCCAAGTGTAGCCGCCGGCGGTGGGAGACAGGGCGGCGGTGATGAGCGTGTAGGAGAGCAGCGTGGAGGTGGCGGGGTCGATGCTGGCGAGGGTGAAGGTGGGTAGGTTGCCGTGGTCGGGGGAGATGGACTGAACCGACTTGAGCGTGATGGGGATGGTCTGGAGGGAGTCCGGGGCCGGGAGCAGGGTGAGGTCGTCGATGTGGGTGTGGGCGAAGATGGTGAGGCGGACGGAGCCGGTGTACGGGGCGAGCAGGCCGGCGAAGTCGTACTTGAGGAACGCGACCGGGAAGCGTCTCTTGATGCTGCTGTAGAGGTCGATGCCGGGCGGAATGTGGGCCATGATCCAGACCTTCTGGTTGGGCTTGAGGGATTGGAGCTGGAGGGTGAGCCAGGCGAGTTCGGCCTTGGCGGTTGCGGGGTCGTCGGCGCCGGAGCAGGTCCTGTGGTCGGGCGCGAGGAAGACGTCGTCGAAGACGATGAGGCGCGTGTTGGGCAGGGCGGCCAGCGGGACGTTGTAGCTGCCGGTGGCTTGCCAGGATCCGTCCGCGGCGAACTGGCTGGGGAGATCGGCTGAGGTGGAGGCCGGCGGATTGCCGGCGATGGCGGCGGCGACCAGAGGCGCGGTGCGACGGAGGAATTCGTCGTTGGCATCGAGGTTGTAGTCGCCGCAGGCGGAGTCGTTGTTGCCGAGAGCGTAATAGATGGGGGTGTTGGGGAAGGCGTCGCGCAACTGAGCGGTGACGTAGGCAACGGTGTTCTGCACGAAGTCCTGATAGCGGCGGCGCTGGTCGGGGGTGAGGATAAGGTATTCGGCAGAATCGCTGGCGGCGGGCTCCGTCCTGAGGACCGAGGCGGCGAAGCAGCGGGTGAACTGGTGGGAGAGCAGGTCTCCGCTGACCGTGACGAAGCTTACCGAGGCGGCGCGGGGCCGGATGGCGGCAAGGCTGGAGAGGAAGAGGGCGTCAGGGGTGTCCGGAAGCTTGCGGCAGAAGTCCTGCACGGCGGCGAGAGCGGGCGATGGAGTGAGTTCGGGAACGGGCGCGGATGGGCCGGTGAGAGTTGCGAGGAAGGCAGGGTCGTGGAAGGGATTGAGATGGATGTCGGAGAGGAAGACGGCGGTGATGGGCTGCGGTGCGGGCGGCGGCGCAGGAGTTTGCGCGGCGAGCGGGGCTGAGATTACGGCGAGAAGGAGACGAAGGGAGGCGGTGCGGAGGTGGCGCATCGGTCGTAGCTCCTTGATGGATTGTTTTGGGGGAGCAAGCCCTTGTCAGACGGGAGGCTGTCTGACATGGGGCACCCGATTAGAGGAGAGCTTCGTAGGCGGCGATCTGGGCGAGGGTGAAGGCGTGCATGTTCGCGCCGGTCTGCCATGCGCGGTACCACTGGACCAGCCACTCGATGGCGGTTTCGAGGCGGAGATGCGGGGTCCAGCCGAGGTCGGCGCGGGCGCGGCTGGAGTCGAGCTTCAGGTAGGCGGCCTCATGGACGCCGGGGTCGGGGTCATTGATCCAGGCGGCCCCGTTGCCCCAGAAGGCGGACATTTTATTGGCGATCCAGGCCACGGGTTGGGCGTCTGCGTCGGAAGGGCCGAAGTTGTAGGCGGTCGCGTACGGGGCGGGGTTCGCGGAGAGCAGATGCTCGGCGAGCGAGATGTAGCCGTGGAGAGGTTCGACGACGTGCTGCCAGGGACGGACGGCAAGCGGGCGGCGAATGCGGACGGGCTGGCCGGCGACGAAACCGCGGACCAGGTCGGGAATGAGGCGGTCGGGCGACCAGTCGCCGCCGCCGATGACGTTGCCGGCGCGCGCGGTGGCCAGGGCAACCTTGTGCTCAGCGAGGCGGGAGACGGGGAAGTAGGACTGGCGGAAGGCTGCGGCGACGATCTCGGCGCAGGCCTTGGAACTGGAATAAGGGTCGTAGCCGCCGAGGGGGTCGGTCTCGCGGTAGGGCCAGACCCACTCGCGGTTTTCGTAGCATTTGTCGGTGGTGATGCAAACGACTGCTCTCACGGAAGGTGCCCGGCGGACGGCGTCGAGCACCTTGGCCGTGCCGATTACGTTGGTCTCGTAAGTGCCGATGGGGTCGGCGTAGGAGAGGCGGACGAGCGGCTGCGCGGCGAGGTGGAAGACGACTTCAGGCGCGAAGGACTGGATGGCGGAATCGAGCGCGGCGGCGTCGCGGATGTCGCCGCGAATGTCGTTCTCCGGGCTAATGGCTCCGATCCCACTGCCAACGCGGGCGGCGGTGAAGAGATTGGGGTCGGTGCTGGGGTCAAGCGCATAGCCGCGGACAATGGCGCCTTTGGAGGCTAGCCAGAGAGCGAGCCAGCCGCCCTTGAAGCCGGTGTGGCCGGTGAGGAACACTTTTCTATTGCGCCAGGAGATTTGAGGCTTGTCGGACATGGGAACAAGGATAAATGGTTGGTTATGGGGAATGTGGACAAAGCGAATCAGAGAGATCACGGAGGAAAGGAGAGAGCACAGAGAGGGGGCGACGGCAAAGGCAACGCAGGTCCTTCGACTTCGCGCTGCTCGCTTCGCTCAGGATGACAGCGGGTTAGTGAGTGCCGATGGCTTTGTGTATGCTTCAGGTGAGATGAATCCGCTTGCAGACGATCTGGAACACATTGCGGCAGAGACGCAGGGGCTGTGGGAGGAGATGCGCGGGCAGCGCGTGTTTCTGACCGGAGGGACGGGATTCTTCGGGTGTTGGCTGGTGGAGAGCTTCTGCCACGTGAACCGCACGCTCGGCCTGGGGGCGCGGGCGACGGTGCTGTCGCGCGACCCGGCGAAGTTCGCGGCGAAGTGTCCGCACGTTGCCAACGATCCGGCAATAACGCTGCTGGCGGGAGACGTGCGGGAGTTCGATTTCCCCGCGGGCGAATTTGGTTACGTGATCCACGCGGCGACCGAAACGACAGGGAAACAGGAGCCGCAGGAGTTGTTATCGACGATTGTGAAGGGAACCGCGCGGACGCTGGAATTTGCGCGGCAACGCGGGGCGCGGAAGTTTCTGCTGACCAGTTCGGGCGCGGTGTATGGGCGGCAGCCCGCGGAGATGACCCACGTGCCGGAGACGTACGCCCGCGCGCCGGACCCGCCGGGCACATTGGACTCTTTGGACTCCGCCAGCGCGTATGCGGAGGGCAAGCGGGCCAGCGAGCTGATGTGCGTGCAGGAGCAGCAGGCGGCTGTGGCGAAGGGCGCGGAGTTCGAGGCGAAGATTGCGCGCTGCTGGGCTTTCGTTGGGCCGCACCTTCCGCTGGACGCGCATTTTGCGATTGGCAACTTTATTGGGGACGTGCTGGCGGGGCGGCCGATCTCGATTGGCGGCGACGGCACGCCGCGGCGGTCGTATCTATATGCNNAAGACGCTGGCGCCGGGAACGCGGATCGAGGTTGCGAAGCAGGCGGTGGCGGGCGCGGCGCCGGCGCGGTATGTGCCGTCGGTAAAGCGGGCGGAGGAGTTGCTGGGGCTGCGCGAGACGGTGGGGCTGGAGGAAGCGATCCGGCGCACGGCGGCGTGGCACCGCGCGCAGTGAGATCGCAGGCTGGCTCGCGGAGTAGAGCCGGGCTGTTGTGTATCCTTAAGCGATATGGGTGATAAGGCGGAAGAGCTTCGGCGGCGGATTCTGGAGTTGACGGCGGAGTATCACGCGGCGAAGTTTGCGGCGGGCGAATTTGTGCCGGGCGCGTCGGCGGTGCCGGTGTCGGGCAAGGTGATCGACGCGGCCGACATGAGCGCGGTGGTGGATTCGGCGCTGGATGGATGGTTTACGACGGGGCGGTGGGCGAAGGAGTTCGAGCGCAGACTGGCGCAGTTTGTGGGAGTGCGGTCGGCGAGCCTGGTGAATTCAGGGTCGAGCGCGAACCTGGTGGCGCTGAGCGCGCTGACCTCGCCGAAGCTGGGGCCGCGGCAACTGAAGCCGGGCGACGAGGTGCTGACGGTGGCGGCGGGCTTCCCGACCACGGTGAACCCGATCTTCCAGAACCGGCTGGTCCCGGTGTTTGTGGATGTGACGGTGCCGACGTACGAGATCGACGTGGAGAAGCTGGAGGCCGCGTACAGCCCGAAGATGAAGGCCGTAATGATGGCGCACACGTTGGGCAACGTCTTCAACCTGGACGCGGTGTCGGCGTTTTGTCGCAAGTACAAGCTTTGGCTAATTGAAGATTGCTGTGACGCGCTGGGTTCGACGTACCGGGGGCGGAAGGTGGGGACGTTCGGCGATATTGCGACGGTGAGCTTCTACCCGGCACACCACATTACGATGGGCGAGGGCGGCGCGGTGATGACCGACAAGCCGAGCTTGCAGGTGCTGATCGACAGCTTCCGCGACTGGGGGCGGGATTGCTGGTGCGACCCGGGCAAAGAGAATACCTGCGGCAAGCGCTTCGATTGGCAACTGGGGACGCTGCCGTGCGGGTACGACCACAAGTACACCTACTCGCACATTGGGTACAACCTGAAGGCGACGGACATGCAGGCGGCGCTGGGATTGAGCCAGATTGGCAAGCTGGAGCATTTTATCGCGCGCAGGAAGGAGAACTTTGCGTATTTGAAGGCCGCGCTGAAGCCGCTGGAGGAGTTCCTGATCCTGCCGCAGGCCACCGAACATGCGGACCCGAGCTGGTTCGGGTTTCCCATCGGCGTGCGGACGGATGCGCCATTTACGCGCGACCAGCTGACCCACGCGCTGGAGACGCAGAAGATTGCCACGCGACTGCTGTTCGGCGGGAACCTGCTGCGGCAACCGGCTTATGAAGGCCGCGAATACCGCGTGGTGGGTGAGTTGCCAAATTCCGACTTCGCGATGAACCAGGTGTTCTGGATTGGGGTGTTTCCAGGGCTGACGAAGGAGATGCTGGACTTCATTGTGAAGACCGCGAAGGACTTTGTGGCAGCGAAGAAGAGTGGGCTGGTGGTGGTTTAGATTTTGCGCTTCGGCTAGCGACTCGGACTTAGTTGAAAGTGGACAGTGATTTTTGTGTCTACTCTTTGCGGCTTTCCGTTAAGAAGGTACGGCTGATATACCCACTGTTTTACGGCTTCGACGGCGGCACTCTTGAGCATCTCGGGACCGCTGATGGCTTCTAGGCTCTCGATCGTTCCGTCCTCCGCAATAATTGCGTGCAAAACCACTTGGCCTTGAACACCTGCGGCCTTGGCGACGGCGGGATATTCGGGCTCTACCTTCTTCAGAATAGTGCCGCGCTCCGAAGGATGAAGCACTCGGCTCGTATTCTCGGGATTGCTGGACGTCTTCTCAGGGCTCGCGGGTTTTGGAGTCTGCTTGCACGAGACGCAGTTCAAGACAACCAGCAGGATGAATCCAAAATACAGTCTTCGTTTCGCCATTCCAGCCCCGAATAATACAGGTCCGAGTTTAGCGCGGGCCGGTCTAATACCTCATGACAATCTTGCGGCGCGCTCTCGGGAGGGCGATAGCAGGCGCACGGTGATGACCATCGCCGGGACGAGGAAGGCGAAGGAGCCGAGCACCCACATGATGACCGCGCCGAGGACCTGGTCTTCGAGGACGGGAAGGCCGAACGGGTTGGGGTGCGCGACGTAGTAGGGGTAGACGGGGCGGTCGCAGAAGGTGAGGAAGCCGGAGAGCATGGTCATGACGATGTCGGAGAGGGCGAGGTAGAGGAGCGAGCCCCAGTCGGCGGGGTGGGGACGCGCAGGCCACGGGCGGAAGATGGTCCACCAGAAGAGAAGCGACGTGCCGAGGAAGCAGAGATGCTCCACGCCGTGCACGGTTTCGTTTTCGAGCGCGAGGTCGTAAGCGGCGGGGACGTGCCAGGCGAGGTAGGCGACATTCATGGCCAGCCAGGCGATAGCGGGCGAGACAAGCCAATGCGCGAAGCTGCGCAGGGCGCGGAGGCGCAGGAGCGGACCGAGGACGAGGCGGGTGATGGGCGCGGGCAGGCCGCGTAACAACGGCACAACCGGCGAGCCGTAGAGCAGCAGCATGGGGATGGCCGACATCAGCAGAAGATGCTCGACCATGTGGGCGGTGAGGAGCGCGTCGGCAAAGCCATCGAGCGGGGAGGCGGTGGCGAGCCAGAGGATGGCGAGGCCGGAGAGGAACGCGAAGAGGCGGAGGTCAGTGAACTGCGCGCGGCGGGTGCGGCGGATCAGGAGCCAGCCGTGGAGGTAGATAGCGGCGGCGACGAGGATGGTGAGGGTTTGGCCGAGCGGCGGGGACCAGTCGGAAAAGATGGCGCGTACGGGGTCCGACATTGCTAGGGCCTCAAGGGGAAAGACAACCGCAGGTCCTTCGACTTCGCGCTGCGCGCTTCGCTCAGGATGACAGTTCTCATTATTGGAGGATGACGGTTCTCATGGTGAATCAGGATTACTGCGTCTTCGGCGCGGGTGCGGCGGGCTGCGGTGGCTGAGTTGGATCGACGTGGGTGAGGTCGCGCGATGCGTCGACGGCGGGGGCGAGGTCGCCGTGCAGCGTCATCAGGAAGCGCATGAGGGCCTTGGTTTCAGAGGGGCTGAGCGCGTTGCCGTAGGCGGGCATGTTGCCGCCGCCCTGGAGGACCTGGCGGATGATCTGGTCCTGGGTCATGCGCGAGGCGATGGCGTCGAGCGCTGGGCCGCGTTGGCCGCCGGCGCCGGCGAGCGAATGGCAGTTGCGGCACTGCTTGTCCTGTAGGACGAGCGCACCCTGGCGCTCCAGCGGCGTGCGGCCTTCGAGATACTTCGGCGGAATGGGATCGGCGGTCCAGGCTTCCATGATGGGGCTCCACGGCGTGTAGGCGCCGAGGTGGGTGAAGATGGCGAGCGTGAGGGCAATGACCGAGACCATCAGCACCGCAACCGGGCGGCGCGCCCAGTGACGTTCGCCTTCGCCGGCGACCAGCGGCAGCGCGAGCATGGCGGCGATGATGAGGACGGGGGCGATGAGCACCGCCGCGGTTTCGAGGTTGGCGGGCAGGAAGGCGAGGACGGCGTAGATCCAGAGGAAGGCGAAGTCGGGCTTGGGAACGCTCTGGATGATGGTGGGATCGGGTGTGCCGGTGGGACCGAAGGGTCCGAAGTAGAAGGCGCAGGCCATGACGGCGAAGACGATCGCCGCGGCGAAGACAGCGTCCTTCCAGGCGGCGTCGGGGACGAAGGGGATGCCGGTCTTCGCGGTCAGTTCGTGGTACTCGCGCTCGTAGGTGGATCTGCGGACCAGGCGGCCGGGCATGGGCCAGTCGCTGACGCCGTGCTTCAGCGTCATGAAGATGTGCACGAAGGCAAAGGCGAGCAGCAGGCCGGGAATGACGAAGACGTGGAGGGTGAAGAAGCGCGACAGCGTGGCTCCGCCGATGATGGGTCCGCCGAGCAGCAAATGCACCAGCGGCGCGCCGATGAACGGAACGCGGCTCATGATGGATGCGCCGATGCCGAGGCCCCAGTAGGCATCCTGGTCGAAGCGCATGACCTGGCCGGTGAAAGCCATGCCGAGAGTGAGCAGGAGCAGGCCGACGCCGAAGATCCAGGTAAGTTCGCGGGGGAATTTGTAGGCTCCGAAGAGGAAGACCTGCACCACGTGGATGAGCACAATGGCGATCATGAAGTCCGAACCCCAGCCATGCAGCGCCCGCAGATACCAGCCGAGCGGGATGTTGTGATTCAGAATGCCGAGGCTGGTCCAGGCTTCGTTGGCCGACGGACTGTAAACCAGCGCGAGCAGGATGCCGGTGACCACTTGCAGCAGAAGCAGCACGGTCGCGGCGCTGCCGAAGACGTACCACCAACTCGCGTTGTTGGCGGGCGTGGGATGGGTGGCTGCGGCGGTGAGCGGCCGGATGAGGCCGAGGCGACGCTCCAGCCATTCATAGCTCTTCAGGCCGGCGGCGATGGCGCGTTGTTTCAAGCTGGCCATTCGGACCTCGCGGCGGATGCGGTTTCAGGGGCGGCTGGCGCGATCTGGATCAGCGGCTTCTGTTTGCAGGACGCCTGGGTGGCGAGCGTGGGCATGTCGCCGGCGTGGATCATCAGCGAGTCACCGGCGAGCTGGTACTGGTACTCGAACAGGCCGCGCTCGGGTGGGCCGGAGGCGCGGGTGCCGTCTTCGTAGTAGGCGCCGCCGTGGCAGGGGCACAGGAAGAGCTTCGACTGCGCGAACCAGCGGACGGGGCATCCGAGATGGGCGCAGTTGATGGCGAAGACCTGGAACTGGCGGTCGGCGATGCGGCGGACCCAGCAGGCGACCTTGGCGGTGTCGCCGTCGTCGAAGGTGGCGGCGGGCGAGCGGAAACTGGCGAGGCGGGTTTCGCCGACGGGAAAGTCGTTGATGCTGCCGAGCGCGATCCAGGCGCCGAAGGCGGCGTTCTTCTTGCGCATCGCCGGACCGAGCAGGTAGCCGACCAGCGGAACGGCGAGGACCAGGCCGACGGCAGCGTTCAGCGCAAGCGAGAGCTTGAAGAGGAAGGCGCGGCGGGTGTGGAGGGCGGCCTTCGCGGCGGTGTCCTCGGGCGGGAGAGGTTCGCTGCCGGGCGTTTGCGGATTGTCGGGATGTTCGCTCATGCGTGTCTCCGCTTGCTACGGGTGCTCGTGGTAGACCTGGCCGGGAGTGGCGATGCGATGCGAGGTGAGCCAGGCGACTACGTCGGTGACCTGCTGGTCCGACATCGGAATGGCAGGCGCGTCGGGGCTGGCAGAATAGGAGCGCCAGTCGTGCGCGTCCTGCTCGGTTTGGCCGGCAAGGATGATGCTGCGCAGGCCCTGATCACTGACCAGCGCAAGATACGCGGGATCGACCAGGGAGCCGAGCGATTCGCCGTGGGGAGATTTTCCGCCGGTGCCATCGGCTCCGTGACAGCGCGCGCAGAAGGTGGTGAAGGCCTGCCGGCCCTGCGCGGGATTGCCGGGCGCGGCAGCGGCGTACGGCGGCGGCGTGGCCCCGGCGAGCGCGGAGGGATTGCCCCACTGCGCGACCATCTGCTGGGCGAGGACGGCGATTTGCTGATCGGTCAACATACCGCCTTTGGATTTGGCGAAGGGAGGCATGGCGGTTCCCGGGACGCCGTCGCCGGTGATGCGCTGGAGGTTCGCGCTGCCGGCGATGGCGAGGTAGACGGGATTGTCGAGCGCGATGGCCGCGCCGTTCCTGCCGTTTTCACCGTGGCAGGCGGCGCAGTTCTGGCTGTAGAGGGTGGCGAAGTCGAGCACCTGTTCCGGACGCGGAACCTCGGGTTCGGGGCCGGGCTTGCCGGGGGCATTGCAGCCGGCAGCGGCGAACGCGACGGCGCAGGCCAGAAGGCTGAGGGTGAGCGCGCGCGGAGAGATGGGATCGAGCGAGATCATCGAGGGTGTTCCTTGTCCATGTCGTCGCCGTGGTCCGGCGGCAGCTCGTCCGGCGCGATGTGGAGGCCAGCGCGCAGGCGGAACGGCAGCGCCTGGAACTGCGGCGTGCGCACCTTGGCCTGCAGGTTGACGACATAGCCGCAGACGAGGCCGAAACTGACCTGGGACGCGACGAACCAGAACCACTCGATGCGCTGGTTGAGGATAGGGCTGACGATGCCCAGCGCCGAGTACACGATTCCGGTGAACAGCAGCGGAGCCATAAAGCCCGCGGTAAGGATCGGATACCTGGGAAACATGGGCAGCATTGCACCGTACAAAAGACCAACCAGCAGCGAGACGAAGCCTTGAATCAGGGCGCCGGCCAGGAGTCCCTGCAGATGGAACTGGCCGAGGAAGGCGTCGCTTTGGCCCGCCCAGCTTTGGAATCCGCCGGCGGCGAGCAGGTTCATCGCGTACCAGAGGCTGTGGTACTTGAGCACGCTGAAGATGGTTGCCGGGACGATCATGGCAATGCCGCCGGCGATGCCTCCGCGGATTCCGGTGGAGATGTGAAAAGTTTCCATGGGCAGGATTCTGCGCGGCGACGCGCTTTCCGGACGGCGAGGCGGGTGTTCGATGACGGTGCGCGCGCTGGCAGCAACGTAAGGCTCCTCGGCGGCGATGGGGACGGATTCGTGGGCCTCATGTGGGAAGACCTGCAAGAACCATCCGATGGCGCCGGCAATGCTGAGGCCCAGCCCGAGGATGCCGATGACAAGATCTGTCACCATGCCGGCCAGGATCAGCGAGACGCCGAGCGCGAGCACCAGGGGCCACGCGGTGGGGCGGGGAAGCTGGATCGCGGCGGGATCGGGATTGGAGTGCAGATTGTGTTCCATCGGATTCACAGTTCCACTAATTGAAAGCCCATTTCAGGCTGCGGTTTTGGTCGGCCGGATGTCGGTTTAACCTTCGCTGATAGTCGAAAGCATCTCGCTTGTGCATCCCAATAAGCGCGGTCCTTGCTAGCGTTCCAGGCGGCAGACCATTGATCTCGAACGTACTTCATTCCGTGTTTCTTGACGTACACGTGCCAACACTGCTCCATTCCAACGTCGCACTTGGGCCAAAGGGTCTTTAGGCCGGGCATATTGAATGTTTTCCAATCGGAATCGGTGAAGAGGTCAATCAGAATTGAATAGGCGAGGTCTCCGACGGTCATCCTGTTCCAGAAATCAAAGGCCGGTTCCTTGAGTTCGCGCGTATCGGTGATTTGGGAGATGAGTACAGGGATTGCATTCTTTCCTTGCGCGATGATCTGATCCATGATTCTGGAGTCGCAATACTCTTTATCTTGTACGCGGCCCTTGGCACGACAAGTGCTCCCTCCGTCCCAATTCAAAAGGGGGAAGGTCTTCAGTTTTTGCCCTGGGCTCTGTCCGAAAACCGGCCCGCTAGCGAATGCGGCGAACGAAAGGCAGATCGCCAGCACTGGCAGCCACGCGGTGGAGCGGGGAAGCTGGATCGCGGCGGGATCGGTGTTCGGGTGCTGGTCGTGCATGGCGGTCCTTTGGCTGCTATCTGCCGAGGAGGTAGACAACGGTGAAGACGACGACCCAGACGGCGTCGACAAAATGCCAGTAGAGCGAGAGCACTTCAAGCCGGCCGGTGTGTTTTTCGGTGAGGTGGCCGGTGAGCGAGAAGATGAGAGTCAGCGAAAGCATGATGAGGCCGACGATGACGTGGCTGGCGTGCAGGCCAACCAGCGAGTAGAAGGTGGTGCCGAAGAGATTGGTGCGGATGGTGAGGCCGTCGCGGTAGATGAGCTGGTACCACTCATGCGCGGTGCCGCCCAGGAAGATGCCTCCGAGCAGTACCGTCGCGGCCAGCCACAGCGAAGTTGCGGCGCGCCTGCCGGCGTGCAGCGCGGAGACGGCGAAGTGAACGGTGGCGCTGGAGGAAAACAGGC
This sequence comes from Granulicella sp., assembly GCA_003162875.1. GTDB lineage: Bacteria > Acidobacteriota > Terriglobia > Terriglobales > Acidobacteriaceae > Edaphobacter. Next base: position 20,058 of record PLUT01000131.1, read on the forward strand.
AGATGCTGGTGAAGATGGGGATTTCGAGGATGCTGGGAGTTGGCCCGGTGATGCTTTTGCCCAGGTAGTAGAGATACGCCACGATAAAGATGATGAAGATGGCGGATTCCGCGGTGATGAGGCAGGCCATGCCCACGATGCCGCGGGCGGGAAGCACCCAGGGCTCGGTGGTGGTATGCGGAATGACGGCGGCTGTGCTCAAAGCGGTGCGGCTCCAGTTATTCGTAATGGCTGTCGGGGTCGAGGGGATGCTTGAGGTCCCAGAGCGGGCGACGGCTCTCGACGGTTGGGGTTTCGGCGAAGTTGTATTGCGGAGGAGGCGAGGTGGTGGACCACTCCAGCGTCCACGCATCCCAGGGATCGGGGCCGGCGACGGGGCCTTTGAAGTAGGACCAGATCATGTTGTAGACAAACAGCAGCGTGGCGACGGTTTGGATGACGGCGCCGCAGGAGATGGCCATGTTCCACATCATCCATCCGCGGTCGGCTTCGTAGGTATAGATGCGGCGGGGCATGCCCTCGAGGCCGGGGATGTGCATCAGGTCGAAGGTGACATGGAAGCCGATGAGGAACAGCCAGAAGTGCCACTTGCCGAGCTTCTCGCTCAACATGCGGCCGCTCATCTTGGGGAACCAGTAGTAGAAGGCGGAAAACAGCATGAAGAGGATGGCGCCGACCAGCACGTAGTGGAAGTGGGCGACGACAAAATAGGAACCGCCCAACTGCCAATCAAAGGGCGCGACCGACAGCATGATGCCGGTGAGGCCGGCGATGAGGAACTGGAAGAGGAAGCCGATGGCGAACATCATGGAGGCGGTGAAGTGGATTTTGCCGCCCCAGAGCGTCGCCAGCCAGTTGAAGATTTTGATCCCCGTGGGCACCGAGATGGCCATGGTAGCCAGGGTGAAGAAGGTGTTGGCCCCGGAGGTCATGCCGACGGTGAACATGTGGTGCGCCCAGACGCTGAGGCTGATGAAGCCGATGCCGACCGAGGCCGCGACCATGGCGGGATAGCCGAAGATGGCCTTGCGCGAGAAGACGGGAATGATCTCGTTGGCGAAGCCGAAGGCGGGCAGCACCAGGACGTAAACCTCGGGATGGCCGAATATCCAGAAGAAGTGCATCCAGAGCACGGCCGAGCCGCCGGCCTGGGTATCGAAGAAGTGGGAGCCGAGGTAGCGGTCGAGCATCAGCATGATCTGCGCCGCGGTCAGCGGGCTGATGGTGACGAAGACCAGGCACGACATGACCAGGTAGAGCCAGACCAGCAGCGGCATGCGGTTGAGCTTCATGCCGGGGCAACGCATGCAGATGGTGGTGGCGACGATATTGACCGCCGTGCCGATGGTGCCGATGCCGCTGAGCAGGATGGCGAGGGTCCAGTAGTCGGTGCTGTGGCCGGGGGAGAATGCCCGGGCGGTCAGCGGTGCGTAGGCCCACCAGCCCACGTCGGGCGCGCTGCCCGCGCCGGAGAGTCCGCTGGCGCCGAGGTAGCTGAAGTAGAGCAGCAAGCCGCCAAACGCGGAGATCCAGAAGCTGAAGGCGTTCAACCGGGGGAAGGCCATGTCGCGGGCGCCGATCATCAGCGGGATCAGGTAATTGCCGAAGCCGAAGAGGATAGGCATCCCGACAAAAAAGACCATGGTGGTGCCGTGCATGGTGAAGAGCTGATTGAAGACCTGCGGCGAGACAAAATGGTTGTTAGGCAGGGAAAGCTGGACACGCATGAGCAGCGCTTCAAATCCGGCGATCACCAGGAAGACAAGCGCGTAGCCGATGTACATCAAGCCGATCTTCTTGTGGTCGACGGTGGTGACCCAGTCGTGCAACACCTCCACCCAGATGCGGCGCGGCGCGGTATGTTCGCTGCCTGCCGGCTGGCTCAAGTTCGGGGTTGCCTGGGTGGCCATAGGGTTTCCTCGGGTGCGCTACTTCAGGGACATCAGGTACGCGGTGACGGCGTCGAGGTCGTGGTCGTTGAGATGCATTGGAGGCATCAGGGCTCCGGGTTTGAAGTTGGCTGGGTCCTGTACGAAAGCGCGTAGGTTGGCCGGGGTGTTGGGTACAGAGCCGGAGGCAATGGTATCGCGGCTGGCAAGGTGAGTCAGGTCGGGGCCAAACCTGCCCGTGGCCACCGTTCCGGCCACAGTATGACAGCTGATGCAGGCATTGTGCTGGAAGACGGCGAGGCCGGCGGCGACGCTGGGGTCTTCCACCGCCGGACGCTGCTGGCTCGCGACCCAGGCGGCGAAGTCGGCGGGCGAGTCGGCGTAGACCCGCAGCAGCATCTTGGCGTGCTGCGTGCCGCAGTACTGCGCGCACTGGCCGAGGTAAAGGCCGGCGGATTGCGGGTCGATCCACATGGTGTTAATGCGGTTGGGGATGAGGTCGGTCTTGCCGGCCAGGCGAGGCACCCAGAAGCTGTGGTCGGTGTCCGCCGAGGACATGGTGAGGTAGGTCGGGGTGGGATGATGCGGATCGCTGACCGGGACGTGCAGCTCGTTGGCGGTGACGATGCCGAGTTGGGGATAGCGGTACTCCCACCAGAACTGGTGCCCGATGACGGTGACGTCCAGCGCATCCGCGGGCCTGGGATGGTCCTGGGTGGCGAAGATGATGCGGGCCGTGGCGAGGAAGAGCATCACCACGATGAGGATGGGGATGACGGTCCAGGAGAGCTCAATCTGGGTGCTGCCGTAGATCTGCGGGGGCTCCTGCGCGGCGTTGGCGTCGTTCGCGCGGTGGCGGTAGCGCACCAGAACATAGAGCAGCAGGCCGCCGACGGTGAGGAAGATCGCCGTGCAGATGGCGAGCACCAGCATCGAGAGATCGAAGATGGAATGCGCGGGCGAGCCGGCCGGCGCAAAGATGCTGGTCGAGCCGCTTCCGTTGCCGGAGAGCGACTGCGCCGGGAGGCTGAACCAGACCTGATGCACCGAGGTGGGACTCCGAAAAGGGCGAAGTGCTTGCAGAGTAAAGGGAGAAGACTTGGCCGGCAGAATTTGGCTCGAGACATCCGCCGACTGAAACGCAAAGGTTGAGTGTAGTGTACTTCGGTTCGGATTGTCCCCGGGTCGCGATGGGAGTAAAAGCTGGCCGGATATCGGTCGAGTATCCGGTGAGTGAGAAAGCCCGTGGCTAAAGAGGATGCTGAAAAGGCGCCTTTTCGTTAAGGGCACGGATTTATCCGTGCCGCAGAAGCCGCATAATCATCGCGGCTTCAGCCGCTGAGGTCATTGCCTGCGGCGACAGACGGCTTTTTCAGCAGCCTCTAAAGCCCGCTGCTAATCCGCGGCGGACTTTCGCCGGGACCACACGGCGGCCAACTGCGTGACCGCATACGCCGCCAGAATGGTGAGGACGGGATCGATGTTGAGCCGGTAACGGAATTCAGCGTGCGTGATGTAGTAGGGAATCGGGAACAACAGCAGCGGCAAGGCCATCAGGACCGCGAACGCACGCTTCCCCTTGCGGTAGACAAGCATCAGGCCTTCGAAACCGAGCACGGTGGTCAGCAGGGCATGGATCTCGTAGGTGTGCGAGCCGCCGATGTTGCCCGTCCCCGACCAGAAGCGGAAGAAGCGGCGAATCGTGAGCTTGAGAAAGACCGCGGGGTGCGCGCGAATGTAGTCCGATGCCTCCTGGGACTTGCCGCGGACGTAGGCGACCTCGCCTTGTTGCAGATAGCTCGCCAGCTCCTGCCGGTTGAACATGGGGAAGATCGATTCGTCCAGACGGCCGGTGGCGCCGGGCCGGTTGCCCATCCACATTTCGAAGCCGACGGTGCTGCGCAGCGGGATGAATGCGTGAAACCGGACCGCATTCCGAATCGGCCACGGAGCATAGACAAGAGCCAGCGCAAGCAGGCCGATGAGCGGCGCCGTCCGCGAAACGCGGCGGGTCTGGAAGGCCAGCCAACCCAGCATCGCGAGCAGGGAAAACAGCAGCGCGGGATTGATGAGCGCGATGATGCCGCAGAGCGATCCGAGCAGGACCCATGCGGCTTTGGTGGGCGCGCGCTGGTAGTGGAGGACAAGCGCGATGATGCCGACCAGAGCGCATTCCGACAGGCTCGACTCCCAGAAAATGGCGGGGATGAACCACAGCGGAGGCGAGACCGCCCAGAATGCGCCGGCCACGGTTGCGGTGCTGCGGTCAAGCATCTCGACGGCGATGTGCATCATCAGCCAGATGGTCGCGAGGCTGAGCAGGATGTGCAGCAGCATGATGGCGAGCGCAGCGGCAAACGTGTCGCTGCCGAAGACCAGGAAGACGCCTGCGATGAGAGTGGGATAACCCGGCGCAATAAAGGCGGTGGGGCCGGTGGAACCGCCGAAGGGAGAGCTGTAACCCTGGCCATGTAGGAGCGTGTTCGCGAGCAGGCCCATCTCCCAGGGGTGAGAGAAGAGCCAGTTGTGCGGGTGGCTGGTGACCACTGACAACAAGGCCATCAGGCGCCCCAACAGCGCCAGGCCGAAGATGACCGCGAGCGAACGGCGCGAGGGCCAGGGACGCGGTGAAGCATCGTGAGCGAAAAGATGCGGAAGTGGCGCGGCGGTCATTTGATTGAAGGATACAGACGTGGATGAGGTTGCCCGCAGAAAACCGGGCTGCGAACTGTTGCTTTGGGTGACACCTTTTTTCCCCGGCAGAGGCTGCGGTGAAGTTTCCGAATCGAGGAGTGGCGGGGCTGCGGCCCAGGGTCCAGGACGTTGATTTCGGCGAAGTACGACAAGACCCATTCTATTGCATTGGATTTTACTAAGTACAGTAGAAACAAATACTTAAGGAAGATTATGAGCGAACTTTAGTGTTAGTTGCTGACACTTCTTGGGGATTTCTAATGTTGTTTGTTAACCCTACCCTCGGAACATCCCATGGGACTCGCAAACCCGGAGTGCCGCGGAAAACCCGAACGAGGAGAAACAAAACATGACGAACATGAAGCAGCTTGTCAAGAACCTGATCAATGAAGATTCAGGTCAGGACCTGATCGAGTACGCGTTGGTTGCAGCTCTGGTAGGTCTCGGTGCAGTCGCCGCGATGAAGGGTCTGTCGAACAACATCGGTAACGCGTTCAACAGCATCGGCAGCACGCTCAGCACCTCCGTCTAGTCTGAAAGGGCTTATGTGAGCGTTTAGACGTCAACGCTCACATAAGCTGCTTCCGCTACTTCCACCCGGCTCACGCAGATTGCAGGACGGATCATAGGTGGGCCTAACCTGACACCTCTCGAAAAAACTCTGGTGCGGAGAAAAAATAATGAAGAACATGAAGCAGCTTTTGCAGAACCTGATCGCCGAGGAGTCTGGTCAGGACCTGATTGAATACGCGCTGGTCGCGTGCCTGGTTGGCCTCGGATCGGTGGCTTCGATGAGCTCCCTGGCGGGCTCGATCTCTAACGCCTTCAACAGCGTGGGCGCCACCCTCAACAGCTCCATCTAGTCCGGATAAAAGCTCACGTGAGCCGGCCCAGGGCTCATGTGAGCTTTAATCCACGTTACCTTAGACACCGGCCGAAGTTGCCTTTATACCAACCCTTTACAGGAACGATCGATGACATCTCTTCAACCGGAATTGACGTATCCTGCGGCGGCGACAGCTTGCGCACTGGTCGGTTCGGTCTTCGATGTGAAGAGCAGACGCATTCCCAACTTCGTCACCATGCCTGCATTTCTGTTTGGCCTGGCGCTGCATCTGGCGCTGGGCGGATGGAGGCAGTTGCTGAGCTCGCTGGCTGCGGGACTCATCTGCGCCGCGGTATTTCTGGTATTTTACATTGCGGGCGGCATGGGGGCGGGAGACGTCAAGCTGATTCTGGCGGTAGGATGCATCGCCGGCCTGTCGCATGTGGCTTATCTGCTGGTACTGACGGCGCTCTCCGGCGGAGTGATGGCAATTGTCTGGGCTGTGGTCCGGGGACAACTGCAACAGACGATCGTGAATGTAGGCGAGCTTGCCTCGCACCATCGCCATGCGGGCCTGCAGCCGCACCCGGACCTGAATTTGAAGAACGCTGCAACGCTGCGACTGCCGTACGCCCTGGCGATCGCGGGCGGCAGCATACTAACGCTCTACTTCCAGTTTCAATAGAGGTGCAGATTGATAACTCGTCGACTCACCTCCGCCTTCATCATCGCCCTGGTAATCTCGGGCGTATTCACGTTCTGGCTCAGCCAGAGGTTCAAGAGCAAGCCTGCTCCTCCGCCGCCCAAGAGCCAATATGTCGCATCGGCCACGAACCTGGAAGCGGGTCAGCAAATCAAGGCGGAGAACCTGCGCATGGTTGACTGGCCGGCCACGGTGCCGCTGCCGGGCGCGTTCAATGCGCCGCAGCCGGTGATCGGGCGCATCGTGCTTTATCCCCTTGCGGCGGGTGAGCCGATCCTGGAGCGCCAACTGGCGAACCCGGGTTCCAGCGCGGGCCTGAGCACGAAGATTCCCGACGGAATGAGGGCCATCTCGCTGCGTTCCGACGAGGTGGTGGGCGTGGCGGGCTTCCTGCTGCCCGGAACCCACGTGGACGTGCTGGTGACGGTGCATCCTCCCGGCGGCGCGGACCCGGTGACCAACACAGTGCTGCAGGATGTGGAGATCCTGACCACGGGCCAGAAGATCGAGCCGGACCCAGAAGGCAAACCCACCACGGCGACCGTGGTGACGCTGCTGGTAAAGCCGGAGGACGCGCAGAAGGTTGATTTGGCGTCCACGCAGGGGATCGTGCATTTTGTGCTGCGAAACGGCGTAGACAACGCGGAATTCAAAGGGCCGCCGGCACTCTTCTCGGAACTGGCCGGGACGCCGCCTCCGCCTCCGCCTTCGGCAGTGCGCAGGGCGGCGCTGGTTGCCAAGCCGTACCAGGTTGAAACGTTCATGGGCCTCAATGTCAAAACGGACAATTTTCAGTGAAACCGCAACTCTTCAAGAACGCGCGAAAACCGGTGTCATCGATCCTGGGCAGGGGCCACTCTGTTGGGCTGGCGGTGCTGTTGATGACGGCAACAGCCTGCGCGGCGCAGAACCTGCCGGCTGTGGTGACGCCCAAGACTGCGCCGCCAACCGCTCCGGCGATCATGGTGCCGCCTGCGGCTAACGGCGCGGCTGCGGCGGTCCCCGTGGCTCCGACGGTCTCGGCCCTGAGCATCGCGTCGATACCGGGCACGCTGAACGCGATCAGCCGCAACGCGTCGACCGGCAAGCCGCTGCACGTGATCCTGGGGCACTCAGTATTTATCGATACCAAGACGCGCCTGCGCCGGGTTTACGTCTCCGACCCCGCGGTGATCAACTCCGTGACCCTGAGCCCAAACCAGATCATCGTTACGGCGATGACGCCGGGAATCAGCTCGCTGACGCTGCTGGATGAGACCGGCCTGGCGCAGTCCTATGTTGTCTCTTCCGATGTCGATGTTGAGGGTCTTCGAGCGGCGATGTCCGGCGCGATGGGGAACGACGCCATCCGGGTGGAGGGGAACGGCAGCCGAGTGACGCTGACCGGCAACGTCGCCAGCCAGGCAGTGTCCGATGCAGCGTCGAAGCTTGCGGGACTGTATGCCGCGAACGTCGCAAATGCTCTGGTGATCGCGTCGCCCGGGCATCCCAAGCAGGTGCGGCTGGAGGTGCGGATCCTGGAGGTTGACCGCAGCAGGATGCTGCAACTGGGCTTGAACCTGTTCAACCCCGGAGGGAACACCAATTATCTGGCGAGCTCTACCTCAGCGCAGTTTCCCACGGCGGCGACGTTGAGCCAGTCCGCGGCCGCCGGTGCGATCGGCACGCTGGCGACCACGAATCCGNNCAGATTCTTGCGGACCCGACCATCACGACCATCAGCGGCGAGCAGGCCAATTTCCTCTCTGGCGGCGAGTTCCCGTTCCCAGTGGTTCAACCCGGGGGAACCGGGGGCGCTCCGGTGGTTACCATTCAATTCCGTCAATTCGGCGTGAAGGTGGAATTCACTCCGGTGGTGAACGATGACGGAACCATTCGCCTGAAAGTATCTCCCGAAGTAAGTGCGTTGGACTATGCCGACGCAGTTACAGTTTCCGGATTTACGATTCCTGCACTGTCCACGCGCCGAGCTACTACCGAGGTTGAGTTACGAAGCAGCCAGAGTTTTGCGATATCCGGATTGCTGGACCAGCGGACGACCGACATTCTCAGCAAGAACCCGGGCGCGGCCAATATTCCCATTCTCGGCAACCTCTTTAAGTCGAAGAGCGTGAATCACTCTACTACCGAGTTAGTGATTGTAGTTACGCCGACGGTAGTCGATCCCCTGGAAGAGACGGCTGAGCCTGCACAACCGGTTATGCCGATTCATTTGCTGGACGAGGGACCGTTTGACAAGTCGCTGGGAAAGAACCTGAATCCCAAGCCGGCGGCGCCTCCGCTGACAGGCCCCGGCTCGTCGCCATACGGCAGCCCGGCCCCGCCAGCCGCAGTTCCAGCGCCAGCGCCGGCCCCTGCAAGTGGGTCCACGGGGGAGGCGATGCCGGTGATGGCCCCCGAGAACGCGCAGGCCCCGCTGCCGCCTGGTCCGGCGACGGCCGCTGTAGTGGCGTCCGCGGCCATGAGCGACCCCGCACTGCTGGCATTTGCCGACCCTGGAACCCGGCGCCCGGCAGCGAAAGGTCCCGAAGCAACTTCAAGCGCGAAAACTCTTAGCCGGGAAACGGCAATTGCGGAGCCAGCCAAGATGGTGGAGATTATGGCGTCGTCACACGAATCGGATGCCGACGCGATGGTTGCCGCTCTTAAGCGCCACGGCTACGACGTGGCAGTGAACCGTAACCCGGCAGACCCGCTGCTTCATCTGGATATTGGGCCATTCACAAACAAGGGAGAGGCAGAGCTGATGCGGCAGCGGCTGCTGCGCGACGGCTACAACGCAACCATCAAGTAAGCGGGAAAGCACGCATTGTTTTGTAACGCCAAGCCAACCAGTAACCGGCAGCGAGGAAATTGACAGTGGCCCAAGAATCTAACGTGGTTATTCCCAGCGTCGCGCTGATCACGATCGGTCTCGATCCGGCGCTGGTGGATGAGATTGCCTATGCAGTATCGGCGATGACATGGGCAGTAAGTCGCGGCGACTGCGAAGGCTATATCTCGGCGGCGAAGCGACCGCCATTTTCCCAGGGTGTGAAATCCGCGCAGCACTGCATTGCGGTGATCGACTTCGACAAGGACATTGACCAGGCGATCGAAGCCGCGACCTATGTGCAGGAGATGTTTGCCGGTAAGGCGGCGCTGGTTGCCCACTCGTCGAGTCAGGACCACGATATCCTGCTGCGCTCGATGCGCGCGGGCTGCAACGACTTCATCAGCGGGACCTTCGACGAGGGAGCATTCGCGCAGACGCTGGACCGGATCCACCAGTTGTGGGCCAGCAAGGCCACGCGCAACTCGGTGCGCGGTTCGGTGCTCACCTTCTTCGGAGCCAAGGGCGGGGTGGGCACCACCACTCTCGCCGTTCACGTTGCGATGTATCTGGTGCAGTGCCACAACAAGAGGACCCTGCTGATCGACAACCACCCGCAGCTGGGACACGTTTGCGTTTATCTGGGAATCGACGGCAGCCGCTACAACTTCCACGAACTGGTTCGCAACCTAAGCCGGCTGGACAGTGAATTGCTGCGCGGCTACATCGCCACCCATGCCAGCGGACTGGAAGTTCTCTCCTCGCCAGACACCTGCGGAGGGAGAAAGGCCACCGACCCGGAATCGATGGCCCAGACCCTGGATTTTCTGCGCGGCGAATATGACTACGTCATTGTTGACTGTCCGACCTCGCTGGACGAAACCAACCTGGCGGTTATCGAAGCTTCCAACCAGGTGTACCTGATAGCTACTCCTGAGATAGGAGCTGTCCGCGACTTATCGAGGCACGTGGACAGCCTGTCGCAAAACGAGCTTAACGCGGAACGGGTGAAGGTGATCATCAATCGGTTTTCCGCGCAGCACGCCGTCAGCTTGGAGCAGATTGAAAAGGCGATTCGCCTGCCGGTGTTCGTCAAGCTGCCCAATAACTACGCCGAAGTAGTTCGCTCAGGAATCCTGGGCGAGCCCATCAGTCCGAAGCAGCAAAAGAGCGAATTTGCAGCGCAGATTCTGAAGTGGGTGAGCACTTTGGCGGGTCCCGCTGTGAACCTGGAAGAAGCTGCCCCGAAGAAGTCGGGATTCTCACTGTGGAAGTAGAACGATTGTTGTTTGAAGAACCAGGATACTGACTGCCATGTCTGACACAAACACCATTTCGCCGGCCCCACCGCGACCCGCCGAGCGCCCCGGACGCCCGGCCCGCGCGGTCGCGGACAGTGTTCAGCAGCACATCAAGACAGCTGTTCACAGAGAGCTGATCAAGCGGGTCGACCTGGACAAACTGGGAGACTTGCAGGAGGCGCAGGCGCTCCAGCATCAGTTCTTCGTCGTAATCCAGCAGATCATCAATGAGCAGGGCGTTCCGCTGAGCGCTACGGAGCGGGACCGCCTTGCGCAAGAGGTGCTGGACGAGGTCTTCGGCCTGGGGCCGCTGGAACCGCTGCTGAAGGATGACACCATAAGCGACATCCTGGTAAACACCTACAACTCAATCTACATAGAGCGGCGAGGCATACTGGAGAAAACGGCGCTTACTTTTCAGGACAACCGGCATCTGCTGCACATTATCGACAAGATTGTATCCGCGGTCGGACGGCGCATCGACGAATCGTCGCCCATGGTCGATGCGCGCCTTCCCGACGGCTCTCGTGTGAACGCGATTATTCCGCCGCTGGCGGTGGACGGCCCCATTCTTTCCATCCGGCGGTTTGGGACCTCTCCGCTGGGAGCCGAAGACCTGCTTCGATTCCAGGCGCTGACTCCGCCCATGCTGGAGTTTCTGCGCGGTTGCGTGAAGGCCCGGCTGAACATTGTCATCTCCGGCGGAACCGGCTCGGGCAAGACGACGCTGCTGAATACTCTTTCCAGCTTTATTTCCGAGAAGGAGCGCATTGTCACGATCGAAGATTCGGCGGAACTCCAGTTGCGGCAGGAGCACGTGGTGCGGCTGGAGACCAGGCCTCCCAACGTGGAGGGCAGGGGCGCGGTGAGACAGAGGGAGTTAGTCATCAATGCACTGCGCATGCGTCCCGACCGGGTGGTGCTGGGCGAGGTGCGCGGCGAAGAGACGCTGGACATGCTGCAGGCCATGAACACCGGCCACGATGGATCGCTGACCACGATCCACTCCAACACGCCTCGCGACGCACTGGCCCGGCTGGAGACCATGGCGATGATGGGCGACGTCCGCCTGGCCGAGAAAGCGGTGCGCGCGCAGATTGCCGCCGCTGTGCACATCATCATTCAGGCCTCGCGCATGAGCGATGGCACGCGGCGGATTACGCACATTACCGAATTGACCGGCGCATTTGCCGATGTCATCAGCATGCAGGACATCTTCCTGTTCGAAAAGAAGGGCATCGGCCCGAACGGCAAGGTGAGAGGACGGTTCTATGCGACCGGCATCGTCCCCAAGTGCGTCGACAAGTTGACTGCCGCAGGCATTCCCTTGCAAGTTGGACTGGCCGACCATTCGGTTGAGATCTAGGCGAGACGAAGACCCATGTTACTATTCATCGCGTTTGCGGCAATATTGACGATCACCTTCGGCACGGTGGCCATGGTTACCGGCTCGTCGCGGAGCCAGAAGGCGGTCGAAAGACGAATCGGGGGCATTCTTGCCACCGGCGACGGAGCCATGGCAAACCTGCCGCAAGTACAGGTGCTGTTGAAGCCGACGCAGAAGGAAACCAGTTTTGACTGGCTGCTGAACCTGCTGGACAGATACAAGATCCCGCAGATGCTGGAGGCGAAAATCCTCCAGGCTGACGTCAAGACTTCGCCTCTCGCAATTATTTTCTCGAGCGTGGGCCTGGCCGCAGTTGGGTTTGGCGTTGTCTATCTGTGGGTTCCTATCCTGGCGGTGCAGGCCGTGGTAGCACTGGTTTTCGCATACATTCCCTTTGGCTTTCTGAATTTCAAGGCATCGCGCAGACTGAAGGCTTTCGATGCAGGGCTGGCCGATGCGATCGACATGATGGCGCGGGCGCTGCGGGCGGGGCACTCGATGACGGCCTCGATCAACGTGGTTGCGGAACAGAGCCTGGAGCCGGTGCGCTCGGAGTTCAGCGAAGTATTCAAGCAGCAGAATTTCGGTCTGCCCATTCGGGACGCCATGCAGCAAATGCTGGATCGGGTGCCGTCGCAGGACCTGCGCGTGCTGGTGACGGGAATCCTGGTGCAGAAGGAAACCGGCGGAAACCTGGCCGAAATCCTTGACCGCACATCAGCCACCATTCGCGAGCGCCTGAAGATCCAGGGCGAGATCAGAACCCATACCGCACAGGGCCGGCTGACCGGGTACATCCTTTGCGCCCTTCCCGTGGTGATGCTGATTGTCATCAATTTTCTGAACCCCGGCTATTCCAGGGTGCTGATCGAGAATCCCACCGGCCGCATGATTTCCTACGTGGGGGTCATCCTGCTGATCGTCGGCGGATTGATTATCCGGCAGATCATCAACGGAATTGAGGTCTAGAGGCGATGCCTGTCATTTTCTATGTCGTGCTGGGAGTGATCATATTCTGTGTGGTCGCGCTGCTGCTTACTCCCAACCTGTTTCGGCCCTCTACCGCGGCGCAGCGCATGTTCGACGTCGTCAAGAACGACAAGATCGAAAGGCGCGACCAGCGCACCATCCGCGGCAAGGAGCGGATCCAGGACAAGTTACTCTTCCTCGCATCCGAACTGCGAATTCGTCTCGGACTCGCCGACAACCCAAAGCTCAAGGCGCGAATGGCCGCGGCCGGCATGCATCGAAACGCCAGTCTGGATATATTTTTTGCAGCCCAATTTCTGGTGCCGCTGTCCGGTGCCGTGGCCGGCAGCCTGATGGGTTCCAACACGCTTTACTGCGTCGTGGCGTTTGGGGTGGTCGGCTATCTCATTCCCGACCTGTGGTTAACCCGCAAGACCGCGAGCCGAAGGAAACGGATTCGCAGAAGCATTCCGGACGCACTGGATCTGATGGTGATCTGCGTGGACGCCGGTCTTGGATTGGACCAGGCGCTGCTCCGCATCGGCGACGAACTTGCCGTAAGTCACCCGGACATCCACGAAGAATTCCTGCACGTGAATCGCGAGCAACGCGCGGGTAGACCCAGAATTGAGGCTTGGCAGAACCTGGCGGACCGCACCGAGATCGAGGAGTTCACCTCGTTTGTGAGCATGCTGACGCAGACCGACCGATTCGGAACGCCCATTGCCAAGGCATTGACCAGGTTCTCCGAGGACATTCGCACCAAGCGGAAGCAGCACGCCGAGGAGGCTGCGTCCAAGACCAAGATCAAGATCATTTTTCCGCTGGTGCTGTGCATCTTTCCGTGCATCTTCATCGTGCTTCTGGCCCCGGCGGTGCTGAACATCATGTCCGGGCTGCAAGGAATGAACCAGTAATCGAGGGGATGGACTTAGCAACGTAGTACATCCTATAGGTGATTTCTCAAGGACAGATATCACTGTAGATTGAGGGAGTAAGACGGGAGTTTTGGTAGGAGCTAGAAAGACGACGCGGCCGCAAGCGTAGTCAGACTAGTAAACAAGATAATGGTTGTTTGGAGAGGTTCCGGACGCGTAGGTGGCTACAATGAAGCGTGCCACATATGCAGGATACAGCGATAGATTGAAGCTGGATTTGAGCTGTACCGCTGGAATGTCGAAGATCAACGGAAAGGAGGAGTTATGACTGGAGTAGTTACCGTGCAAATTGTCGCCGGAGTCCTAGCAGCCACCGTACTGGGAATTATCATCTACCGCAGGAAGCAGAAGTCAGCCTAGTTGTGGACCGGTTGCGTTGATCGATTTTATGTTCAGAGTTACCAATACAACCCGGGGTACTGTTGTTGGAGAGAGCGTCGAGCTGGCTAACACATCCTTGAAGCGGATGGTCGGCCTGCTCGGGAGACGTGGTCTGGACGCCGGAGGAGGGCTGTGGATCAAACCCTCGTCCGGCGTCCATACTTTTTTTATGGCCTTCAAGATTGACGTGGTTGGTCTCGATCGGGACCTGAAGGTCATCAAGCTGTGGCGTTGCCTCCCGCCGTTTCGACTGACCTCGGTGAGCATGAAGCTGAGGAGTGTTCTGGAACTGCCGTGCGGAACGATCGCGCAGTCGCAGATCCATATTTGGGACCAGATACAGATTGACCCAGCCTCCGAACCGATTGCCGCTCCCGCCGAACGTTCTTAGTTCCCGACTTACATATCGCATAGCAGCACGAAATGCATACATTTGCAGCGCCAGCCTGCATGAATATGCAACCTTGTACCATGGTTAGGTGAGGCGGCTTCCCTACCGGCCGTGGTTGCTCCAGGGACTCGCCTCCGAAGGACCAACCATGCTTCCCGCCGAATTGATTGCACTTGAAGACCGTTATGGCGCACACAATTACGACCCGCTGGACGTGGTGATCGAACGCGCGTCGGGCGCGTGGGTGTACGACACGGAAGGCCGTCGCTACCTGGATTTTCTTGCTGCCTACTCGGCGGTGAACCAGGGCCATTGCCATCCGGCAATCTTCCAGGCGATGTGCCGCCAGGCAGAGAAGGTGACGCTGACCTCTCGCGCCTTCCGCAACGATCAGCTGCCCCTGCTCTATCGCGACCTGCACGAGTTGACCGGGTATGAGATGGCGCTGCCCATGAACTCCGGGGCGGAGGGAGTGGAGACCGCGCTGAAGGCCGCGCGCAAGTGGGGCGCGGCGGTGAAGGGCATTGCGGACGGGCAGCAGGAGATAATTGTTGCCGCCAACAACTTCCACGGGCGCACCATTGCCATCGTCGGCTTCTCGTCGGACGCGCAGTATCGCAGCGGCTTCGGCCCGTTTCCCGCGGGATTCCGCGAAGTTCCCTTCGGCGATGCGGAAGCGCTGCGGCGTGCGATTACGCCGAAGACGTGTGCTTTTCTGGTTGAGCCCATTCAAGGCGAAGCCGGCATCATCATCCCGCCGGAAGGCTATCTGCGCCAGGCGGCGGCGATCTGCCGCGAGAACCATGTGCTGCTGATGGTCGATGAGATTCAGTCCGGGCTGGGCCGCACCGGCAAGCTGTTCGCCTACATGCACGAAGCAGTAACGCCGGACGTGGTCATCGTGGGCAAGGCGCTGTCCGGCGGCTTCTACCCGGTCTCGGCGGTGCTTAGCTCGCGCGAAGTGCTGAGCGTGTTTGGCCCGGGCGACCACGGCAGCACCTTTGGCGGCAATCCGCTGGCCTGCGCCATTGCCCGTGCCGCGCTGCGCGTGATTGTGGACGAAGACCTGCCGGCGCGCTCGGCCGAACTCGGCGGGTACGCCCTGAACTACCTGAAGAGCCTGCGCAGCCCGCACATCGTCGAGCTGCGCGGCAAGGGGCTGTGGATCGGCATCGAACTCAACCGCCCGGCGCGGCCATTCTGCGAAGCGCTGAAGCAACGCGGCGTGCTGTGCAAAGAGACCCACGCCTCCGTCATCCGCCTGGCGCCGCCGCTGACGATCGACAAGGCCGATCTTGATTGGGGCCTCGCGCAGATTCGCGCGGTGCTGGAGAAAAAGCCGTCCGCGAGCGCCGAACCTTCCGCCGAACTGGCCGAAGCCGCCGCCTCCAGCCTACCCTGAATACCATTTGAAGCCGCTCTACGCTCGCGCCAAGGTCGCGGCCAGCAACGCGACCACGACGCCGTAAAGGTCCACTGCGACGTGGAGCGAGGCGAGGTCCTTCGCCGGGTCGAGCGGCAGATGCAGGATGGTCGCGGCGCCGCCGGGAACGGTGCGGCCCTTGCCGTGGAAGGCGACGGGATCGAGGATGCGGGTCTCGCCGGTGCGCAAGTCGACACGCGGCGGCAGCGGCGCATTGTTGACGAACATATAGTCGTCCAGCAGGTAATCCTGCTCGATGGGCCACCAGGTTTCCGGGTTGCGCAGGACGAGCGTGGCCGAAGCCCCATCGGTGTATGTAACCGATACGGTTCCATGCTGCATGCGGCTGCACTGCGGCAGGGTGGTGCCCGCCATCAGCAGGTAAATCCCGCGCGCGCGGCCGCTGAGCGGAAGCTTGAGCGTGTCCTGGTCCTGGTCCCAGTGGGAGAGGAACAGGCAGTTCGGCTCGTTTCCGCCGGGCGTCGCAAAATCGACGCCGAGCGGCGTCCTCAGCATTCCCCTGGCAGCGCGCAGGCCGGCATCGTCGATGGTTGCGCGACCATCCGGATTGGCCCAGCCGCCCAGCAGATTGTCAGGGAAGGCCAGCGAACAATACGGCGAGCGCGGCTCCGCGTAGACGCGCGTGAATATCTCGGTGATGCGATCCTTCAGCACTCGGGAGAGATCGACCTGCTCGCCCGGGACGTCTGCGGGCATCTGTGGGACCGGCGCGAAGGCGGGCTTTGCTTCCTGGGCCTCGAACGAAATAGGCAGCGACCAGGTGCAATCGCCCTCCTTCATGTTGGCGAAGACAGTGTGAAAGCCGGGGGATGCAATGCGGCCGTCGGTGAGCGCGTGCTGCGGGTCGTCGATCTGGGCGAGGGTGATGCCTTTGGGAATGACTAGGGTTTCGCCAATGCGGTTGGTGTGCTGCGCGGGCGCGAGTTGCGGCGGGTTGCCATGCCACTCGATGGTGACATGGCTTGCCCGCGCCGCCGACAGCTGAACGGTCAGCAGTGCCGCTCCCACCGCAGTCCCGTCAAACGCGCAGTCCAGGTGTTTTCCATTGCAAACCACGGCGGCAAGGCTGGTGGCGCGCGCAGGCAGCGTGAGCACCAGCGGGACAACCTTGGTCAGCCGGCTGGTGAATTCACACGTTTCGCGGAGTCCATCGCGCCGCCAGGTGAAGTCGAAGTCCCTATGCTTCAGCGAGGCATGGTTCCATTCTACAGGGAAGCCAGGGCGAATGCGGATCTCGTTCGCGATCAAATTGGGCTGGATGCCGAAGAGGCCCTCCACCAGCGCGCGGGAGGTGATGCCGATGGGGTCGCCGAAGTCGCGCTGCGCCTCCTGCCGGTGCACGTCGAGGGCGGAGGTCATGTGGAAGTCGCCGGGACAGAGGCCCATGAACATGGAGTCCAGCAGCGCCCCCTTGAAGATGCGGTAGGCTTCGTCGCGCATGCCGGTCTGCCACAGCGCCAGCGCCATGTGCGAGTTTTCTGCCAGCAGCAGCAGGTTCAGCGACCACATGTACGGCAGCCAGTCCGAGCAGGCAAGCATGTACAGATTTTCGTTGGGCACGCCTTCGCCGTGGATCGGCACGTGGCGCAGCGCGGCCCGCCGCTCGGCGGCCATCTGCCAGGCCTGGCGCGGCGTGGGGACTTCGCTGTCGATGGTGTGATAGACGGTCCAGAGCGCCGGGTTGGAGTAGGCGGTCTGCGGCTCCATCAGGTCCTTCGATTCGGCGAATGCACCTTGTTCCGGCAGCCAGAGGAGTTCGGTCATTGCTTGCCGGATAAGCTCCGCCTCGGCCGCATACGCGGTCCCGTCCTCGCCGAGCGCCTGCGCCAGTTTCGCCGCGAAGCGGAAGGCAAACGCGTTGTAAGCCGAGGAGTGGGCCGCGCCGCCGCCGTTGTATTGCAGATTGTCGCTGGCCCAGACGGCGGCGTAGGCCTCGTAGAGCGGAAGCTCTTTGCCGTCCGCACCCGCGTACGTCCTGCGGAACAGGCGACGCTCCCAGGCGAGGTGGCGCTGTAGCGCGGGCCAAATCTCGCGCGCGAACTCGAGATCGCCGGTCCACATCAGGTGGCGGAGCAGCATGTCGATGAACACCAGGTTCATGTCGTAGTGGTTGTTGGAGATGTCGCCGTTGGAGTGCAGCAGCCCCTCTTTGCGCGCGAGATGGATGTTGGCGTCCCACGGACCGATGGCGGGGTCCGCGGTGGTCACGGGTGTGACGTTCTGGCGCTGCAGCCAGTGGCGAATTTCGAGGACCGCGCGGTCGTGGTTGCCGAGCGCGTCGAGATTGTATGGACCGCGCCATCCGGCGAGCATGGTGCGCCAGGCCACGCCGCCGTGCAGCACGCACTCATTCTTCGCGTCCCAGATCGTCTCGGCCGCAATGCCCATCGCTGGACCGACGTTGTTGATGTATTCGTCGGGCGTGTCGATGCGCAGGGTCTGCGCAATGGTCTCGACCTGGGCGCTGCGCGCGGCGAAGGACTGCGCGAGATTATCCGTGGCGATGGGGCTTCCATCGAGGACGCGATCCACGCTGAGGAAGAGCGGCGCACTCCTCATCTCGACTGAGCCGGCCAGCATCGGTTGCTTCGGAGCTTCAATAAGAACGGTGTCAGTCGCCATGACGACTGGGCGCGCGCTCCACAGGGAGAAGTCGGTGACGGCAAGCCGGGACTCCGGCGGAGACGTAAACGTCAACTCGGCGGTGATCTGCGAAGTCCTGACATTCAGATTCACAGCGGCAAATCTGGAGGTCGCATCCTCAATTGTGAAGAGGTTTCCTTCACATTCTTTGGGGCGTACCTGGAAGAAGAGCGAGACGGGCTGGCGCTCGCAGCCGATATCGCCATTGCGCTGACCCTTGCGACCGCTGAGACCGGCGAACGCCCACGCGAGACGTGTTCCCGCAGGGACATTCTCCGCATCGACCTTGACCATGATGCCGGAGCCGGTGGCCGTGGTGAGGATCTCCGCGCGCAGCATGCCTTTGCCGAGCAGCTTGTCCTTGATCTCGTAGATCATGCGGCCGGGGCGATAGCGCGCGACCACCTCGTCTGCTTCGGCGGCCCACTTGGATGCGCTGCCCGCGGCACCGATGAACCCCAGCTTGAGATTGCCGCCGTGGCCGGGAAGATAGAGCGAGAACTCGGGCAGGTCGCCGGCATCGACGCGGAAGTCGCCGGACTGGGTGGCGGAACTGACACCGTAGATGGGGCGATTGAAGAACTCGCCGCCGTTGCGGATGACAAACTCGCCGCCGACGGGGCGGTAGCGCAGCGGGCGCGCAGTCATCGACTCCATGAGCGGCTTGATCCCGCCGGTGATGACGCCGGGCGGAGGCATCTGACGGGCCGCCTCCGCCGCATAGGCCTTCTGCGCTGCGGCGGCGCTTCCTGGATCGCCTGCCTGGCCGAAGGCCTTGAGCCCGGAGGCTGCCTGCGCCGCCGCTGCACTGGAAACCGCGAGAAACCGCCGCCGCGACCAGTTCTTGCCGAATCTCATGAATACTCCATTCGTGTCCGCCGGTCGCACACTCTCGCCGACTGCGGAATCGTACTGTTCTGTTGAGACGAAGGTCAACGCGCGCGGGACTTGGGTAGTGGGTCAGTTTGCTTTTCCACAGGGCGGATGGCTGATTTCGCCGCTCTTCAGGTTTTGGACTCTCGTTCGAGAGGGGGCGTAAGATGATCCCCTACAAACGCCGTCCAGTCGTTTACGTACCGAATCTCCCGTCTTTTCCACGGAGAACCGCTGTGACAATTGCCGCTGGCTTCAAATGCACAGATGGAGTGGTCCTAGCTGCTGACACACAGGAGACGGTAGGAGACTACAAAAAGCGGAATTGCGCGAAAATCACGGTCAAACCGGCAGTGAACCCAATTCCGGATATCAGGGAACCGAGGCGGATAAGCGATCCGAGACCGCCAGAGGTAGTGCCTCCCACGCCCGAACTGATTGCTGGATTTGCTGGCGCTGGTGATAGTTCATTCTTGGAGAAGCTGATAGATAAGGCTTGGCTCCGAATCTGCCAGACTGCCACCTTCGAGGAGCGATGCGCCGCTCTCGAAGAAGGGATCATCGAGTTCTATGAGAGATTTTGGCCCATCTACCCGGAGAGTATGAAGCCAGAAGCCGAGTTACTTATTGGCCTTTGGTCGCCGTCTGAATTTGAACTACTCAAGGTCATTGGCCCGTTGATGACCAAGGTGGACAGCCATACATTCATTGGATGCGGAAGCGCCGAGGCAAATTCGTTCGCGGATCGTATTGACCTGAGGAAACTAACCGTCAAGAAAGCGAGCAGTGTTGGGATTTACATCCTCAAGGCCGTAAAGGAGCAAGTTCCCTACTGTGGAGGCGATTCACATCTCCTTTTGATGGACGACAGAGGGCACGCATATTTTGAGAATCCGTGGAGTGTCAAATGGGCGGAAGAGAAACTGCGGAGATTGGAAGAGGCAGTTGGCCCGTTGATTCTTGCCGCTGCCAGCAGCGAAGCCAACTCGGAGGACTTTCAAAAGTCATTGGACGAGTTTGGAGGTAAACTGCTGACGATCAAAGCGGAGCTAGAGCGGATAGCAAGAGCCATTGACCAAGCTTCGGATTATCGACCGGGCAAGTAAGCTAGGCTGTCTCTCCCAATGCTCTACGTAGCAAGTCCCGGTCAATCGTAGTAGGCCGCGCAACTGGTTTCGGCAACAGCGCAATCAACTCGTCTACCGACCAGACGTGATCCGCGATTCCCGCCTCCATCGCTGGCGTAACCCGTAATGACTGATGGATTCGGACGAAGTTGTAATACATGTAGTGCAACGCAACCGAATGCCGGTGATTGTCGGCCTTCTTGCTAAAGCCATTGGTCAACCGGGTAAACCGCCGCATCCCCATCCGCATAGTAAGGTTCTGGCGCTCCACAAAGCTGGTAGAGACGTGCTTTGGGTCGGGATTGCCGCTGACTACCTTCATGTCGCAGCCGATGCACTTGGCTGGGCTGTATCGCTTCTCAGGTTCGTCTGAGGCTCCGTAAATCTTCTGGAGCATGGCATAGTCGCAATCCATCCCAAACGCGCCTTCCACGGCCTGGAAGTAGGCGTTATGGCCGTCTGTCGTGACCTGTACGCGGCCCTTGATGCGGTCGGCGCAATCCTGCATAAACTCCAACGCCCAACCCGCATCCCGGCCCCCAACGAGATACCCGACAACCAGTTTTGTGTCGGCGTCGATGCCTACCCAAGTCCAGATGTCGCCCCAGCCTTCGGCCTTCTTGTCGAGGTACACATTCTTGGCCTTAGCCCCCACAAAGCACCAAATTTCATCACACTGCAACCGCCGTACCCGGAGATTGCGGACATGCTGATTGTGGTACGCAGAGCAGGCAAAGCCCATATCCTCAAGTAGTTTGACGACGGTATTCTTTGCCGCTCCGGTCATCCTAACCGTGCTTCTGATCGAGCAGCCTTCAATAAGGCAGCGGATCACTTGAGCGCGGATGGCAGAGTCGAGGCAGTTCATATTGACCATTTTGCCATTGCCGCTTTAGCATGTCAAGATAGCAGGAGGACTTCGTTTATGAATAACCAGGAGGTAAAGTCTCGCTTGATGGATTGGCTTGAATCTCTGCTTCTAGAGAATTGGATTCGAGGCCACATGCTGGACATGCTTTCACCTTCGGAGTGGCGAGAGATTGCCGAACGAGAAGCAATCCTCCACGCTCCATTGCTGCGGTCACTGCTTGTCGAAGTCCGCTCCGAAATTCTAGAAGACCCTTCCGTAATTTCTGGCCCTCGGGACTGGCAAGAAATCTCTGAGAGTCTGATTCGGAGCCTTGAGAAGCCGAAGTGGGAGGGGTAATGGGCGTAGACATAAATCACCTCTGGCGCTAATATGCGCATAGAGGTTCCCGCCTCAAGACACTCAATGATCCGACTGCCCCCGACTCGAATCGGGGGCTTCTCATTTGGTCGTCAGTATAATGCCTCATCACTCAGGAGGCGAACTAAATGAAATTCAAACTCGCAGGGATCGTGCTTGCTTGTGTTCTCGTTATCGTTGGGGCTTGGGCCTTCGTTCATGCTCAAACCACCGCCACGACCACCCCACAACTACCAGTCGGGGCAAATGGCCGCTATCAGGTGATAGCAGCCGATATCGACTCTGAGGGGTTCAATGGAGAGATGAAGCACAAAACGGCTATCCGAATTGACACGCAAACGGGCCATACGTGGGATTTGGTTGAACTTCCGGTGCAAGGAGGAGGAAGCAACTGGTACTGGATGAGCTTGAATGAAGATAAATGATCGTAGCCGGAATGGTGTGTGTCACTTGGCTTTTGTTCCCCATCGGGCCTTAGCCGCCTTAGCAGCTACTTCCCGCCGCTTCTCTGGCGTCATGGTCAGGAGACGCCGCTTGCCGCCGATTGCCCCGCCCTTGCGCCCCATAGCCGACATGTAGGCGGAGAGGCTTTCGGGAGTGGGAACGGCTGGCGCAGGTTCAGGCTCGGCGGTCGAATGTTCCACGACCCACTTAGCAAGCTGGTTCGGATCACGCGGCCTCTTGCCCTTGCCTACAGTCATAGAGCAATGATCCCACAACTCGATTACCAAAGGGAGACTGTGGAAAAGCAAACTGACCCACTACCGGAGAGGCGGCGATGCGGTGCCGGGCGAGAGAAGAAACCCACGCTCCTTCACTCCGTTCAGGATGACGGCGGTTAGGGGGTTCGCGTCAGTGCGAAGTCCAGGTCTTGTCGGCGGAGTTGCACAGCCGCTCCAGCGTGCAGTCCACGCAGCGCGGCTTGCGCGCGATGCAGATTTGGCGCCCGTGAAAGATCACCTCGTGCGAGAAATCGATCCACTTCGCCTGCGGGATCACGCGCATCAGGTCCTGCTCGACTTTTTCCGGTTTGGTCTCCTTGGTAAGCTCCAGCCGCCGCGAAATCCTCAGCACGTGCGTATCCACCACCACGCCCACCGCGATGCCAAACCATGAGCCGAGCACTACGTTGGCGGTCTTGCGCGCTGCGCCGGGAATGCGCAGCAGCTCCTGCATGGTGTGCGGGACCTCGCCGCCGAACTCTTCGCTGACGACGCGCCCCGCGCCCCGGATCGATTTCGCCTTGTTGCGAAAGAAGCCGGTGGTACGGACCAGCTCTTCCAACTCGGGCAGGGAAGCGGCGGCCATCGCTTTCGGCGTGGGAAACGCGGCGAGCAGCGCGGGCGTGGCCAGGTTCACGCGGACGTCCGTGCACTGCGCGGAGAGAATGGTTGCGACCAACAGCTCCCACGCGCTGCGGTGGTTCAGCGCGCACTTCGCCTTGGGGTAGGTCTTCCGCAACGCGTCGAGGATGGCGGCAGCGCGTTCGGGTGCCAGTGGATCGGCGGTCTTGCCGCGCTTCACCTTCGCCGCCACCGGCTCCGCAATCGCACGCGCCTTCGCACCCGTAGGTGCCACTGACACTCGCGCCATCGCCTTCCTTAGCGCTTCCTTCGTGCTCTTTTCCGGAATCTTTGCAACCGTTCTCTTCGCCACAGTATCTCGCCTTCAACTGACAACTGAGAACCAACAACTAACAACTAACAACTAGCAACNNCGATCGGCGTCGCCACGCAGGTGAACGAGGGCACGTCGCGCACGGTGTGGGTCGACGCCTCGCTGGCCCGCATCTCCTGGACCAGGTCGAGGAAGTCGCTCACCGAATCACTCTCGAAGGCGACGACGAACTCCTGGTCGTCGAGACCGAAGGAGTAGGTTGTGTTCAGCTTGACGCGCGGATACGCCAGGCCGATGCGGATGTGTTCGTCCATCAACCGCTTGCGTTCGGACATGGGCAGCAGGTACCAGGCGCGCGTCTTCCAGAACGGGTAGACGAAGATGTACTTTTGCCCGCCCGGACGGATGGCGCCGCGGCCTTCACCCTCGCTCTCGTCGGCCCGGCCAATCTGGTACTGCGAGCGCTTGGTCATGGCCAGAAAGTTGTGCGGTGCGGCAAGGTAGCCGCCCAGCGGAGTGCTCAGCAACTCGCTGCGCATCCGGTTCAGCTCATCGACTGCGTAGCCGATGGACCACACGCACATGTCCACGTCGCCGCGCGTGCCGATGGTGGAGTAGGTGAGCGAGAGGAACTCGCCGGCCTTGTCCCATTTTTCCAGCACCTGGGCGAACGCGGCCTTGTGCGCGGCCTTCTCCGCCGCCGGCAGACGCCGCCATTCCGGCATCACCTTGTAGAGGCTGAAGCACACGATCTGCCGCTTTACCGGTGGCTTGGAGGGATCGTGCGGGGCGATGGCGTAGCTGCTCGCGGGACGCCCCGCGGCGGGCGGATCGAGAACTTCGGTTTTGGTCTGGGTAATCTCTGCCATGGCTCGATTGTCTCCCGAACGCTTCGCCGCTGGCAAAGAGCTCTGGGCAGGTCTGGAGAGACCAGCGCGCGCCAAGCCGGTGCTAGCGAAGGAAGTCGAAGTTGCCGTCGCCCTGAGACACTACCCGTTGCAGCCGCTCGGTATGCACCACCTCGTTGTCCGGATACCACAGCGGGATCGACGGCATCTCGTCGGCAAGGATCTTTTGCACCTCGACATACTCCGCGCGTCGCCTGGCCTCGACCTCCGCCGCCGGCCCGGTCTCGGTTGCCGCCTGCGCCAGCAGCGCGTCGACGCGGGGATTGACATAGTGCCCCCGGTTCGCGCCCTTCGGCGGAAAGCTGCCCGAGGAAACCATGTAGCGAAAGATGTCGGGGTCCTCGTTGGAGCCGACCCACTTCAGGATGTACATCTGGAAGACGCCGTGAGTGACGTCCGAGTAGAAGGTCCCAAACTCGGCTGAACGGATATTCACCGCAATCCCGGCTGCGCGCAGTTGCTGCTGCAGCACCGCCGCCAGCAGGCGCGTCACCTCGTCGGTGCTGATCTTCAGCTCCAGCCGAACGCGCACCCCATCCTTGCCCGCGGGATACCCCGCCGCCTGCAGCAAGGCGGCCGCGCGCGCGGGGTCATGAGGATACTGGGCGAGTTCGGCGTCATCGGCCCGCGCCCACTGTCCCGGCGGCAGCAGGGAATTGGCCAGGCGCGCGTGTCCCCGCCACAGCGCCGCCATAATCGCCGGCTTGTCTATCGCCAGTGCCACCGCCTGGCGCACGCGCTTGTCGCGCAAGGCCGGGTCCTGAACATTGAAGTTCAGGTACCAGACGTTGGAGCCGGGCCCGGTGGCTGTCTGCACTCCCGGCGCGTTGCGCAGCGCGTAAACCATGTCCGGCGTCAGCACGTTGCTGGCTGCGTCGGCCGAGCCCTTCTGTAGTTCCAGCGCGCTGGTGATGGTGTCGGGCACCACGTCGAACTGGAGCCGCTGAATCTGAGGTTGCGGCGGCTCGCCGTCCACGCTGAGTTGTTCGCTCCAGCAGCCCGGAGAGCGCTCCAGCACAACCTCCTTGTCCTGTACCTGGCTGACAAAGCGGTACGGCCCCGAGCCCACCGGATGCAGGCCGAAGTCGCTGCCCGCGCCGCGCGGCACCACGCCGAACAGGCCGTCGCTCAGGTTGAAGAGCAAGCCTGCATCCGGCCGCTTCATGTGCACCACCACGGTCAGGCGATCGCGCGCTTCGACGCGATCGACTGCGGCAAAGTTCCCGCTCTTGGCGGAGATTAGCCCGGCCAGCCTGGGGTCGATCAGGCTTTCGATAGTCCACACAACGTCGGCGGCTTCCAGCGGCTGGCCGTTTTGAAAGTGGACACCGTCGCGGAGATGAAAGACCCATTCTTCTGATCCCGTCAGCGGATCGAGCTGCTCCTCCCAACTGGTGGCCAGCCAGGGAGCCAGGTTGTAGTGCGTATCCTTTTTTACCAGCGCGTCAAAGATGAGCGGGCCCACATGCTCCGACTGCGCATCCGTCCCCTGCCGCGGATCGAGATTGTTGGGGCTGCTTTCGATAATCACGACAATGGTGCTGGGCGGCCGCGGTGAGCCATGGCAGCCAATCAAGGCCAGTAGCGCTCCAACGAAAAGCCCCGCTCCCAACCAAACTGTTGTCATTCTGAGCGCAGCGAAGAATCCCCGCATTTTGTCCGTGAAACCCACAATGCCATTGGGAGAGGCCTCAACCTCCATACGAAACCTTCCCCAACACCACCGCCCGATTCGCTCCCGTCGCCGCCGGAACATTCCCCGGCAGTCCGTTCCACGTAAGCCACGCCAGCAGGGCGAAGGCGACTGCCTCCTTGGCCTGCGAAGGGATGCCAAGGGAGTCGGTGGGCTGGAGAGAGACGCCAAAGTCGCGGAAGACGTTCCCAAGGCGCTCGACAAGGAAGGCATTACGCGCGCCGCCTCCGGCGACGATCAGTTCGGTCACGTGAGCGGAACAGCCATGTTTCTTGAGGTGCGGGAGCATGAAACGGCGGTAGGCGTCCATGAGAGAGACAATGGTGACTGTCGTCGCATTGGCGACGCAGTCGGCGTCGGGAGCACCGAGGGCGCGACAGAGCTTGATCAGGCGGTTTGTATAGTCGACGCCGAACTGTTCGCGACCGCAGGACTTGGGAGGAGGCGTGGCAAAATATGGCTCGCGTAAGAGTTTTAGGACGACTGAATCGATATGGTGACCGCAGCCAGCAGTGATGCCGTTGCGATCATACTTCTTGCCGTAGAGCACGGCCATGCATGCGTCGATGACCATGTTGCCGGGGCCGGTGTCGAAGGCGAGGACCTGCTCGGGCGTGCAGCCGGCGGGCAGGACGGTGACATTGGCGATACCGCCTAGATTGAGCAGCACACGGTTCTTTGTGGCCGAGCGAAACAGGCAAAAATCCAGCATGGGCACCAGCGGAGCGCCCTGCCCGCCCGCGGCCAGGTCCGCCGGGCGGAAATCGCTCACCGCCGGGCAGCGTAGCCGCTCAGCAATCACCGCAGCCTCGCCGATCTGCCAGGTCGATCGCACTCGCGAACCCAGATACCGCGCCCCCGCGGCCTCGTGGTGAACCGTCTGCCCATGGCATCCGACCAACTGCACGCGCACGCCAAACTTTGCTGCCGTCTTTTCCACGCAGCCGGCGTAGATCCCCCCCAGCCGCCAGTTCAGCCGGCTCATCTCCGCAGCCGGAAGCGCCTCACCCTCCATCACCCGCAACACCGCCGCCCGCACCGCCTTTGGATACGCCGTCCCCAAATGTCCGATCAGCTTGATGCGCGGCGGATCGCCTCTGCCCGCACCCGGACCGATCCGGCACAGCGCGACATCGACGCCATCCGCCGAGGTGCCGCTCATAACGCCGGCGACGATCATTGCCGATGGTTGCGCTGCCGGCTTCGCGGGCGCTCTCATGAGGATGCCCCCAGCTCGCGCTGCAGGTCGGCGAGCAGGTTCAGGGCCTCGCGCGGCGTCAGCCCATCGACATCGACGGCGGCCAGCCGGTCGACGATCCGCTGCGACAGCGGAGTAAACATGGTCATCTGCAACGGCGCCGCGGCCTGTTCGTCCGCCGCCTCCAGCGCCCGGGCCACCTGCTGCGTCTCGGCGCGCTCGTGCAGCTTCAGCACCTCGCGCGCCCGGGCAATCACGGCGGCGGGCAGTCCCGCCAGCCGAGCCACCTCGATGCCATAACTCCTGCTCGCCGCTCCGGCCTCGACCGTATGCAGGAAGACGATGCCGCCGGCGGTCTCCCTGGCGGTGACGCGCAGGTTCTTCAGGCGGGGCAGGCGGTCCGACAGCAGGGTCAGTTCGTGGTAGTGGGTGGCGAACAGCGTCCGCGCGCCGATCTTCTCGTGCAAATGCTCTACCGCCGCCCAGGCAAGTGAAAGCCCGTCGTATGTTGCAGTTCCGCGCCCCATTTCATCCAACAGTACAAGACTTTGTGCGGTCGCTGTATTCAGGATTGCGGCCGTCTCCGTCATCTCCACCATGAACGTCGACCGGCCGCGGGCAACGTTGTCGCTGGCCCCGATGCGGGTGTAGATGCGGTCCACCAGTCCCAGGCGCATCCGCTCCGCTGGCACAAAGCAGCCGCACTGCGCCATGACTACCAGGAGCGCCGCCTGTCGGAGATAGGTACTCTTGCCTCCCATATTCGGCCCGGTAATCAGCGCGATCGACGGGCCGGTGGAGGGCTCCGCCGTCTCAGTGCCGGCTGGCTCTGTGGACCCAGGCCACGCCTCCAGGCAGAGCGAGTTCGGCACGAACCTTCCTCCGCCCGATTCCTCCAACCTCAACTCGACCACCGGATGCCGCCCCGCCGCGAATTCCAGTACGCCTGACTCTTCTACCTGTGGACGTGTCCAGCCACGCAGCGCGGCAAGATGAGCAAAGCATGCGAGCAGATCGCTCTCGGCGACGCGCCGGGAAGTCTCCCGCATCCGGCCTGCCGCATCCAGCAGTTGCCGGCGCAGCCCGGCAAAGAGCCGCCGCTCGATCTCGCCGGACCGCTCCTGCGCGGTCAGAATCTTCGTCTCGTAGTCCTTCAACTCCGGCGTGGTGAAGCGCTCGGCGTTCACCAGGGTCTGCTTTCTCTCGTAGTCCGCTGGGACCGATCTACTATTTGCCTTAGTCACTTCCAGGTAATACCCAAAGACAGAGTTGAACCTTATCTTGAGACTCCCAATGCCTGTCCGCAGGCGCTCCCGCTCCTCGATGCCGGCGAGCGCCTGGCGGCCGGAACGTCCTAACTCGCGCAGCTCATCCAGCTCCGCGTCCACCCCTGCGCGAATCACTCCGCCCTCCGCGAGGTTGACTGGCGGCTCGTCCACGATGGTTGCCGCGATGAGACTATGGAGGTCTTCGAGGGCGTCGAAAGGGGCCGGGCGCTCTGTGGAAATGATTCCTGTGGAAATCTCCGCATCTGCTGTGGATAACTCTCCTGAAAGCTGGTCCTTCGCCTCTGTGGAAATCTCGTCGGCCAGATTGCCGGTTCCGACCAGATCGCCGGTTCCGGCCAGTTGACGCCACCGCGAGGAGTGGAAACTGCCCACGGCATCGCGCACTCCGGGCAGGCAGGCCATGGCCCCCGCCAGAGCCACCAACTCGCGCGGGCCGGCGGAATCGAGCGCGACGCGGCCCAGCAGGCGCTCAAGGTCGAGCACGCCACCCAGCGCGCGGCGCAGGCCCTCACGCCGCGGCAGATCGGCCGCGGCCTCCGCCACTGCGTCCAGCCGCTGCTCGATCTCCGCCAGATGGCTGGCCGGGCGAAGCAGGGTAGACCGCAGCAGCCGCCTGCCCATGGGCGTGGAGCAGGCGTCCAGCGTGTGGAAGAGCGTGGTCTGCGCGGATTCGCCGGAAAACAGGGGCTCGACCAGTTCCAGATTGCGGACCGTGACGGCATCCAGCAGAAGGCACTCGCCACGCTGGTAAAAGCGGATGGTGTCAATGTGCTCCAGCCCGCCCTGCTTGGTCTGCTGCAGGTAGTGGAGCAGCGCGCCGGCGGCGACCGCGGCGGCCTCGTGCCCGGCCAGGCCCAGCCCGTCGAGCGAATGCACGCCGGCATGCCTGCGCAGCAGCGGGAGCGCGTACTCGGTGGTAAAGACCCAGTCCTCCAGCGCGGTTTTGGTCCGGACCGCCGCCAACGCGCCGCTGGCAGCCTGGTCCTGCTCCGCGGCCGGCAAAGGACCGGGGGCGCCGGCCGCGAGGTCGCGCAAGTTGCCCTGCCTGCCTCCCTGAAGCGCCACCGGGCCGCCCTCGGCATAGAGCAGCTCCACCGGACGCAGGCGCTCCAGCTCATCCATCAGCTGCGCCCAGGCCGTGGTTCCGGAAAATTCCGTCGCGCGAAACTCTCCTGTCGACAGGTCCAGCAGCGCCAGCCCCACGCCGGCCGCGTTGCCCGCTCCCGCTCCCATGGCACAGACGCTCGCCAGCCAATTGCTCTGCTCGGCGCCCAGGCCCGCGTCGACCACAGTCCCCGGCGTGAGCACGCGCGTGACCTCGCGCCGGACGATCTTCTTGGTCAGCCTGGGATCTTCCATCTGATCGCACAGGGCGATGCGGTAGCCCTTGCGCAGCAGCCGCTGGATATACTGCTCGGCCGCATGGTAGGGAACGCCGCACATGGGCTGCTTCTTCTCGCGGTCGCGCGCGGTCAGGGTCAGCTGCAACTCGCGCGAGGCGATGATGGCGTCATCGTAAAAGAGTTCGTAGAAGTCGCCGATGCGGCACATCATCAGGCAGTCGGGATGCGCTTGCTTGGCGGCAAAATACTGCCGCATCACGGGCGTTTGCATGCCTGCGTCGGTCGCCGGCGCTGCTCCCGTCTCCTGTTTTTCCGTTCCACCTGTCGCTTGCCTGGTCAAAATGCTGTCGCCCCGCCGGAAACTTGAAGCATAACGCACTCGCGCCCGCCGCCTCCAACTTTCCCCGGCCCGGGCGTGGAGCGGCGTCGAGGCAAATGGACGGGTTCGCGGGCCCAGCGGGCTTTGCTCGCGTGACCACATCCGCTGTGATTCCCATCACATCCGAAGACCTGCGTACTGCATGACACTGATAACAGATGCCCGTGACGCGAACTCAGCCATTGCCTGCGCGGGCGCCCGATATACTGCAAAGTGGCACTATGACGCTCCTGTGGCTCAGACTCGCGGTCCTGTTGTACGGCGTGGCGGCGCTGGCGGTGTTGCCGGCGGCGCTGTACGATCGCCCGCGCTGGCGCCACCTGGCGGTTCCCTGTGCCGTGGCGGCGGCGCTGTTTCATTTTGTTTCGCTGGCGGAGACGCTGAACGCTGCCCATCATCGCCTGCCGGTGGAGACTCACGAGGTGCAATCGCTGCTGGCGCTGATCCTGGGGCTGGCTTTTCTGCTGGTGTATGCGCGCTACCGCAGCGTCTCGATCGGGATCTTCGTGCTGCCTATGGCCTTTATTTTCGCCATGCTGGCCGCGTTTCGCCCGGGGCAGGAGACATTTTCCGCTCCCATCCGCACCGGCTGGATCTTCCTGCATATCGTGCTGCTGCTGGCCGCGTACGGCGCGCTGGTGGTGTCGCTGCTGGCATCGCTGCTCTACCTGATCCAGGAGCGGCGGCTGAAGTCGAAGTCGGCGCGCCGCTGGCTGCCGCCGCTGGACACGCCGCTGGAGACGATCGACCAGATTGCCCTGAAGATGCTGCTGTTTGGCTTGCCGTGCATGACCGCCGGGCTGCTGATCGGCTCAGTGATTGCGCAGGAGGATTACGGCGCAAAGTACTTCGGCGACCCCAAGATTCTGTTGACCTTCGGCCTGTGGATCGGCTACGTCGCAATGATCTTCATCCGCCGCGCCTCCGGACTGCGTGGCCGCCGCGCCGTCTATCTCTCCAGCTTCGTGATCCTGGTTGTCCTGTTTGTGTGGGCCGCTAACCAATTCTCCGCGGTACACAGGTTCGCCACGCCATGAGTTCGAATCCCCAGCGCCTGACGATCATGAAGCCCGCTCAGGAAGCGACGACCGGGCACGCCGCGGAAGGCTCGCTGGTGCTGGTCGGCGTGAACCACACCACCGCACCGATCGAGGTGCGCGAGCGGCTGTCCATCCCCGCGACCCGCCTGGCGGATGCGGTCCGCACGCTGGTGCATCTGCCCGGAATCCGCGAAGGCCTGATTGTTTCCACCTGCAATCGCGTGGAATTCGTCACCTACCAGGACGCGAGTCACGGGCAGGCGAACGCCAACTTGATGCGCTTCCTGCATGAGTACTTCGCGATCCCCGCGGACGACGTTGAGCCCCACCTTTACGAGTTTCGCGATCGCGAGGCCATTCGCCATCTGTTCCGGGTGGCCTCGTCGCTGGATTCGATGGTANNGTCGGCGAGCCGCAGATCCTGGGCCAGGTGAAGGAATCGTATGCCGTGGCCCGCCAGGTGGGAGCCGTTGCCGGCACGCTCGACCCTTTGCTGCAGCGCGCCTTCGCGGTGGCCAAACGGGTCCGCACAGAGACGCAGATCGGCAGCTCTTCGGTGTCGATTGCCTCGGTCGCGGT
>PLUT01000082.1:0-6116 GCA_003162875.1 Granulicella sp.
ACACTACCTAGCCCCGGGCCTCTGGTTCGTCGAGCCGAAACCCGAGTTTTTTCGCAGCCTGTTTAGCCGCTGAGGTCATTGCCTCGGGGTGAACCACTTCTTCAGCAGCCCCCGCAGGCCCTCTTCGTATCGCTTGTGTGACTTGCCAGCTTGCGCGCTATTTCGCCGCGGTCGTTTGCACCGGGCGCGGCGGACGTGCCGGCAAAGTGATTCCCTCGTCCGCGGCCGCCTTGCTGATCATCCCCAGATGCTGGTGCATGGTGAACATCCCCTTCAGCACCTCAGTCTGCAGGGTGGGGTCGGCCGCCAGCGACGCCTCCATATAGAAAGCATGAAGGTCCTGCCGGTGCGCCTTCACAATATACGTCAGGTACTCGGTGTCGAAGTCCTTGCCGGAAAGGCCGTTGAGCCTGTCGTATTCTGCCTGGTCGTCCTTGGGCATCTTCTTCGGAAGCAGTACACCCAGCGAGTCCGCCACCGACGCCATACCCTTATTCAGCGCCGTATGGTCGTCAACCATCTTCTGCGCCAGGTCCTTTACCGACGGTCCTCCCTTCTGGGCCGCCAGCGTTCCCAGCTTCACATCCGCAATGCCCCCTGCCACCGCATTGCGCAGAAACTGCTGGTCCAACATCTGCTGACCCGTCTCTCCGGGAGCGCCCAGCGAGTCCCGCATCGAAGCGGAGCTTGCCTGCGTACTATTTGGCGAAGCCGACGGGTTGGCCGGCTGCCCCATGCTCTGCGGCTGCGGATTGAGGGTGGGGTCCTGGGCCGCGAGAACCGGCGTTAGCAGCAGCGCCGCCGCTGCAATTACCCCAATTCGGACGCAATTCGTGTTCATTGTGAGCCTCCTCGATCGGTCTTCCCTGCGCAGCAACGCCTTCACACCAGGCCGGGCCTGTCCCGGCGGCCGGCCATAAGTGTGCCATGCCGAACAACATACCGGTGCCCGGAATCCCATGCGAAGTTGCCCAATGGCCACTCCCGCATGCACTCCCGTACTTGGAGCGTTATCCTATGCCTATAAGCTAAGAGGTGGCAATATCCTATTCGCCGTCCTCGAACCGATCCAAATAACTCGCCCAACGCATTCAGGAGTCCCACCTGGAAATGTCCGGAATGTCCCACTCCCCTGCCGCCATCGCCGAATCAACCCCGTCCGCCCAGCCGCCCTCAGCCCGCCGCGATCCCACGCCCACCACGCTCCATGGCGTCACCCTGCACGACGACTACCGCTGGATGCGCGACAAGGAATCCCCCGAGCTACTCGCCTATCTTCATGCCGAGAATGCCTACACCGCCGCATTCATGGCCCCCACTGCCGGGTTGCAGGCCGGGCTCTACGCCGAGATGCTCTCCCACATCAAGGAGACGGACGAATCCGTGCCCTACCGCCAGGGCAACTGGTTCTACTCCACCCGCACCGTCGAGGGCAGCCAATATCCCATCCTCTGCCGCCGTGCGGCCGCCAGCCCCCTCGGCAGTCGAGACCTCAATTCGCTGTTCGATCCCACCCAACCTGAAGAGGTCATCCTCGACGTGAATGTCCTTGCCGAGGGAAAACCCTTCATGTCCCTCGGCAGCATGGCCGTCAGCCCCGACGGCAACCTGCTCGCTTACTCCACTGACCCCACCGGCTTCCGCCAATTCACGCTCCACATTCGCCGTTACGATCCAGTCCTGCGCACCTTCGCCGACCTGCCCGACACCGCCCAGCGGGTTGGCTCGCTCGCCTGGGCGGCCGACTCCCGCACCCTCTTCTATTCCACTGAGGACGAAACCACCAAGCGCAACGACCACATCTTCCGCCACACCGTCGGCACGCCACTCGAAGAGGACCGCCTGGTCCTCTTCGAAGAAGATGCCCGCTTCAATGTCGGCGTCGGCCGCACTCGCGACGGCCAGTACCTGCTGATCGAAGCCGCCAGCCACACCACCAATGAGGTTCGCTTCCTCTCCGCCGCCTGCCCCGCCGGCGAATTCCAGCTCATCGCCCCGCGCCTTGACGAGCAGGAGTACTACCCCGACCATCGCGGCGGCCTCTTCTACATCCGCACCAACGACGCCGGAAAGAACTTCCGCGTAGTCACCGCTCCGGTCGCTGCGCCCGATCGCGATCGCTGGACCGAACTCGTCGCGCTCGACCCGGACCACCCGCTCGAAGACTTCGACCTCTTCCAGACCTTTGCCGTCGCCACCCGCCGCAAGCTCGGCCTGCCCGCCCTCGAAGTCCTCCGCTTCGCCACCGACCCGGGTGCCCCACATCTCGCTTCTGAGATGTGGGTTCCAACCATGGAACCACCCGTCCCCATCACCTTCCCCGAACCCACCTACTCCGCCGCACCTCACGTCAACCGCGTCTTCTCCGCCGATGTTTACCGCTACAGCTACCAGTCGCTGGTCTCGCCGCCCTCGGTCTACGAGTACAACGTCGCGCGCGAATCCGGCACAGTAGCCATCGGCCAGTCGCTGCTGCTCAAGCAGCAGGAGGTTCCGGGCGGCTTCGACTCCTCGCAATACGCCTCGGAGCGCATCTGGATCGACGCCCCCCTCGGCGACCAGCCGGGTGCCCCAAATCTCGGGGTCCCCGGCCAGCTTGCTGGTCGGGGTGAGCATCTCGCTTCTGAGATGTGGGATTCAAAGAAGACCATCCCTGTCCCCGTCTCCATCGTCTATCGCCGCGACCTTTTCCACCGCGACGCCNNATGGCCTACGCCCACATTCGCGGCGGCGGCGAGCTCGGCGATACCTGGCACGACGCCGGCAAAATGCAGCACAAGCGCAACACCTTTACCGACTTCATCGCTGTCACCGAAGCCCTCACCGCGCAGCGCTACGGCTCTCCCACCCGCGTCGCCATCGAAGGCGGCTCCGCCGGCGGTCTGCTCATGGGCGCCGTCACCAACATGCGCCCCGACCTCTTCCGCGTGGTGCTCTCCCACGTCCCTTTCGTCGACATCATGAACACCATGCTCGACGCCACCCTCCCCCTCACCGTCGCCGAGTACGAAGAATGGGGCAATCCCAACCAACCCGAAGCCTTCGCCACCATGCTCAGCTACTCGCCCTACGACAACTTAGATAACCTCGGCAAGCTGCCCGGAGCGCCCATCCCCGCCATCCTGGTCAAGACCAGCCTCAACGACTCGCAGGTCATGTACTGGGAGCCGGCCAAATACGTCGCCAAGCTCCGCACCCTCAAGACCAACTCGACGCCGCTCCTCCTCCACATCAACATGGACGCAGGCCACGGCGGAGCCTCCGGCCGCTACGACTACCTAAAAGAAATCGCCTTCGACTACGCCTTCCTCCTCACTCAACTCGCCGTGGGCAAATAATTTGGAACACCCAACCAGAAGAAGGCGGAGCCAATTTCGTTGCTGGCCTATTTCTGGGTAGTGTCACAGTTTGACGAATCCGGCTGATCGAAACCGGGATCGCCGGGCTCCGGCCATTTACCCTTGACTTCTTGTGGCCGCATGATGAGAGCGGTGAAGCCCTGAGCGAAATATCCCTCACATTCAGCGCCATAGGCTTCATTGATGAAAAAGCGCCGCTTTACTTCGCTCCAGGTGAATGGGCCTTCCTTGTAGTGAAAACCGAGACCGTTGCCAGCCCTATCGACAGGCTCATATTGAACTTCGATCTGTTCGGGGAAGAATATAGCCTTTGCAACAACACGCGCGTTTATGGTCGTCTTCATTCGCGTAAGTCTACTCCGCAAGGTTAATTGGCTAGAGCCGCATCCACACCCCTGCCTCCAAAATCACCCTTTCGACTACGACCTCCGCAGACAGTCCGAAGCGCGCCATCAACTCCTCGATCTCAGCAATAGCATCCGGGTTATCGAGTGTTACCGTCATGCTGTTCATGCCCGCAATTCTACTCCGCCAAATTGGGTGATCCTCAAAGTCCGTCGCGTTCGTGCATCTTCAAATAACGCATCGCCGCCCTCACCCACGGTCCGTCTTCTAATATCCCCAGCTTCCAGTTGCACTTGCTGCACAGAAGCCCGCGCACGCGCCCCGTCCCGTGGTGATGATCGAGACCGAGGCGCGCAACCGAACCGTTACCGCGATATGCCCGCCGCGTTTCCGGCTTCTTACAAATAGCGCAGACGCCACCCTGCCTCTTCAGTTGTTGGGCGTACCAGACCTCGTCCTTGCCATAGCACTTTAGCTCCCACCGCAATTTGCGGCTAGGGTTGGCAGCTAAATACGCGAGCGCTCTAGCTCTTTCCTTATCTTTGTTCCTCTGGACCCAATTCCACTGCTGTAGAGCGCGACAGCGCTTACAAAGCGGATGCAGCAGGCCCTTCCGTTTGCCGCTCCTGTACCGGTAATCCCTCGCGCGTGGGCACTTCGTACAGGGCCTCCCATCCGAACCGCCCCAAGTAACGTTCATCTCTTTGGCCTCCTTACCGCGCCGAGCAGAAGCCAGCACCATCGCGTTCCGACAGGTCAGACAATATGAATGCAGCAAGCCTTTGCGTTCGCCGCTCTTGATGATGTAGTCGCGCGGGGCTCCGCATCGCTCACAGGACTTCCGGTCGGATGCGCCACGCACCCAGCCGCGCATCCCCGCTTCAATCGTCGCCTTGGACGCATGCTCCTTCATCGGCCCTACCCCGCCGTCGTCTCTTCTTCCTCTTCCACCTTGTCCCCCTCACCCGGAGCCAGAAACAGGTTCGTCTCCAGCCCATGCTGCCGCGTGTACAGGTCGTAGTACCGCCCGCCCAGCCGGTACAGCGATTCGTGCGTCCCGCGCTCCACAATCAGCCCGCCTTCGATCACCAATATCTGGTCCGCCCGCCGTATCGTCGACAGCCGGTGCGCAATCACGAACGTCGTCCGCCCTTCCATCAAGTGATTCAGCCCACCCTGAATCATCGCCTCCGACTCCGAGTCCAGCGAGCTCGTTGCCTCATCCAGAATCAGAATCCGCGGGTCGGCCAGGATCGCCCGCGCAATCGAAAGCCGCTGCCGCTGCCCGCCGGACAGCTTCACTCCACGTTCGCCGACAATCGTCTCGTAGCCGTCGGGAAACTTCTCCGCAAACTCATCCACGCGCGCAATCCGGCAAGCCTCCATCACCTGTTCTTCGGTCGCGTTCGGCCGCGAAAATTTCACATTCTCCCGGATCGTCCCGTCGAACAGGAACGTCTCCTGCAGCACCACGCCCAACTGTTCGCGATAGCTGCTCAGCTGCATTGTCGCCAGGTCCTTGCCGTCGATCAGCACCCTCCCCGTAGTCGCCGTATGGAACCCGCAGATCAGGCTGATGATCGTCGACTTGCCCGACCCCGACGACCCCACCAGCGCGGTCACCGTTCCCGGCTTCGACTCAAAGCTCATCCCGTGCAGCACCGGCTTGCCCGCCTCGTACTCAAACTCCACCTTGTCGAACGCCACGTCGCCGCGAATCGGTCCGGCGCTCTCCGTCCGCCCCGGCTCGGAATCCTCCTCCTGAACGCTCAGAATCTCGGTCGTCCGGTCCAGCCCCGCCATCGCCTCCGTCAACTGCGTGCCGATGTTCACCAGTTGCGCAATCGGAGCAATCATGTACGCCAGCAGCATGGTAAAGGCGACGTATCCGCCGGTGTCCAACCGGTGCGCCGCAGTCTCGTGCGCGCCCAGGTACATAA
Source organism: Granulicella sp. (assembly GCA_003162875.1). Taxonomy (GTDB): domain Bacteria; phylum Acidobacteriota; class Terriglobia; order Terriglobales; family Acidobacteriaceae; genus Edaphobacter. Next base: position 5,645 of record PLUT01000082.1, read on the forward strand.
CCAGTCCGCCCACCACCCCCAGCACCATCGTCGACGACAGCGTCATCAGGCTCTGCGCCGTCAGCGAGCTGATCACGTTGTCCAGCAGCCGCTTCACCCCCGCCGCGAAAACCTTCGCCTCGCTCTCCTCCGCGTGGTATCCCTTCACTACCCGCACCCCGCCCAGCGACTCGGTCAGCCGCCCCGTCACCTCCGCATTGATCCTCGCCCGCTCGCGGAAGATCGGCCGGATGGTCTTGAACGCCTTCTGCAGGATTCCCCCAAACACCGCCATAATGCAGAACGTCAACAGCGTCATCCTCGCGTTAATGCGGATCATAAAGTAGAAGGCGATACCCGCCGACAGCACGCCGCCCACAAAATCCACCAGCCCGGTCCCCACCAGGTTGCGCACGCCTTCCACGTCGGTCATGATGCGCGCCACCAGCGTCCCCGTCCGGTTCTCGTCGTAGAACGCCACCGGCAGCCGCCC
>PLUT01000082.1:6192-6468 GCA_003162875.1 Granulicella sp.
ACCGCGATCAGTCCCCGCCGCGGCCGCATCAGCGCCCACACCTCGGGCAGCACCTTCTTCAGCGGCGGCCTGGGCCGCTTTGCCGTCATCTCCGCACTCGCGGCGCGCCCCACGCCCCGGCTCGACCGGTCAGGCGAATGCATCCCGTGGCCACCCACCCCACCACCCATGCCGTGCCCGCCAAACGAACCCATATCCCACCAAGTGTACCTTGTGCCCGCGGATTCGCACTCATCCCGTCATTTGTTGTTGCCCGTCATTCTGACTCGTAGAGTC
>PLUT01000057.1:0-2989 GCA_003162875.1 Granulicella sp.
CGCGGGTGGTCTCCTGGAAGCTTGCCGCCGAGATGAAGCTGTCGGTGGAGAGCGAGGCCTTGGTGATGCCGAGCAGCAGGCTGCGACCGATGGCCGGACGGCCACCGTTCATCAGCACGCGCTGGTTCTCCTCGTTGAAGCGGAAGCGGTCGGTCTGCTGCTCGAGCAGGAAGTTGGTGTCGCCGACCTCCTCGATCTTGACCCAGCGGAGCATCTGGCGAACGATGGTCTCGATGTGCTTGTCGGAGATGGTGACGCCCTGGAGGCGGTAGACCTCCTGGATCTCGTTGACCAGGTACATCTGCAGCGCGCGCTCGCCGAGCACTTCGAGGATGTCGTGCGGGTTGCGCGGGCCGTCGATGAGCGGGTCGCCGGCGCGCAGGCGTTCTCCTTCCTGCACGTTGACGTAGACACCGCGGGGAACGCTGTACTCCTCTTCCTGGCCGTTGTCGGCGGTGACGTAGACTTTGCGCTGGCCCTTGGCGACCTCGCCGAAGCGGACGACGCCGTCGATCTTGCTGATGATGGCCGGGTCGCGGGGCTTGCGGGCTTCGAAGAGTTCGACCACGCGGGGCAGACCGCCGGTGATGTCCTTGGTGCGGGTGGTTTCGCGGGGGATCTTGGCCAGGATGTCGCCGGGGAAGACCTCCTCGCCGTCGGCGACCATGAGGTGGGCGCGCGAAGGCATGAGGTAGCGCTTGTTGCCGGAGGCAGCCTTGATGAGGATGGCGGGCTGGCGCTTCTCGTCGGAGGAGTCGGCGACCACCAGGCGCGAGAGGCCGGTGACTTCGTCGACCTCTTCGTTGAGGGTGACGCCTTCCTGCAGGTCCTTGAACTGGACGGTGCCGGCGATCTCGGTGAGCAAGGAGAAGGTGTAGGGGTCCCACTCGCCGAGGGTGTCGCCCTGCTTGACCTTGGAGTCTTCCTCGACCTTGAGCTTGGCGCCATAGACGATGGCGTAGCGTTCCTTCTCGCGGCCCTTGTCGTCGACGATGGCGATGGAACCGTTGCGGTTCATGGCGACCAGGCCGCCGTCCTTGGAACGGACGGTGACGAGATTGATGAAGCGTACGGTGCCGGCGTTCTTGGACTCGAGGTGGGAAGCGTCCGAGACGCGCGATGCGGTGCCTCCGATGTGGAAGGTGCGCATGGTGAGCTGGGTGCCGGGCTCGCCAATGGACTGCGCCGCGATGACGCCGACGGCTTCGCCCATCTCCACCATCTTGCCGGAGCCGAGGTTGCGGCCGTAGCAGAGAATGCAGACGCCGCGCTTGGACTCGCAGGTGAGCACGGAGCGGATCTTGACGCGCTCAATGCCCGCGGCCTGAACGGCGGAGGCGAGGTCTTCGTCGATCTCCTGGTTGACTTCGACGATGGTCTTGCCCTCGTAGTCCTTGAGCTTCTCGAGCGAGACGCGGCCGATGATGCGGTCGCGCAGCGGCTCGATGGTCTCGCCGGCTTCAATGATGGGGGTGACGTAGATGCCTTCGACGGTGCCGCAGTCGTGGTGGCTGATGATGACGTCCTGGGCCACGTCGACCAGGCGGCGGGTGAGGTATCCCGAGTCGGCGGTCTTGAGCGCGGTATCGGCGAGGCCCTTGCGCGCGCCGTGCGTGGAGATGAAGTACTGCAGCACGGTGAGGCCTTCGCGGAAGTTGGCCGTGATGGGGGTCTCGATGATTTCGCCACTCGGTTTGGCCATCAGACCGCGCATGCCGGAGAGCTGGCGGATCTGCTGCTTCGATCCTCGGGCGCCGGAGTCGGCCATGATGTAGATGGGGTTCATGGCTCCTTCCTTGTCGGCACGCTTCATGTTGTTGAACATCTCGTCGGCGACGCGCTCGGTGACTCCGGACCACATCTGGATGACCTTGTTGGAGCGCTCACCGTTGGTGATGGCTCCGTCGAGGTACTGCTGCTGCATGGCGAGCACCTGCTTTTCGGCGTCGCCAACCAGGGTGTACTTGGAGTCGGGGATGACCATGTCGTCGAGGCCGACGGAGAGTCCGGACTTGGTGGCGTAACGGAAGCCGAGGTCCTTGATCCGGTCGAGGGTCTTAACGGTGACTTCGAGGCCGAGGTTGAGGTAGCAGTAGTTGACGAGCTGGCCGATTCCCTTCTTCTTGAGCAGGCCATTGACGAAGGGCATGCCCTCGGGAAGGGCTTCGTTGAAGATGGCGCGGCCCACGGTGGTGGAGATGAACTGCTTATTGAACTCGACCGGCTCAGTGTGCGTGAGGTCCTGGTCGTCGTAAGCGGTGGTCATGTCCAGCACGGGGCCGGTGTGGCGCAGCCGGATGGGAGTGAGGGTCTCGACCTGCTTGGCTTCGAGGGCCATGAGGACCTCATCGAGGTTGGCGAAGACGCGGCCTTCGCCGATGGCGTTGACCTTGGCCTTGGTGAGGTAGTAGATGCCGAGCACCATGTCCTGCGTGGGCACGGTGATAGGCTGTCCGCTGGCGGGCGAGAGGATGTTGTGGGAGGCCAGCATCAGGACCGAGGCTTCGATCTGGGCCTCGGGCGAGAGCGGGATATGCACGGCCATCTGATCGCCGTCGAAGTCGGCGTTGAAGGCGGTGCAGACCAGCGGGTGGATCTTGATGGCCTTGCCTTCGACGAGCACGGGCTCAAACGCCTGAATGCCGAGGCGGTGCAGCGTGGGAGCGCGGTTGAGCAGGATGGGGTGGTCCTTGATGACCTCTTCGAGGATGTCCCAGACGATGGGCTCCTGCAACTCCACCATCTCCTTGGCCTGCTTGATGGTGGTGCAGTGGCCGGTCTGCTCCAGGCGGTGGTAGATGAAGGGCTTGAACAGCTCGAGCGCCATCTTCTTGGGCAGGCCGCACTGGTGCAGCTTCAGTTCGGGGCCGACAACAATTACCGAGCGGCCGGAGTAGTCGACGCGCTTGCCGAGGAGGTTCTGGCGGAAGCGGCCCTGCTTGCCCTTGAGGGTGTCGGAGAGCGACTTGAGCGGGCGGTTGTTGGCGCC
>PLUT01000057.1:3089-3287 GCA_003162875.1 Granulicella sp.
GGTTGATGACGCGGCGATAGAGATCGTTGAGGTCGGACGTGGCAAAGCGGCCGCCGTCGAGTGGCACGAGGGGGCGCAGCTCAGGCGGGATGACCGGAATGACATCGAGGATCATCCACTGCGGCTTGTTGTCCGAGCGGCGGAAGGCCTCAACGACCTTCAGGCGCTTGGCGTACTTGAGCTTCTTCTGCAGCGAGG
>PLUT01000274.1 GCA_003162875.1 Granulicella sp.
TCTGGTCGATCATGTACGCAATTCCCTTGACCGCCGGCGAATCGCTCACCAGGATCTCGTGGAAGATGCGGAACAGCTGGTACGGGTCGATCGATCCCAGCGTCAGGTCGTCGTCGGCAAACTTCTTGTCGTTGAAGTGGAAGCCGCCCAGCGCATTCAGGTGCAGCAGCCAGGTCACAATCTGCTCGATATTGCAGCCCGGCAGATGGTGTCCCGTGTCCACCAGCACCTTGGCCTTCGGCCCGGCTTTGCGCGCCAGCGACAGCGCCATGCCCCAGTCCGCGATGTCGGTGTGGTAGAACGCCGGCTCAAACGGCTTGTACTCCACCAGCATCCGCTGGTTCGCGCCCAGCGCCGCGTGGGTTGCCCCCAGCGTCTCCTCCAGCCACTCAATCCGCTTGTGCATCGACTGCGTCCCCGGATAGTTCGATCCATCGGCCAGCCAGATCGACACATCCTTGTTTCCCAGCGCCTTGCCGATCTCGACCGAATCCAGCAGGTGCGCCAGCGCATGGCCGCGGATCTCCGCGCTCGGGTGCGCAATCGACCCATACTTGTACTCCTGCGACTGGAACAGGTTCGGGTTCACCGCACCCGACTTCACCCCATACTTCTTCTCCAGCCGCCTCAGCTCCGGAACGTCGCCTTTGCCGTTGGGCAGGTCCCACAGCACATGCAGCGCCACCGTCGGGCTCGCGCCCGTCAGCTTGTTCACCTCGCCCGCGTCGGAGAACTTCTCCTCCAGAGACGTCGCCGCGCCCGCTTGCGTAAACTTGCCGAACCGCGTTCCCGTGTTGGCGAAGCCCCACGAAGGAACCTCAATCCGGAAACCATCCAGCGCTGCAAAAACCCGCTCCGTCGCACTCGCGCCGGCACCCGCCCCATTCTTAGACATCGATAACCCCTCAATACTTCAATTACGGAAATATACTCTCTATTGAAATTATTTGGGAAGGCCGCCCCCGCCCATCTCATAGAATATTCCGGCTTACGGAACCATCTATTCCGTCAGTATCACATCCAGGAACCGCGGCCCATGCACTCCCTTGATCCGCGTCATCTCGATATCCGCGGTCGCCGACGGCCCCGACACAAACGTCGTCGCCAGTTGAGCCGTCCCCGCCAGCCGTGCCATCGCCTCCGGCACGGTCTCCACTACGTCCTCGGCCCGCACCACGCACAGGTGGTAATCGGGAATCAGCGTCGGCGCGCGCCTTCCCTGCCCGGGAACGTTTTGCAGCACAATCGTCCCGGTCTCCGCGATTGCCACCGTCGACGCCGTCACTACGCCCTCGAACGTATCCAGCTCCGCCACCGTCAGCCCATCGTCAACCACAAACTCAAAGCCCGCCGGCAGCGATTCGCCGATCGCCTCCGCCAGCCCCTTGGGCGCCACCATCCGCCGCTTGCCGCGCCCGGCCAGAACCCGGGCGATCTCTGCGCCAACCTCGCCGGCCTTCACCCGCACCACGCTGGCGTCGTAGTCGCGCAGCCGGTCTTCCAGCATCTCCAAAATCGCCGCGCGCTCGAGCGATGCCGTCCGCTTGTAGTTCCGCGGCAGCGCCTGCCATTCGCCGCGAATCTCCGCCGCATCGGCCAGCGACCCCTCTCCAATCGCTGCGCGAATCCGCCGCAGCACTTCCTCCCGCGCTCCCTCTGCAACCACTTCAGCGCCCATCGCCATCCGCCTTTTCCACCGCGTCCCCGGCTCGCCGGCCCGGAGCATCTTTCCCGCGTTGCTCAAACCATTGCCGGAACGTCTGCTTCGGCATCACCCGCAGGTCGCGCACCCGGGTCCAGCCGCCCAGCATCCCCGGCAGCCACTCGATCCATCCCACGCCCTGCCCATCCTTGCGCGAAAGCGCCAACTCACCCAGCCGCCCCAGTTTCTGCGACACCCGGAACACTCCCTCGCTGCGGAAGACCAGCGCCACCGCCTTCAGCGCCATCACCTCCGGGTTCACCAGCAGCTTCAGCCCCGCCGACTGCTGCTTCACCACCTTGTTGCGCAGGTGGATCAGCACCTCCGGGATATTGATCTTCACCGGACAGACCTCGTAACACGCGCCGCACAGGCTCGACGCATAGGGCAGGCTCTGCGCGTGGTGCATCTCCATCAACTGCGGCGTCAGGATCGCCCCGATCGGCCCCGCGTACACGCTCCCATACGCGTGTCCGCCTGTCTGCTGATACACCGGGCACGCATTCTGGCACGCGCCGCAGCGGATGCAGTTGAGCGTCTGCCGCGCCTCCTCATCCGCCAGGATCTCGGTCCGCGCATTGTCCATCAGCACCACGTGGAACGCGCGCGGCCCATCCGGCGATACCTTGTCCACGCCCGTCCAGATCGAGTTGTACGGATTCATCCGCTCGCCGGTCGCGCTGCGCGGCAGCAACTGCAGCATCACTTCCAGGTCCTGGAACGTCGGCACCACCTTGTCGATGCCGGCCACCGAAATCAGCGTCTCCGGCAGCGTCAGGCACATCCTTCCATTGCCCTCGCTCTCGACGATGCACACCCCGCCCGTCTCCGCGATCAGAAAATTCGCCCCGCTCACCGCCGTCTTCACCCGCAGAAACTTCTCGCGCAGAAACCTCCGCGCCGCATCCGCCAGGTCCTGCGGCGTTCCGCCCAGGTTTGAGAAATCGACGCCCGGCAGTTTCATCTCGCGCCGGAAGATCTCCCGTATCTGCGACCGGTTCTTGTGCAGCGCGGGCACCACGATGTGCGACGGCTGATCGTGCCCAAGCTGGATGATCAGCTCCGCCAGGTCAGTCTCGTACGCGTGAATCCCCGCCGCTTCCAGCGCCTTGTTCAGCTGGATCTCCTCGGTGGTCATCGACTTGATCTTGATCACCTCGGTCGGACTCTTGCCTTCGGCCCCGCTCGCCTGCACAATCCCGACGACGATCTGCCGCGCCTCCTCCGCATTGCGCGCCCAGTGCACCTCCCCGCCGGCCGCCCTGCAATTCCGCTCAAACTGCTCCAGGTAGTAGTCCAGATGCCGCATGGTGTGCTGGCGAATCTGCATCCCCGACTCGCGCAGGTCCTCCCAGTCCGGCATCTCGCCCACCACCTTGGCGCGCTTGGTCTGGATCACCTTGGTCGCGTGGCGCACGTTCTTGCGCAACTGCGAATCGCCAATCAGCGCCTTCGCCGCCACCTGAAACTTTGGCGCTGTCGTCGGATCCAAAGCTGTCCCGCTCATCGCAACATCCCTTCAACTCGCTGAAAGCTGACAGCCGATAGCTGACCGCTCATACCTCAAACCTCACAGCTCAAACCTGATCGATAAACCCAAATCCCGCGACTCCCTCAGCCGCCCTCTTCGCTCGCCAGGATCTCCGCGATATGCACCGGCCGCACGCCGGTACGCTCCCGGTGCAGCGCTCCGCCAATATGCATCAGGCAGGAGTTATCGCAGCCGGTCACCGCCTCCGCCCGCGTATTCAAAACTCCGCGCACCTTTTCCGCCAGCATCGCGCTGGACACCTCCGCGTTCTTGATGGCAAACGTCCCGCCAAATCCGCAGCACTGTTCCAGGTTCTCGATCTCCACCAGGTCGATACCGCGCACCGCCCGCAGCAGCTTCATCGGCCCATCGCCGACGTGCAGGCTCCTCAGCCCGTGGCAACTCGCGTGGTAGGTCACGCGGTGCGGATAGTACGCGCCCACATCCTCCAACCCCAGCTTCTGCGTCAGGAATTGCGAAAACTCCCACACCTTCGGCAGCAGCGCCGCGACCTCCGCCTTCAGTTTCTCGTCCTTCAGCCGCTCCGCCATCAGTGGGTAATGGTCCTTCATCATGGCAATGCAACTGGTCGACGGGCTCACCACCGCCTCCGCGTGCCGGAACTGCTCGACAAACCGCCGCAGCAGCGGCAGCGCTTCCTCCTGGTACCCGGTGTTCCAGTGCATCTGTCCGCAGCAGGTCTGGCCCGCGGGAAAGTCGACCGTATGTCCCAGCCGCTCCAGCACGCGAACGACTGCTTTGCCTGTCTCCGGAAACAGCGTGTCGTTATAACAGGTAATAAACAGTGAAACTCGCAAACCCTCTTCCCTTCTTCACCCCAAGGCTCACCCGCAAATGCCGCCAAAGGCCGCGCCTGCCCTATGCTCTATGGGTGTACCTCGGTCTCGATGGACCTTAACCTCTACCTTTGCTCTCAAATCCACCTTAGTCCAATAGACAATGTATTTCCACAATAGAATCCGCTCAGGTACGATGGTAGCCGTCTAAGTCAAAATCTTTCCTCGCAGCGAGGCACCTTGGTCCCCAATGCGTTTCTCGGCGTCATCTACAACCTGATCGGGGGCTTCACCTCCGCCACCAACTTCATCCCCTTCCGCCAGATTAAGCGCTGGTCCTGGGAGGTCTACTGGATCATCCAGGGCTTCGCCGCATGGATCATTGCGCCCACCCTGCTGGCCTGGATCTTCGTCCCGCACATGGGTGCCATCATTGCCCAGGCCCACGCCGATCCCGCCAACCACGCCATCACCTACACCATCCTCTTCGGCGCGCTCTGGGGCGTCGGCGGACTCACCTTCGGCCTGGCTATTCGATACCTCGGCTTCGCCCTCGGTTACTCCATCGCCCTCGGCCTCTGCATGGTCTTCGGCACCATCATCCCACCCATCTATCACGGCCAGATTATGGCCATCGCCCACACCCACTCCGGCCAGGTCACCCTGCTCGGGGTCCTGGTCTGCGCCATCGCCGTAGCCGTCAACGGCGCCGCCGGATACTCCAAGGAGAAGGAGATCGGCGCCGACGCTGCCATCGAGTCCGGAGAGCAGACCTTCGCCTTCGGCAAGGGCCTCGCCATCGCCATCCTGGCCGGCCTCATGAGCGCATTCTTCGCCTTCGCCCTCGACTCCGGAGCGCCCATCGCAGCCATCGCCAAATCCAGCCTGCTCGCCGCCGGACATAATGACATCTGGCAGAACCTCCCCATCCTCGTCGTCCTCCTCTGGGGCGGATTCTTCACCAACATCGTCTGGTCCGCCATCCTCATATACCAAAACGGCTCCATACGCCAGTTCATCGGTGAGCCCGGGGTCAACCCCATGCGCTCCGCTCCCACCGCCGGAGACACCCTCGTCGATCTCGACCCGCTCGATGCCTCCACCTACAACCGCATCGCCCCAGGAACCCTGGTCGCCAACTACCTCTTCGCCGCACTCGCCGGCTTCCTCTGGTACTTCCAGTTCTTCTTCAACTCCATGGGCAAAGCAAGGATGGGCATCTACGATTTCTCCTCCTGGACCCTGCTGATGGCCTCCATCATCATCTTCGCCACCCTATGGGGCATCTTCTTCAAGGAGTGGAATGGAACCAGCGCGCGCACCAAGCTGCTGGTCGCTCTGGGCCTGGTTCTGCTGGTCAGTTCCACCCTCGTCATCGGCTACGGCAACTACCTCCACGCGGTCTTCGGCAACTAGGAACCCGGGCTCGGGTATCTTCCCGGCTTCCCCTGTTGCCGCATATTCACACGGCTGTTTCACAGTTGCGTCACAATAGAGGGCACGGATAATTCCGTCGCCGGGAGGCGAAGCCATGCCGCGCATTAATTTCCATCAGCAACTGGCCGCGCTCAAAGACAAGCTACTGGCCATGGCCGCGCTGTCACAGCAGGCGCTGGAGTTCTCCGTGGAAGCCTACCTCGAGCGCGACATGGCGCTATGCGACCACGTGCTCGAGATCGAAGACGCCATCAACTCCGCCGAAACCACGGTCGACGAGATGGCCTACGAGCTGCTCGCCAAGGAACAGCCCATGGCCATCGATCTGCGCTTCATCCTCTCCGTAATCAAGATCAACGGCGACCTGGAGCGCATCGGCGATCAATCCGCCAACATCGCGGAGAAAGTGCTGAAGATGCAGGACGCGCCCCGGATTTCGCTCCCCGTCGACGTCTACAAGATGGGCGAGTGCGTCGGCATCATGATCCGCACCGCCATCCAGGCGCTGCTGGAGGCCGACGCAAAGATGGCCGAAAGCGTGCTCGCCATGGACGACGAGGTCGACGACATGAACCGCGCCCTGCAAAATGAGCTGGTCGAGGTGATGATGCAGCATCCTGAAGTCACCGAGCAGGCCCTCAACGCCATCATCATCGGGCGCAACCTGGAGCGCTCCGCCGACCACGCAACCAACATCGCCGAGGACGTGGTCTTCTGGCTGCGCGGCTCCGATGTGCGCCACCGCATGTCGCTGGCCGAGGCCGACTGACCGCTTGACTCGAACCCCGTAGCCCGATTAGGCTTAAAGCAATGACGACGCGCTTCCAGAACCCGCCAGCACGCCTCTGCACCTGTTGTTGCGGTGTCGCGCGCCGTTGTCTCTGTCCCGCCTCGTAGAATCAACCCATTACGAAGCTGCGGACAAGTTGCACGAGCGCCCACCAACGTCGTGGGCTTTTTCGTTTCCGCCTTCCATCTCAGCCAGCCGCTCCAGCACCAGGAATCTCCAGGAAACTATGACCGACCTCGCCGCCGCGCCACCGAACCCCACCCCCCCCGCCAAGGAAACCAAGGCCCAGAAGGCCGAGCGATTGAAGCTGGCCAAGAACCCCTGGGAGGCGTGGGACGAGGTTCGCCAGTTCGCCCGCGAAGGCC
>PLUT01000247.1:0-961 GCA_003162875.1 Granulicella sp.
GGCGGTGCTCGGAGGGGACGCTATAGGCGATGCCGAACTGCTCGGCAACGGCGGCTCCAGCATCGGAGAGGATGGGAAAGGGCAGCCTCTGCTGCTGGACCATGAAGTCGTTCTGGCGCTGGGTCTGCGGGGAGATTGCGACGAAGAACGCGCCCATGCGGCGGAGTTCGAGGTGAAGATCGCGCCAGAGTTCCAACTCGGTTGTGCAATAGGGGCACCAGCGCCCGCGGAAGAACTTGAGCACCAGCGGGCCGAGCCCAAGCAGGTCGGTGGAGTGGACGGGCTTTCCGGTAAGCGCGTCCGGCAGCGTGAACTCCGGGACGCGCGCGCCTGGCGGAAGTATGCGGTCTTCGATGCCGGTCGCAAACAGGTTGGCAGTGGCCTGCTCCGAGATGGCCAGCCGCTCCGGCTGAACCAGCGCGCGGGTGTTCTGGGTGATGCGGTCGAGTTCGTCCTGCAGCGACGGCAGCGGGGTACGGGTCACAATCTTCACGGTCTTCACATTTTCATTATCGCAGCCATGTCAACCGTCGCGCTGTGATCCGGGTCATGGCAGTCGGCTGCGGCAGCCGCTGCCTTGGCGGGCGTGGCCTTGCCGCGCGCGGGCTTCTGCAGGCGGCTTGCCGTTGCTGCGGCGGGCTTGGCCAGCAGCGCAACCATGCGCCTGAAGCTGTCATCGTATGCTTTCTTGTTCGCGTCGCTGGCGTCCGGAGCCTGGCCGGCGCGCATGAAGCCGTGGCCCGCGCCATCGTAGATCACGGGATCGTACGCCTTGCCGGCGGCCTTCATGGCAGCGGTGGTGGCAGGCACGGTGGCAGTGATGCGCGCGTCGTTGCCGGCGTAAAAGCCGTAGACGGGTGCGCTGATGTTCTTCAGATCAGCGTCGGGCGGCGGTGTGCCATAGAAAACGAAGGCGGCGCTAAGATCGTGGCGATGCGTGGCAAAGGCGAACGACTTGCCT
>PLUT01000247.1:997-8299 GCA_003162875.1 Granulicella sp.
CCATCTCCTTGGCCCAGTCGCTCAGGCCGAAGATCTCGTGGGTCAGGACGATGACCGGCGCTTTGTGGCTGACCTCGGGATAGACGACGAAGGCCTGCACCGTGCGGTCGCCGTGTTTCAGCGGAACGTATTCGCGGTGGCGCGGCGACTTCTCGAGAGCGGCCTTGGCCCAATCCTGCGCGGGCAGCGAGGCAGCGGCGAAGACGAAGAGCAAGCTGAGGGCGGCGAAAAACCTGGTTGCGGATCGGCTCATGTTGGAGAGTCTAGAGCGGGCGGTAATCGGGCGGCAAGGTGGCGGCGAACTTTTTATTGCCCAGGCGCCGGCGCGGCTGCCGCAGCCGGTTGGGCGAGGGTGACGCGGACGGCGTCGCCTGACTCGACGCGGTAGCCCGGCTGGGGGAACTGGCCGACGANNGCTGGTCGGGCGGGGCTGGAGTTGCCGCAGGAGTTGCCGAGGGCGCTGCCGGAGCGGCGGCGACCGGCGGCTGGCCGCTTGCGGGAGGCGCAGCGGGCGGAATGGCAGGGGCCACAACGAGATGTAGGCCGGCGGCGTCTGCGCGCGCGCGCGCGGTGGCGTAGCTGAGACCGAGCAGCGAGGGCATCACGTAGGCTTGCAGCTCAGCGTCAGGGGCGTCGCTGACCAGCAGGCTGACGCGCGGTCCGTCGACTCCGTTGGAGTTGGCCGGCGGAGTCTGGGTGAGGACGACGTCCGGATCGCCGGGAATGGCGAGATGCGCGACGGCGCCCAGGTCGAGCGACAGGCGACGGATGCTGACGGTGGCGGCGCGCTCGGACTCGCCGGTCAGGTCGGGGATATTGACGGCCTGCGTGCCGAGCGACTCGGTGATGCGGATGGGCCATTCGCGGCGGACGCGGGCGCCGGGCGCGGGATCCTGCGCCAGGACTTGGCCGGCGGCGACGTCGGCGGAGTAGAAGCGGTTCTCCAGGTTGAGCTGCAGGCCCTGGCGAGCGGCCAGACGGCCGGCTTCGGAGACGGAGAGACCGGTCAGCGCGGGGACGACGGCCTCGCGTCCGTGGATGGCGAGGCGCATGGTGATGAAGGCCGAGAGAAGCGCGACGGCGACCATAGCCAGCGCGCCGAGGACGAGGGTAAAGATTCGCTTCATCGCGGTCCCGTCCCTCCTTGCTTAGGTTCTAACATATGGTGCACCCACCCCCCCGATATCGATTCATGCATAATCTTCCAAACAAACCACTTACCAGCTGTTGATTTTGCAGTGTTCTGAAAACAAAGGAGATAATTTGGGCTCATCCTCTCCGATCCGGGCTGCATGACGGGCGTCTATACGGCGATCGCCGCAGATTTCAAGGGAGGGAAGCCCTTCTAAACTATCGCTGCGATAGTACGCTCTCCGAGCCAGCCCCGGTCACCCCTGAATGGTCCCATATTCGCGGCCGGGCCGGCTATCTCAATCCGGGCGACAATACCCGACCATATCCCATCCAGGCGATCCGACCGACGTGCCCGACCGTCATCCGCTGAGATTCTTCACGATCGTCGTCGGATTTCGAACCCAGGCTTCGCCAGTGATGTTGATCAGCGATTGCCGGTCGACGATGCCGATGGAGCCCCATGTGAACATCGCGTAGCAGAGTCCCGTAGGCATGCCCGGAGGCAGATTGACATTGACCCCGTGCCGCTTGAAGAGATCGACCAACGCCGCCAAGAACCCATAGCCGCAAAGGCTCGCGCAGTGATTTTCAGGCTCACCCATCGGGAGGCCGTGGATCGCCCAACCGCTTGTTCGGGGTGTGACCTGGCCCTCAGCGCCGGAGGTGAGATTCGCTGAGGCGACGCCTATCTTCACCGGCCCGACATTGGCGATGGCGCCGTTCAAAGCCGCCCCGTTCGTCCAGTCGACCGAATGGAACGGCCCATCCAAATAGGCCTTGTGGCCAACTTGAAACCCGTGGGTTTGTAAGAACCGGGCGAAATTCGACGAACCGCATTCCTGTGCGGTGGACAGGACCACGTCGGTCGGTAGCAATACCTTGGGATCGGCGCAGGCCTTGGCAAAGGCTTCCTCCGCCCAGGTCGAATTGCTCGCTTTGTCGTTCCCCCAGTAGCTAATTTCTGTTGGCCAAGCGAGGAAGCTTTCGGGCGCCGCGCCGCCGCCTCGATAGGGTGGGGTGGCTGCAAGCTCGTGGTTGGGCGACGGAAACTCACCGCTTGGAACGAAGATTTCCTCGCCAGCCTCGGGCTGATAGGGCTCCGAAGCGGCAAGTTCGCTTCGGGCGATCGGTATCGCGCCGCGTGGCATTTTGGGAATCATTTTCACCTTCCTCGGATGCGAGTACGAACGATCAGGCCGCATGACCACGTTTCATGCCGACCACGATGAGCTAAATATTGCAGAATTATCAGGAATGGTACAAGCGGGTCCGGCAGGGCCACAACGGCATTCCGCCGTGGCCCCACATGACCAAGCTGCCCGACTTACTTGATGATTGTCACCGGATTGCGAATCCAGGCCTCGTGGGTCATGTTCAGCATGGACTGCTGATCAATGATCCCGATGGAATTCCAGGTGAACATTGCATAGCAGATACCCGTTGGCATCCCAGCTACGGGATGGACGGTGAGCTTATGCTGCGCGAATAGAGTAACCAACTGCGCCAGAGTCCCGTAGCCGCAAAGGCTGGTGCAGTGATCTTCCTGTGAGCCGTTCGTAGGTGGGTAGCCGTACATTGTCCAACCGCTTGTCCCCGGCGTGACGATACCATGCTGGCCGGGCGCAGCCGTCTGGAAATCCTCTGCCGCGACGCCGATTTTCACCGGCCCGTGGCTGAAGATGGCACTCTGCAGAATCGCGGGGTTGGTCCAGTTGACCGAGTTGTGAACACCATCGTCGTATGTCTTATTGTTGAACGGGAAGCCAGCCGTTTGCATCGTCGTCAACACGGCGCTGAGGCCAGCGCCATTGAGGTAGCCATGCGCCGTAGCCCAGGCAACCGCCGTCGCCAACGGAATAAAGGTCTGCGGTGCCGCGGTCGCCTTCGCGAAGGCTTCCTCGGCGGTAACGCAGTCGCCATAGACGTAGTTATTCCAGGATGACATTTCAATGGGCCACATCAGGAAGCTCGGTGGGACCGCTATGCTCGCATCTGGAATATGCGGCATGGCTGCCGCAAGGTCGGACCGAGGTGAAGGGATCGCGCCGCGTGGTAGCCGTTTCGTCAGATCTACTTGTTCGTCTGCCATGTCTCTCTCCTTGTTCCCTATCGGTTGTCGATGTTGGACTGTTATCGTCCCGCAATAAAGAATTGCGGTAACTATGATCTAGTCTTGTTTGCAAATGACCAACTTTCGGTCGGCTCGGCGCGAGCATCCTTAGCTTGCTCCACACACAAAACCCGGCGTCCGCACGCGAAGTCGCTACGGCAACACACCTGGATCGTCCTAAATAATGTAAGTGGGGCCCCTTTTCATGGCTCAAAAAGGAATCGGCTTTCGTTATCCGCCGTTCTTGAAGGACAGAGCCGCATCCGAGAACTCATCAGACCGGAAGCGCAGAGAACACTACGATAGATGGACTATGGAAGTCAAGCAATGCTCCAGAATGTTGTTCCGAACTTCTGTCATAGGCTCACGCGAGACGACGGATTGGCCGGGTAACAGTGACGGATCGTAGCCATGCAGGAGAGCATACCCCAGGGGCTAAAACCCCTTCGGTGCTGTGGAACACGGGAGGGCCAAGCAGACCCGACGCTGAAGCGTCAGGCTACCAGGCTTGGCAAACCTAGAAGCAAGAACAAACAGCAACAGGGGCGGACACCCACACACACAACTTTGTTTCTTGCTTTGATACGCGTAGATTCTGAGGAAATCTGTTGGTCAGGAAGCGGGGAATTGCTGCGTTTTCGGGGCACTTTTCATTTTTGTCAAAAGGAAATGGACGGGTGCGGGGGCGGTGAAAACAGCGGATTTGCTGGCATTTTTGCAGAATTTTCCGGGATGGAGCGGAGCGATAATCGCCTGTCCAATGGATATCCACAGAAAGCGCACAATTTGCACTTGCGTGCACAGGTGAGCCACTTCTAATGTCCTTCTCAACTGATGACCCGTAGGAAGTCGGGAGTTGGTCGCCGGGGCTGCAAGGAGGGGTGGTAACTGACGCGAGTCGGGAGCCAGCCGGAAGGCAGAGCCGGAGGATGAAATCTTCGAAGGAGACTGGAAAGTTGGTCGCTGGCACCGCTGAATGATTAAGAGTCGGCGCAAGTCGGCAGGAGATCAACGGCACCGTCGGAGGATTCAAACTCCAATCGAGAACGAAGGTCAGTCGCTGACAGAACCGGAGGATGCGGAGTCCGATGAAAGTCGGAAGCCGGGTGCGAAGGGAAAGCCCGAAGATGCGACGCCGGTGAAAGCCGGAGGTCAAACGGAGGGCAGATCCGGAAGGTCGATGGCCGATGAAAGTCGGCGGTTGGCTGGAAGGTGAAGTCGGAGGACGCGATACCCGATGAAGAGTCGGAGGCTGGGTTGGAAGGCAGAGCCGGAGGATGCGCGTTCCGATGAAAGTCGGAGCCGGGTCAAGAAGGTGAAGCTGGAGGGTTCGATGGCCGGTGCAAGCCGGAGATCGGGTCCGAAAGCAAGACTGGAAGGTTGACGGCCGGCGCAAGCTGGCGGTTGGCCGGAAGGTGCAGCCGGAAGATTCAATGTCCGACGAAGAGTTGGAAGTTGGTCCGAAGGTGAAGCTGGAGGAGGCAGTATTCGGTGCAAGCCGGAAGCTGATCTGAAGGTGGAGCGTCGGATGCAACTCCGGGGGAAGTTGGCAGTCGACCCCCTGGCACAGCCGAAGGATTGAAGGCCGATGAGAGTCGGTCGGAGATCGCCGGCACAGCCGGAGGACGCGACGCCAAGGGAAGCCGGAGTTGGTCGAAGGGGAAGCCGAACGATTTATATCCGGCGCAAGCTGGAAGGCGATCGGGCGGGGGAACCGAGATTCAATGTCCAACTGTACTGCGAGCTCTTCAAGAATGGAGCGCCAGAGGCCTTCGGGTCCCTGGCGTTTTCATTTGTGGCGGCCGCATCCTTCCCGGTCGCGTGCTGCGTGCGGTATGCTTTCAGAGCTATGAATCGATCTGCCTTCGCTTCCCTGCTCCTCCTTGCCCTGCCGCTCTCGGCCCAAACACCCGCTGCCCAAACACCCGCGACTGGCGCGGCTCAGCCGGCCACGACGCAAACCGCCCCGCCGACGGGATTCGCCGAGAAGATTGTGCTGTGGCCCGATGGCGCGCCGCTGCAGCATGGGACGACGGACGGCGATATTCCGAAGATCTTCACCTATCCGGCAACCGGCGCCGGGCCGCACGCCGCCGTGGTGGTGATGCCGGGCGGCGGCTATACGCGCCTGGTGATGCCGCAGGAGGGTGCGCTGGAGGCGCGCTGGCTGGCAGCGCACGGCGTCTCAGCGTTTGTGCTGGAGTACAGGCTGGCGCCGGCGTATCTGTATCCCACGCAGAGCACGGATGTGTCGCGGGCAATCCGCTATGTGCGCTCGCACGCGGCGGAGCTTGGAGTAAAGCCGGATGCGATCGGGATTTGGGGGTTCTCCGCGGGTGGAAGCCTCGCGGGCTACGCGGCGACGATTCACGACGCCGGCAACCCTGCCGCCGCGGACCCGATAGACCGCGTCTCCGACCGGCCCGACTTCGAGATCATTTCCTATGGACGGCTGGACATGAGCGTGCCGCTGGCGACGGGGACGCTCCCGATGGAGAGCATTCTGGGACCTCATCCGAGCCAGGCAGCGATCGACGCGATCGATCCGGTGAAGCACGTGACGGCGGACACCAGCCCATCGTTTATCTACTCGACTACTGGAGACAAGACGGTGGACTCGCGCAACGCCGCGAAGTTCTACGTCGCGCTGAAGGCCGCGGGCGTGCCTGCCGAGTTGCACATCTTCGAGCTTGGGGCGCACGGAACGCACATGGGCGACGACCCAACGTCTCCGCCTGAGCTGAAGGTGACGCCGCAGCTGATTGCCGACTGGATGCAGTTGCACGGGTGGATGCCGGCGCAGCCGTAGAGATACGCACCGGGGTATGTTGCGGCGCGCCTACTTGACGGGGCCGAGGCGGTGGGTGTCCAGAGCGATGTCGTCGTAGTAGATGTCGAAGGGGACGGGAGCGGCGCCGCGGAGGAGGAAGCCGATGGAGAACTCGGTGAAGGCGCCGATGAGGCCGGTGGACTGGGTGGTGGATTTGTAGGTGAAGGGCGAGTCCATGATCTGCTGGCCGTCGACCCAGAGGGTTTCCTGGTCGGGCTGGTCGTTGAACTCCCACTCGAGGAGGAACCAGCGGCCGAGCGGGACGGTGGGGCCGGGGTGCCAGTCTTCGGCGCTGTCGACCTGGTCGGTGAAGGTGGTCTGGAAGTTGGCGTGGGAGGTGGCGATCTCGAAGAAGCGGGAGTGGGGGTAGCCGGCGCCGCCGGCGGTGATGAAGACGGTGTGGCGATCGGGCACGGAGGGCGTGATGAAGACGTACGCCCGGCCGAAGTGGTGGTGGCGGAGCGGCTCCGGCAGATTGCGCGCGATGAGGAAGGCGTGGGTGCGTTGCGCGGGCGCGGGACAGCGGACCAGCAGCGCGTACTTGCCGTGCGCGGCCTTGTCGGATTGCACGGTGAGGATGGCGTCGCCGGTGACGTCCTGGGTCCAAAGATTGGGGTCGATGGCGCCGGATTCGAAGTCTTCGGAGAAGAGCGGCTTGGGTTGAGATTTTGGTTGCTGGGCGGGTGCGGCGGCGAGGGTGGGCGCGAGGATCAGGGCGAGCAGGAGCGGTTGGAGGACGCGGCGGGGCATGGGGGAAGAATACGCCTGCGGGTTATCGCGCGGCGGACTTGCGGGGGCGGCCGCCGAGGGCTCCGTTGGCGCGGGCGGCGGTGCGCTTCGCAAGCGAGCGGGCTTTGCCGCCCTGCGCGCCGAGGCGGGCGGCCATCCATTTGCGAGAGCCGAAGACGCCTTCGAGGAGCGAGGGTATCCAGAGATCGGCGTCGAGCTTTTCGAAGTGCAGGCCCAAGCCGGATGGAGTGAGTTCCACGTCGCTGAGTTGCGCGGCGGTCGCCCCTTCCAAACCCTGGGCATCTTCCGGCGAGAAGAAGATGCCGAGACCGTTGGAGAGTTTGATGATTACACTTTTGGATTTGCGGTCGTAGTGGGCCGCGGTTGCAAAGGGAGTGCTGGCGCGGAGCGCATCCATGCGCTCGCCCGCTTCTTTGAATTCCTTACTCGTTATACCCATGCATCTCCTTCCATGCCGCGCAGAGAGCGGCGACGTGCG
>PLUT01000318.1 GCA_003162875.1 Granulicella sp.
GATTCGTCAGACACTACCTAGCCCCCGAGGGAAGGCCCGCGTGTCAAACTGCGCACGGTCCGCCACGTCAATTGGCGCAGTCGAGGTTTGTAAAAATGGGCGATCTCACTCTAGCCGCCAGCACGTATGATGGAACTCGTCCATGCATCTGCCCCGTCCTGCGTTCTTCACCCCGTTTGTCGCCTCCATCGTTGCCGCCGGCATCCTGGCGGGGGCGACCGGCTGTGGAAGCTCACCCAGCGTCACGGTCGTCACGGTCACCCAACCTCCCCCGGGCGACTACGCCGAAACAGGCTTCGCCGGCAAAGCAATGGCCGGAAAGCAGCCGCTGATCGGCGCAGCGGTCCAGTTGTATGCTGCCGGGTCCGGTGGAAATGGCTCCGCCGGCACCGCCCTCCTGTCCACCTCCCTCACCACCGACGCCAACGGGGCCTTCACCGTTCCCGCCGGATTTCCTTGCCCGTCGGGCGAATCGCAAATTTACGTTGTCGCCCGTGGAGGAAAGCCAGGGGCCGCAACCGCCTCCCCGAATGCCGCGATCGCGCTGTTCACCGCTCTGGGAGCCTGCAACCAGATCACTCCCTCAACCCCGATCGTCGTCAACGAGGTCACCTCCGCCGCAGCCGCGTATGCGCTCTCGCAATTCCTCTCCGCCGGCGCGAATCTGGGCGCAAGTTCCACCAACCTCGCCGGCCTGCAAAACGCGGTTGCCACGGCCTCTGCGCTGGCGGACATTACCGCTGGCTCCAGCCCCGGGCCGTCCTTCGCATCCAACGGGTCCTCTCCGGCGCCGAAGATCGATTCGCTCGCCAACCTGCTCAACGCATGCACCGCCTCTGCTGCCGGCGCAAACACCTGTAGCGCGCTCTTCGCCGCGACCACCCCGGTCGCCGGCGCCGTCCCCGGCGTCGTCCCCGACAATACCTTCGACGCGGCGCTCAACCTGGCCCGCAACCCGGGGATCAACGTCGCCAGTCTCTTCGCGCTGTCGGCCGGCAGTACTGCGTTTGCCCCTGTGCTCGCCGCCGCGCCGGCCGACTGGACTCTGTTCGTGAATTACACCGGCGGCGGGATGAATTCGCCTTCCGGCCTCGGGATCGACAGCACTGGAAATGTCTGGGTTGCCAGCTACAACAGTGCAGCCTCGCTGTTCTCTCCTCTCGGCAGGCCGCTTCTGCCGCAGGGCATCACCGGTTTCGGACTGGCCGCATCCTATGGCCTCGCCGTGGATGCCAGCGACGATGCGTGGATTCCCAACGAACCCAATCCTCCCGTTCCGGGCAATAGCGTCAGCGTGCTCAACTCCGCCGGACAGTCCGTCGCCGGAAGCGGCGGGTTCACCGGTTCGGGACTTGATTTTCCGGTCGCCGTCGCCATCGACACGGACGGCAGTGCATGGGCCGTGGATTATGGCGACTCTCATCTGACCCACCTTTCCAGCTCTGGTCAGGCGTTGTCCGGAGCCTCCGGCTACACGTCACCCCAACTTGCCTTTCCGGTCAACGCCGCTATCGACGCCAATCACAACGTCTGGGTCGTCAACTCGACCGCGGCCGTCGGCGCGACCGAGTCCGCCGTCGTCAAGGTCTCGCCCGATGGCTCGCAATTCACCTCCTACGCCTGCTGCAGCGGTCCGTCAAACCTCGCCATCGACCAACTCGGCAACCTGTGGGTCACCGATTATTACGGCAATAGCATCAGCGAGATCTCCAGCTCCGGCGTCGTACTCTCCAACCCTTCCTATGCCGGCGGCGGCATCGATCACCCGCAAGGAATCGCCATCGACGCCGCGGGCAACGTCTGGATCGCAAGTTACCGGAGTCCTCCCGGCTTGAGTTCGGCTCTCACTGAGCTTGCCGGCGCTTCGAACACTGCCGCACCTGGCACTGTGCTCTCTCCCGCCGCCGGCCTGGGGTTGGACGCCGGCCTTGTCGAACCCTTTGCCATCGCCGTGGATGCAAGCGGCAACCTGTGGATCAGCGACTTCGCCACCAGCACTCTCACTGAGTTCATCGGCCTGGCTCCGCCCGTTCGCACGCCTCGCATCGGTCCGCCCACGGCTCCCTAAGACCGCCGGCGCCGAATCAATCGATGTCGCTCCGCGCCCGTCCCAAAACGAACACGGAACTGCCTCGCCTGCACAGACTTCCCAGGTAGTCTTGCCGTGGCTTCTATAATTAGCTATGGCAAACACTCCAGCGGCCTCCGGAAACCTGGAAAGAGCCGCACCCTCGGCGCTTGAGGGGACGAGTTCCGGAGCCAGCAACACGGACATAGGCATTGAGCTGAGCGCAGCTCTGCCGCCGGTTGCGCCGCCATCGTTTGCCCTTTCCGCTAACGCCAATGCCCCCCAGATCGAGCCCGAGCCCGGCGCCGCGGCCGGCAGTTCCCCTGCTCCCGCGTCGGAGAGCGCCGCAGGGCACCTCGCCGGATCGAGTCCGGCCGTTGTCGGCGAGATGGACGCGAAGTTCGCCCGCCTGCTCCAGGAGGTCCACCAGAATCGCCCCGGCGACGACCTGGAAATCATCCGCCAGGCTTGGCAATTCGGCCTCCAGCATCACGAGGGGCAGAAGCGGGCCTCCGGCGAACCCTACGTCGTGCATCCGCTCGAGGTCGCCCTGGTGCTCGCGGAGTTGAAGATGGATTCCACCGCCATCGCCGCGGGATTGCTGCACGACGCCGTCGAAGACACCGACGTCACCACCGGCGAGATCGAGAAGCGCTTCGGCGAGCAGGTGGCCCACATCGTCGAGGGCGTCACCAAGCTGGACAAGATCAAGTTTGCCAACCGCGAGGATCACCAGGCCGAGAACATCCGCAAGATGCTGCTCGCCATGGTGACCGACGTTCGCGTAGTCATCATCAAACTCGCCGACCGCCTGCACAATATGCGCACGCTCGAGCATCTGCCCCAGGAAAAGCGGCAGAAGATTGCGCGCGAGACACTCGACGTGTACGCTCCGCTGGCACACCGGCTCGGCATGGGTAAGCTCCGCGGCGAGCTCGAAGACCTCGCCTTCCGCTACACCGATCCTTTCGCCTACCAGGAACTCGCAAACCAGGTTGAGAGCCTGCGCGGCGCCAACGAGGAGTTCCTTGCCTCCATCGTCCGCGATATCGAACAGATACTCGCGAAGAACAACATCAAGGGACGGGTCGAATCGCGCATCAAGCGTCTCTACTCCATCCAGGAAAAGCTCTCATCGCAGAAAATCCCCATCGACCAGGTCTACGATCTGCTCGCCGTGCGAGTCATCTGCCAAAGCAAGGACGACTGCTGGATCATCCTTGGCCTGCTCCACGCCAAGTGGCCCGCCGTGCCCGGCCGCATCAAGGACTTCATCAACATGCCCCGGCCCAATCAGTACCAGTCCATCCACACCACTCTCATCGCGCCCGGCGGCCATCAATTCGAGGTGCAGATCCGCACCGAGGACATGCACCGCATCGCCGAGGAAGGCATCGCTGCCCACTGGAAATACAAGGCCGGTGACAACGTCACCGCCAAGGACGAGGCCCGTCTCGCCTGGGTTCGCCAGCTCATGGAGTGGCAGCGCGAAATGTCCGACCCCAACGAGTTCATGTCGACCCTCAAGATCGACCTCTACCCCGAGGAGGTCTACACCTTCACCCCCAAGGGCAAGGTCGTCGTGCTGCCCAAGGACTCGAGCCCCATCGACTTCGCTTACGCCATCCACACCGAGGTGGGCAACACCACCATCGGCGCCAAGGTCAACGGCCGCATCGTCCCGCTCCGCGTCCGGCTGCACAACGGCGACATCGTCGAGATCACCACTCAGGCAGGCCACGCTCCCAGCCGCGACTGGCTCAGCTTCACCAAGTCCTCCCGCGCCCGCAACAAGATCAAGCACTGGATCAACGAGCACCAGCGCGAGCGCGCCATCGAGATTGGCCAGAAGCTGCTCGACCGCGAAGCGCGCAGGTACAAGATGGCGCTCTCAAAGTACGGCGAGGCCGACTACGACAAGGTCGCCGCCGAATACGGCCTTACCACCCAGGCCGAGCTTCTCGCCGCCGTCGGCTTCGGCAAGTATTCCGCGCGCCAGGTGCTCAACAAGCTCGAGCCAGGGTCCACCATTCCGGCCGAGCCCGCCGCCCACCAGGGCGTCATCGGCAACACCATCGACCACATGTCCGACGCCGTCAAACGCGTCTTCTTCGGCAAGGGGTCGGACTCGCTCCAGGTCGAAGGCCAGGACGACCTGCTGGTCTACCGTGCGCGCTGTTGCAACCCCATCCGCGGCGAGGACATCATCGGCTATGTCACGCGCGGCAAGGGCGTTGCCGTCCACGCGCGCAGTTGTCCCAATGTGCAGAACCTGCTCTACGAGTCGGACCGCCGCATCCAGGTCGAGTGGGCGCCCTTGCCCTCAGCCGGCGGCAGCCGCGCCGGAGCCGCCGGCACACCCAGGCCCCAGACCTACCCGGTCAAACTCACCGTGCTCTGCGACGACCGCGCCGGCCTGCTCAAGGAGTTCACCGCCATCATCTCCGACGACGGCACCAACATCCGCTCCTCCAGTTCCAACGCCATCGCCGACGGCGGAGCCGTCATCGACTTCGTCATCGAGACCCTCGACCTGCGCCACCTCAACCGCCTCGTCGACAAAATGCGTCGCGTCCAGGGCGTCCGCGAGGTTCAGCGCGTCCAGAAAATCTAGAGCCCGCACTTGAGAGTTGTCATCCTGAGCGGAGATTGGCTTCCTCCGCGCGCCGCACTTGAGAGCTGTCATCCTGAGCGGAGATTGGCGCGCGAAGTGCGTCAATCGGAGTCGAAGGACCTGCGGTTGCTTTGTGCTTCTGAGATAGGACGGGACCGGTAGCCCGAGGCTTCAGCCTTGGGTCTCCCCGGCATAACGGACGCAGAATCAACCGGGCTTTAGAGGATGCTGAAAAAACGCCTATTCGTTAAGGGCACGGATTTATCCGTGCCGTAAGAGCCCCATAATCAACCGGGCTTTAGGATAACCATCCCCTTCCCCCAG
>PLUT01000083.1 GCA_003162875.1 Granulicella sp.
TGGCGATTTTGCGTCAACCGACGATGATCGGCATCACTAAAGATCTCAGTTTTCTCGCCTGAATCAGGGACAACGGCTATTAGCGGTACTCGTCAGACTTTAGCTAGCAGTGCCCCTCGGGGTTAACTTCCGAATTTCTATCCCCGCTCGCGATCGACGATCTACGCCATCGAAAACCTCATGCAATTACCGGCGCGCTCGCCAAGTCTGGTTTCGCGAGCGGCACGTTCGGAATTATAGACCGCCGGCTCTCGGCAGGTCTGAGTCGTTGGTGGCGATAAGGGGAACCGCGATCATGAAAAAAGCTGCAGCCCGTAAAAATGCATTCTATTGAAGTTTTAACTGAAGGTTTCGCTTCGTTGTCGTAGAATCTTTAGCATATTCTCTCCCCCCGTTTTTCTGACGGGTTTGCAGGCCCCTCGGATCTGAACTCGCGCTCTTTTCGGTCTTAGAGATCGGAATTTCCAATGAACTCAATGGCGAATTCAAGATGGACCAGCTAAGGCAATCCGACACGAAACGGCTCCTCGATTTTGTTCGCGATTGCTACGTGATCCGCGACTCTGAGCCGCTAACAGACTTTCCCGGCAGACTGGTCAAGGCGCTTTTACGCTTTATCCCCTCTATCCACGCCACCTACAATGAGGTGTGCACTGAGACATTTGAATCCTACAATACTGAAAGCACAGCGGAGAATCTTGCCCCCAATGTGAGCAAACTATTGGGACAACACATGAATGAGCATGCTTCGCTGGTTTACTATATGCAAACCGGCGATGGGCACGCCACGAGAATCTCCGATTTTCTGAGTCGGCGTCAGTTTCACGATACTGGTCTGTACAGTGATTTTTATCGCGATTACCACATAGAAGACGACTTGTGTTTTGGCATCTTCGTCAGGCCTACCCTGTCCATTGGAATCGTCTGGCACGGCGACCGCCGTTTCACGGAGCGTGAACGCTGTATGGCCAATCTGATTCGGCCCCACGTTGTCCAGGCGTGGCAAAATGCCCGCTTGCTCAGCGAAGTGCATAGTCAACGGCAACTGCTCGAAGACGGACTCAAAGGCGCCGCCTTGGGTGTTATTGCCTGCGATTCGGAAGGCCGCGTGCGACTTATCACTGCGTTGGCGCGGCAGTATCTGGCGGAATATTTCGGCGTCTCAAAGGGCCTAGATCGCCAACTTCCGCAGGAGCTTCTTCGCTGGGTGCGTTGCCAGAACGCGCAACTCAACGGGAAGGATGTGCCGCCGGTACGATTGCCGCTTGCCGTGCGGAAGGGGGAGAATCGGTTGACTGTAAGGATCCTATCAAGCGCCGGAGCCAATCTGCTTCTTCTGGAGGAGACGACTTCGGCGCGGAATGCGGCCGCGCTTGCAGAATTTTGCCTCTCCCGGCGCGAGTCGGAGGTGCTTGCCTGGGTTGCGCAGGGAAAGACGAACGGTGAAATTGCCGCCATCCTGAGCGTGAGTCCGCAAACGGCGAAGAAGCACATGGAGCACATTCTCCACAAGCTGAGAGCCCAGAACCGCACCGCGGCTGCCGCTATCGCATTGCAATCTCTCTCCCGCGACAAGTAGTCCCTCGCAAGCCATCTCTGCCCAATCGTGGGCTGCGCTTTTTGCAGCTTCCGGGCATCTCCGCGACTGCACAGCCTCCGCCGACAGATACGCCGAACGGCGTATTGACTCGAGCAGCCGCACTCTTGAGACTGATCCGTCATACCTTCATGTGTTTCGAGAGGACTGAGATGAAGAAGACGATGCTGCTGTCGTTAGCCAATCTACAGGAAAAGATGCGCTCCAGAGTGAGCCGGTTTGCCGGAATAGCGGGTCTCTGTTGCCTGCTTTTCGCGCTTGCCACGCCTGCCTGGGCGCAGGGGACGGGCTACACGTATAGCGTCTATGACTTCCAGGGATCGCCGACGGACGGCTCCATGATCGAGGGAGGAGCTCTCGACTCGCAAGGCAACCTCTATGGCAATGCGGTCTATGGCGGAGCCAATTCCTGCTCTCCTCCCTATCCGGCCGCGTATGGCTGCGGAGCGATCGTCAAGTGGGACACGAGCGGCAAAGAGACCGTGCTTCACAGCTTTGCCGGCACGGACGGCGCGGCGCCCCTCGGGAGCATCACGCTGGACGGGCAGGGCAATCTCTACGGCACAACGTATGCTGGCGGAGACCTGACGTGCAACGCGGGCGAGGGCTGCGGAACTGTCTTCAAGTTGAATCTGTCGACATTAAAGTTCACCGTGATCCACAACTTTGAGGGAGGAACCGGGGATGGCATCTATTCCGAGTCGCCTTTGCTGCTGGACGCGCAGGGCAACCTCTACGGTACTACGGACGATGGTGGCGTCAACAGCAACGGAACCGTCTTCAAGGTGGATACGGCTGGCAATGAGACCCTGATTTATAGCGCTCCCTCCGGATCCGAGTGGGGGGCGCAGTTGGGAGCGGTGGACGCGTGGGGCAATATCTATGGCACGTCCCGTGGCGGCGGCGCGAACTCCGAAGGATCGGTCTTCATGATCAGTTCGAGCGACGTATACACCACGATCTACAGTTTCACAGGTGGATCGGACGGCTCAAATCCACGCGTGCTGAAGCGGGATGCGCTAGGGAATTTGTACGGCAATACCAAGTCTGGCTCCTTGTACAAGCTGACTTTGCAAGCCAATGGGACCTACAAGTTCAGCTCCGTGCAGAGTTTTGCGGGCACGGGACCCGGCGTCTGGCCAGATGGAACAGTCATCGACGCGCAGGGTAACCAGTATGGCTATTCATCGCAGGGAGGAGACCTTGCCTGCGACGCGCCGACTGGCTGCGGAACCGTCTACAAGATCGACACCAGCAACAATCAGACCGTGCTTCACGCCTTCACTGGAACGAATGGGGACGGTACCGGACCCGACGGCTTGCTGGCAGATGCACTGGGCAACCTGTTTGGCGGTACTGGCGGGGGATTAAGTTCCTGCAGCGCGCCAGGCGGGAACGGCACGCTCGTCACAGGCTGCGGAACCGTCTTCAAGCTGGCGCTTCCGTCGTCCATAGCCACGACGACGACGACGCTCACATCTTCTCAGAGTTCCTCCACATACGGGCAGGCCGTGACCCTGACGGCAGAAGTAGTAGCCAGTGCGGGCGCGCCGCCGAATGGAGAGACCATCGTGTTTATGTACGGCCCAATTCTTCTCGGAGAGGGGACGTTGAGTAGTGGAACGGCCAGTTTGACCACTACCGCGCTGCCGTATGGGACGGATTCAGTCACGGCAGTGTATCCCGGCGACCCGAACTTTGCCGGCAGTCAGTCGAACGCGATTAGCCAGCAGGTCAGCCAGGCCAGTTCTACTACAACCTTGACTTCGTCGCCAAATCCCTCCGATCTCGCCCAAAATGTGACCTTTACAACAACAGTTTCGGGGCAATATGGCGGCATTGCCACCGGTTCGGTGACCTTCAGCAATGGGAGCACGACTCTTGGAACGGTTTCACTCAGCGGCGGTTCGGCTGTCTTTGCCATCTCCGCACTGCCCCAGGGAACGCAACTTCCTTTGGGAACAAATTCGATCACGGCGGTCTACAGCGGCGATGCGAACTTTGCTGGGAGCACGTCGAATACGGAAAGTCAGGTGGTAACCTCCGTGCCAAGCGGCACACTGGAATGGACCTGGATGGGTGGAAGCAGCACGGTCCCAACCAGTGAGGGAGGTGGCCAGCCCGGCGTGTACGGAACGCTGGAGTTGCCCGCATCTGGGAACTACCCTGGAAGCCGCGATGGAGCGGTCAGTTGGACCGACAGCAGCGGAAATCTCTGGCTCTTTGGGGGCTCTGGATGGGATGCAACCAGGACTTATCAACTGCTCAACGACCTTTGGGAGTTCAGTCCTTCGTCAAAGCAATGGACTTGGATAGGCGGTAGCAGCACTGGGGGTCAGTCTGGCGTCTACGGCACGGAGGGATCTCCTGCAGCCGGAAACATTCCCGGAGGCCGCCAACTCGCAGCGAGCTGGACCGATAAGAGCGGCAACTTCTGGCTCTTTGGAGGCTACGCCGCGAATGCGGCAGGATACCTCAACGACTTCTGGATGTTCAATCCCTCCACCAAGCAATGGACCTGGATGGGCGGAAGCAGCACGGGTGGCCAAACTGGAGTCTTCGGCACGCTGGGAACCCCGGCTGCAGGAAATTTCCCTGGAAACCGCACAGGCGCGTCGAGCTGGGTCGACAGCAGCGGCAACTTCTGGCTCTTCGGGGGGTTTTACTACAACGCCAATAATAGCTATGGTTTTCTCAACGACCTTTGGGAGTACAACCCCTCCACGAATCAATGGACCTGGATGGCCGGCGGCAATGCGGGAGGCCAATCTGGCGTCTACGGCACACAGGGAACTGGCGCTGCTGGAAACACTCCCGGAGCTCGCAGTGGCGCAGTGAGCTGGACAGATAGCAGCGGTAGTCTTTGGCTCTTCGGGGGGCTGGGCTTGGACTCGGTCGGTGCCCAGTGGGGTCTCAACGACCTTTGGAGGTTCAGTCCTTCCACTGGCAACTGGACCTGGATGGGTGGACAGGTTACGGGCGGCCAAGCCGCAGTCTACGGCACGTTGGGGTTCCCTGCTGCCGCAAACATTCCCGGAGGCCGCAGCAGCGCGAACGGTTGGACAGACAGCAGCGGGAATCTCTGGCTCTTTGGGGGCCTGTACGCGAATGATAACTTCAGCGACCTTTGGGAGTTCAGTCCCTTTACGAACCAATGGGCCTGGATGGGTGGAAGCAAAACAATCAGCTGCGGGACATATGGGTGCGGCCTTTCCGGCGTGTACGGTACGCAGGGAACACCCGCTCCCGGCAACAATCCAGCAGGACGCGTCGACGCCGCAAGCTGGATAGATAGCAGCGGCAATTTCTGGCTGTTTGGAGGGCTTGTCGAAGAAACGTACGGCAACACGAGCTATTACGCCTATCTTAACGATCTTTGGAAGTATCAGCCATCTACAGCCTCCTTACCGGCAGCCGTGACGCCAACCTTTTCGCCGGTGGCAGGAACTTACACCTCTGCCCAGAGCGTGACCATCTCGGATACGACTACCGGCGCTACCATCTACTACACCACCAATGGCACGACGCCGACCACGAGTTCGAGCGTGTACAGCGGCGCGATTCCCGTCTCGTCCACAGAAACCCTGGAGGCGATAGCAACGGCCAGCGGCTATTCGACTAGCGCAGTGGCAACCGCCGCTTACACCATCACACCACCGGCAGCCATACCAACCTTCTCGCCAGTGGCAGGAACTTACACCTCTGCACAGAGCGTAACCATCTCGGATACGACGGCTGGGGCAACCATCTACTACACCACCAACGGAACTACGCCGACGATTTCATCCACCAAATACACGGGCGCGATCACCGTCTCGTCGTCGGAGACGCTGGAGGCCATTGCCACGCTCAGCGGCTATACCAACAGCGCAGTGGCGTCTGCTGGATACCTCATCTCACCGCTGGCTGTGGGCGGCATGATGGATTGGACCTGGATGGGCGGAAGCAACACGGTCAACCATGCTGGCGTATACGGCACGCTGGGAACGCCTGCCGCCGGGAACATCCCCGGAAGCCACGACTATGCTGTGAGCTGGACCGACAGCAGCGGCCATCTCTGGATCTTTGGAGGGGAGGGCGAGGACTCGGCGGGCAATTTTGGCTATCTCAACGATCTCTGGGAGTTCAATCCAACCACGAACCAATGGATGTGGATGGGCGGCAGCAGCACGGTTAATCATTCTGGCGTATACGGCACGCTGGGCACGCCTGCCTCTGGAAACATCCCGGGAAGCCGATATGACGCTACTAGCTGGATCGACAGCAGCGGTCATCTCTGGCTCTTTGGGGGACAGGGCTTCGGTGCCACCGGTTCGGGCTATCTCAACGACCTTTGGATGTTCAATCCTTCCACCAACCAATGGGCGTGGATGAGCGGAAGCAGCACGGTCAACCAGTCTGGCGTATACGGCACGTTGGGCACGCCTGCCGCCGGAAACATCCCAGGGAGACGATATGAAGCTACAAGCTGGACCGACAGCAGCGGCCATCTCTGGCTCTTTGGGGGAGAGGGCTACGATGCCAATGGCAATCTAGGCCAACTCAACGACCTTTGGGAGTTCATTCCTTCCACCAACGAATGGGCCTGGATGGGCGGAAGCAGCACGGAGGGCATCTTGGGTGGCCAGCCCGGAGTGTACGGCGTGTTGGGAACGCCCGCTGCCGGAAACGTACCCGGATGCCGATATGGCACGGTCAATTGGATCGACAGCAGCGGCCATCTCTGGCTCTTTGGGGGAAAGGGCTACGATGCCAACAGCACTTTAGGCTATCTCAACGACCTTTGGGAGTTCAATCCATCCACGAACCAATGGGCGTGGATGGGCGGAAGCAGCACGGTGCCCAGCTTTGGCAGTGGCCAGCCCGGTGTGTACGGCACGTTGGGAACGCCTGCCGCTGGAAATATCCCCGGAGGCCGATATGTAGCAACAAGCTGGACCGACAGCAGTGGCCATCTCTGGCTCATTGGGGGATATGGAGTTGGTGCCAACGGCAATGGTGGCCATCTCAACGACCTTTGGGTATTGAATCCTACCACGAACCAATGGGCGTGGATGGGCGGAAGCAGCACGGTCAACCAGTCTGGCGTGTACGGCACATTGGGAACGCCCGCCGCCGGAAACATCCCCGGAAGCCACGAGGGCTCCGTGAGCTTGACTGACAGCAGCGGCCATCTCTGGCTCTTTGGGGGCGATGGCTACGATGCCAACGGCACTATAGGCTATTTCAACGATCTCTGGGAGTATCAGCTTCCTACTCAGCTTCCGAATGCGACGCCGAAGGTAACGGTAACGCCCTCCTTGACCAGCCTCGCTCCGACGCAGGCGTTGACGGTGACGGTGGTGGTTGGGCAATTCGGCAGCCTGACACCAACCGGTTCGGTGGTCCTGACCGGTGGCGGCTATGCCTCGCCCTCTACGGCTCTGAGTGGCGGCAGCACAGCATTCAGCCTCGCAGCCGGATCGCTTGCCGTGGGCAGCTACACCTTCACGGCAAGCTACACGCCGGATTCGTCCAGCTCCGCAACCTACAACAGCGCTACGGGCACATCCCCGACAGTGATTGTTGCCGTGCCAGTTACTGCGACTCCGGTCTTCAGCGTACCGGCAGGCAGCTACAGCTCGACCCAGACAGTAACCATCAGCGATGCTACGGCTGGCGCAACCATTTACTACACCACTAACGCAACCACACCGACGACTAGTTCGACGGTGTATAGCGGCGGTGCAATCACCGTCTCGTCATCAGAAACGCTGGAGGCAATTGCGACGGCCAGCGGCTACACCACCAGCGCGGTGGCAAACGCAGGTTACTACATTACGCCGCTAGCGGTGGGAGGAGCGCTCGATTGGACCTGGATGGGCGGAAGCAGCACTGCGCTCTGCAGCGGCAGCGCCGGTGCCGGCGGCTTCTGTGGCCAATCCGGAACCTACGGCACGTTGGGCGCACCCGCTGCCGCAAATCGTCCCGGCGGCCGTGACTCTGCGGTCAGCTGGACCGACAGCAGCGGCAACTTCTGGGTCTTTGGAGGAGAGGGCTTAGACTCCGTCGGCACTTGGGGCATTCTCAACGATCTCTGGGAGTTCAAGCCTTCCATCGGTCAATGGGCCTGGATGGGTGGCCGCAGTACCGTCCCCGGCTATTATCAAGCGTCTCCCGGAGTCTACGGTACGCTCGGCAACCCCGCCGCTGGCAACATCCCCATGGGACGGGAAAATTCGAACGCCTGGACGGACCAGAGTGGCAATTTCTGGCTCTTTGGCGGACTGATCATCGATGCGTCAAACGATTTTGACGACCTCAACGATCTATGGGAGTTTAACCCTTCAACCGGTCAATGGGCGTGGATGGGCGGCAGCCAGACCATAGGCAGCACCTGCTATCAGTATCCCAGTGACTACAACTTCTGTGGGCGGGCGGGCGTGTACGGCACGCTGGGTATCGGAAGTACTTCAAATATTCCAGGCAGCCGCGATTCCTCGGTCACCTGGACCGACAAGAAAGGCAATCTCTGGCTCTTTGGAGGGGAGGGCGAGGACTCGGCGGGCAATTTTGGCGATCTCAACGATCTATGGGAGTTCAACCCATCCACAAATCAATGGACGTGGATGGGCGGAAGCAGCACGGTCTACCAGTCTGGTGTGTACGGCACGTTAGGTACGCCTGCCGCTGGCAACATTCCCGGAAGCCGATATGGTGCTGTGAGTTGGACCGACAGTAACGGAAATTTCTGGCTCTTTGGCGGCTATGGCTTTGACTCGGGTGGCAACTACGGCTCGCTGAATGATCTTTGGGAGTTCAACCCAACCACGAACGAATGGACCTGGATGGGCGGAAGCAGCACTATCGCGGGCGCTACGGGCATCTACGGGTCCATCGGCGTTGCGGCACCGGGAAATGTCCCATCTGGCCGGCAATACGCGGCCGGTTGGACTGACGGCAACGGCAACTTTAGGATGCTCGGAGGAGTAAGCGACAGCTTCTTAAATGACCTTTGGGAGTTTAATCCCTCCTCGAAGGAATGGACCTGGATAGGTGGAAGCAGTACAGTTGGCGCCAATGGCGGCCAGCCTGGTGTTTACGGCTCGCTCGGCGTCGCCGCCGCCGGAAACGCGCCAGGGGGTCGGTATTCCTCCATTGACTGGACTGATCGCACTGGCAACCTCTGGCTCTTCGGTGGCGGGGGTTTCGATTCTGGCGGAGGGTATGGCGAACTGAACGACCTTTGGGAGTACCAGCTTCCAACTACGACGCCGACGGTGACGGTAACGCCCTCCTCGACCAGCATCACCACGATGCAGGGGTTGACTGTGACGGTGGCGGTGAGTGCGGGAAGCGACAACCTGACACCAACCGGCTCGGTGATTCTGACCGGCACGGGCGGCTTCTCCACGAACTCCACGGCTCTGAGCAGCGGCAGTGCCACGATCAATATCCCCGCCGGATTGCTGGCATTGGGCAGCGACACGTTTACAGCGACCTACACGCCGGATTCGTCCAGCTCCATAATCTACAACAGCGCTACGGGTACATCGTCGGCAGTGACGGTCAGCCCGGTTACGCCCACGATCACCTGGGCAACGCCGGCAGCCATCACCTATGGAACAGCGCTCAGCACGACGCAACTTAACGCCAGCTCGACGGTGGCCGGAACCTTCGTTTACACTCCGGCCTCGGGCACCTTAACGGCTGGTTCGCAGACACTCTCGGTCACCCTGACGCCCACCGACACCACGGACTACACAACCGCGACGGCCACCGTCACGTTGACGGTGAACAAGGCCACGCCCGCGATCACTTGGCCCACGCCGGCAGCCATCACCTATG
>PLUT01000391.1 GCA_003162875.1 Granulicella sp.
AGTAGGGAGTTGCGTATGTACATCCATCACTAAAGATTCCAATTCCCTAGTAATTATGGGCTTTTCTTTGGGGTTTTCGAGGTTGACCCTCCACTTGGTGACAGCCGTCACTCCACTCGACAACCTTCGGGTCGATAACGGTACGTGGCCCGCCTGCGCGCGCAAACCTCAGAGAAACAAAAGGACCTGTAGCGAACCAAACCACTGATTTCATACTGTTCAGCTAAGCCTCTTACACCGGAGGTCACTACGATCATTGGCGTTTGCGCTGACCGCCGTAGTTCTCTCCCCCGTACTGCTTGCAATCTGGATATTGAGGGACGCTGCGCTGAGTTTTTCGCAGTCTTACTTCAGGGGTCACTACGAGTGACTTGTCGGAGTTCTGTTGGATCACGTCGATTCAGCCGGTTAGCCCCATTCCTTACGTCCAAGATCACTCTCGACCTGGGTCACCGGGCTCTGGGCCTCTTGCGCGTTTTTACGTCGGAGGTCACTAGCATTGCTCTCCGGTTCCCACGTAGATTCTGTGATTTACCGCGAGCTTTTACTTCAGAGGTCACTAGCGCCCGCCGAATACCGGCCCAAGTCTGCGTGAATACCCAAGACGCAGAATCAATGATTTGCGCGCTTTTTTACTTCAGAGGTCACTATTCCTCGTATGCAAATCGCATGGGCCTGGATTTTCAGGACCCTCTAGCACTTGAAGAATCATGTGCTTACGCCATTCCTTACTCCAAAGATCACTAAATGGCTCACTCCAGGTTGTAGCGGCAGCCCATATTTTGCGGTAATCATCTATTTCTCAATCATTTAGCGCTTTTTTTACTTCGGAGGTCACTAGCTATTCTCGAGTGTCCACTTCGTGCTGCAGCGCATTGAATTGCCGGGCCTTAGTCGGCTGTCTTACTCCAGAGGTCACTACTTAGAGACCAGGGATCGAGCCGCGCTCTGCGGCTCCTTCTCGGAGTCGTCGCGTCGTTACGCGGCTATTTGGCTTTGTTTCAATGAGTTGCGCCTTTGCTTTACTTCGGAGGTCACTATCTAGGCTTCGCTAAGCGTGGAACACGACGGAGCGGCTGAAACGATCTCTCAACAGCGGTCCCAGGCCTGAATTTGAGCCTAGTTTTCCTCCATTCGGCCGGAGGCACCTCTGCTATCCTCGCCAAAAGTTCAAGACATAACGCGCTCGTGAACGGATCGAGAGCGCGTAGTGACCTCCGACGTAAAAAGCCAGCATTTATGCGGGCAAAACGCGTGTTTTGTGATGGGATCCGAGTATTCACGGTAGAGCGGTGAACAGTGACCTCCGGCGTAAAGAAATCCGTGACGTCTGGCGTAAATTGCGTGACCTTCAGTGTAAGAGAACGTGACCCCTGGAGTAAGCGGCATCGTGACCTTCCACGGAAGATAGCGTGACGTTCCATGTATGAAAGCGTGACCTTCGGCGTAAAAGATTGGCCAATATCGTCTGCATACACAATGACTTAGCGGAAGTCATTGTCTTTTATTTCTTTTAATTTTGTTGTATCTTTTCATCGTTATTCAACAACATCAGCAAAGGGGTGCGAATGTCGAAGCGCAAAACCGTCAGGAAGGATCTTTCGCCGATGCTGATTCCGCCTGCTGTTGATGTTGATCTCATTCGCCAGGAAAGAAATATTCTGACGCTGGGTTTATTCGCAGCGACATCTGAAAAGCAAACTCTTCGCAGAATCGAACGGGACGATGTACGCGACGGACACACCGTTCGCACAGTTACCGAGTTTCGCGCGCCCCCTGAATATGGGCTTCCAACCATCTATGACTACGACAAGTTCATCGCGCTCATGAAGATCGCGTATGAAAATCGCGACGAGAACAATAAGATCGTCAATCCTGTCAGGTTTAGCGGTTATCAATTCATTAAAGTGCTCGATCAAGAGCGCAATGCAGACCGGTACGAGGACATCAATCGTTGGGGGCAAAAGATGACTGACCTAACGATCATGTCGAAAGAATCAGTGTTCCTTACGTCCAAGCGGAAGTTTGCAACGGACACTTTTCATCTCTTTGCGCGATTCAAAGGGACCGGGTTCAGCAATCAAGACGGGACGAATGAACGTCACGAAAAGTTTGAAGTCGAACTTTCTCAATGGGTGCTCGACAACATCAACAACCGCTTCGTCGTACTGCTGGACCTCGAGACGTACAAGCAACTCTCCAGGCCAATATCAAAGGCGTTGCACAGCTATATCACCAACACCTTCGCAGCGAGTGGGGGCCGACCCATTGAGAAGGACTACCTCGATCTATGTAACGAGTTGGGGACCAAGTCGTACCCTCATCTGTCGCGAATCAAACAGGCGTTGGGTCCAGCGTTCGATGAACTCATGAGTATCGGCTACATCTCAAAGTGGGGTGTTTTCCCGAGGATCGCGAAAAAGGGATACAAGGTCCGAATGGAGATTGGACCCGCACTGGCGGATTTTCTGAGACGCTTCAGCAGTTCGCGCAAGGCCTTGTCGGAAAAGGCAACTGATGATCGCGTTCTAGACGCCGCGCAACAAGACGCGCTCCAATCACTCTTGGATCACGGAGTCGTGCCTGATCGAGCAAGGGAGCTTGTTCAGACCTACGGCAGCGATCGCGTCCTTGATGTGGTCGACTTCCAAGCGAATCAAGCGACGACGAACAAGAGAATTCAGAATCTCGCCGGCCTGATCATTTTCTCGCTCACCAACAGCCTGCCTATCCCCGTCAACTTCACAAGTCGGCGACTCCGTCAGGAGGCCCAAATCAAAGCTCACGCGGCTGATCAACGCAGGCAGCGAGAGGCTGAAGTTCGGATTGCATACGAAGAGGCCAAGGAGGCGGCGCTCGAGAAAGCATTTACACAGCGCTTCTCGCCGTCGGAGTTGCAGGCCCAGATTCAGGCGACCGTTGCGAGCCGCGGTAGTGACGACCTATTCAAGCGTGTTACTCCGGACCAGAAGCAAGTTCTGGCCCTGCAACTCATCAAGAAGGAAGTGCGCGATGAGCTTGAGTTTCCCGAATTTGAAGAGTGGGCGGACTCCCAAAGCCAGGGCAATTTGTTCTAAACTCTGGAACATCTGAGGGCCACGTGCGAACGCCATTTAGCGGCCGCCTGTGGCCCCGCAATGCTTCGGTGCTGACTTTGACTCGTCCTGGTATCCCAACAAAGCTTCCCGGAGCGTAGGGGCCCGCGAAAGGTGGGCCAAAGGCAGCTCGTGCGTTTTACTTTGTCGGGATGCCAGCTCGTCGCATGATTTCGATGAGCGCTTCGGGATAGCTATACCGGTTTTCGGTGCAGAACCGCTGGAACGCGCGACCGGCACTCGTCGGGATCCTCATGTTGAGGGGAATACGTGGCTCTGCCCCTTGTGTCCGCTCGGGGCGATATTCCACCTCGGGCGCTGCTAGCGGTGGCGCTGGGGCGGCTGGCGGCGCCGTTGTTGATGCTTCCCTGCTCACGAAGCCAACGTTGTGGCCGGCCGCGTCTACGGCGTCCATGTCAGCATGTACGTCGGGCGGGAGTGACGGCTTGATTTGCCTGATTTTGTCCGCAGTACCGCCGCTTCCGCGGCGAGCTGCCCCGAAGCCGAATGTATCGTCCACAGTGTTATTCTCTGGCATTTTCCTCTCCAGTCTTCGCGGACGGATCGGTTGTGATCAACTCAACCACCTCTTCCGCTAGTCGCTCGGCGTTTTCAATTGCGGCCGGGAGGCCGCTGATGGTTTCATCCAGCTCACTGAGCGCAAGCTTACGCACGAAAATGGCCTTATAGGCCTGCCTTTCGTGGAGCCGAACCTGCATGAGCGGGATCTCGGCATCCTTGAGGGCCTGGATAATTCCACCCTCGATCTTCGTGGTGATCAGCGGGCTCGTCCTGGTCATGATGATCCGAAAACTGATAGTGCGGCCATCAAGGGCTTCCTCCTCTTCCTTGATGAGGGCGACGGCACGTCCTGCCTCGTTCGAATCAAGGGCACTGGCCTGCAGTGGAATCAATACCAGGTCCGCCTGGGTGATGGCGCGCGACACGAGTCTATTTGCTGTTCCTTCCAGATCCACAAGAACGAACTGGCGCACGGCACTGTGCTCGCGGATGACCCGGATAATACTGCCTTCCGTGACGTCTCCCACAACCTCCACCGTCGATGCCGACTGACCGGACCTCCAACGCAGGATGGGCCTATTAGGGTCAGCGTCGATG
The DNA here is from genome assembly GCA_003162875.1 of Granulicella sp. Taxonomy (GTDB): domain Bacteria; phylum Acidobacteriota; class Terriglobia; order Terriglobales; family Acidobacteriaceae; genus Edaphobacter. Next base: position 4,215 of record PLUT01000391.1, read on the forward strand.
ATGGTTACCGTCGCACCCATTGCATCCAGCGCTTGTGCGAGGACGAGGGTCATGGTGCTCTTCCCTGCCCCACCTTTTGAGCTTGCAGTTACGATGACGGGCATACTCCTCCAATGACGCAGCA
>PLUT01000389.1 GCA_003162875.1 Granulicella sp.
CGGTTAGCCGGGCCTTTCTCTATTTCTTATTGACTACTTCCAGTATACCAAGCGGACCTTAACTCATCTGCCATGTCGGGAGAAGAGTTATCGTGTGTGGTTTGAGGGGATTGGCGGGTTTTGCACAGATTTGGGGGGTTGACAGCAAAAGACCGGCGTTTGCGCGGGTCGGGCAGGAATAGCCCAGACAAAGACAACTACCGTTATTCTGAACTCGATGAAGCTGAGTCCAGAATAACGACTCCGGGAGGGACGTGGGCCTTTGAGAGGATTTTGGGAGAGTTCCGCGAGCAATTGTCGTTCAGTAGGGAAGCCGGTGGTAACAACTGAACGTGAGGAAGCGAATTCTAACGCGGCAGCTCCTGGAATACGGCCTTCAGCGAATCGTGCCAGTCCATCATGCGCCAGCCAAGAGTTCGCTCCAGCTTCGAGCAGTCGAGCAGAGAGTTCATCGGCCGCTTCGCCGGCGTTGGATACTCAGCCGTGGAGATCGCCTCCACCGTAGCCAGCTTCGTCTCCGGCTCAAGCTGCTGCAACTCGGCAATAGCCTGCACGGCGAAGCCGCACCACGTCGTCTCTCCCGCGCCGCTGGCGTGATAGATGCCGCTCACCGCGCCCGCAGCCTCATGGAGCGGGCATTTGGCCCGCGCGGCGGCTCGTTCCACCTGCTCAATCGCATGGGCGGTCAGCCGCGCCAGGTCGAAACTCCACGTGGGCGCGCCGTGCTGGTCGGCAACGATCCTCAGATGCTCGCGTTCGCGCGCCAGCCGCAGAATCGAAAGCAGGAAGTTCTTCCCCGTAGCCCCGTAAACCCAGCTCGTCCGGAATTGAAGGCAGGGGACGCCGCTGGCGGTCAGAGCCGCCTCGCCGGCCAGCTTGCTCCTGCCATAGACGTTCAGCGGGTTGGGCGTGTCCGATTCAACGTACGGCGTCTTTTTTGTGCCATCGAAAACGTAATCGGTCGAATAGTGGATCATCGCCGCGCCAAGGCCTTTAGCCTCCGCCGCGAGCAGCGCCGGGCCGGTCGCATTGATCGCGAAGGCCAGGTCCGGCTCCTTCTCTGCCGGGTCCACCGCGGTATGCGCAGCGGCATTCACCACCCAGCGCGGCCGAAACTCACGCATCACCTTGCGAATCGACTCTGGTTCGGTAAAGTTGAGGACATCGAGTGCAGGAGCAAACAGTTCGCCCAGCGGCGCCAGGGTCTGCTTCAGCGCATCCCCCACCTGGCCGCCGTCGCCCGTAATCAGAATTCGTCCGCCCATTGGCTCCTTCGACATCAATACACCTTCTCGTCGATCACGCGCTTCAGATACTCGCCATACGTACTCTTCTCCATCCTTGCCGCCAGCGCGTGGAGTTGCGACGCATCGATGAATCCTTGCCGGTACGCGATCTCTTCCAGGCAAGCTACCTTCAGTCCCTGGCGTTTCTCAATGGTCTGGATGAAGAGCGATGCCTCCAGCAGCGAGTCGTGTGTGCCGGTGTCGAGCCACGCCATTCCGCGTCCCAGCAGTTCGGTGGTCAACTGCCCCCGCTCAAGATACCAGCGGTTGACGTCCGTGATTTCCAACTCACCCCTGGGCGAGGGCCTGATCGACTCCGCTACGCCGACGATCCGGTCATCGTAAAAGTAGATTCCGGTGACCGCGTAACGCGACTTGGGGTTTGTAGGCTTTTCTTCGAGAGAGATTGCCTTGCGGTTCTCATCGAATTCGACGACTCCATAGCGCTGCGGATCCTGGACCGCGTATGCGAACACGGTCGCGCCTTCTTTGCGCTCGGAGGCGGAACGCAATAGCTTTGCAAGATCATGGCCGAAAAACAGGTTGTCTCCAAGCACCAGGCAGCAGCCTTGACCTGCGAGGAAGTCCTTGCCGATCAGAAAAGCCTGCGCCAGGCCGTCGGGCGACGGTTGTACCGCGTACTGGATGGAAATGCCCCATCGCTCTCCGGAGCCCAGCAGTTGCTCGAAGCGAGGCGTGTCGGCCGGCGTCGAAATCACCAGAATGTCCCGTATCCCGGCCAGCATCAGGGCGGAGAGCGGGTAGTAGATCATGGGCTTGTCATAGACCGGAAGCAGTTGCTTCGATACTGCTTCGGTTACAGGGTGAAGCCGCGTTCCGGACCCGCCCGCAAGTATGATGCCCTTCATTCGATGGTCTCCAATCGAAGCGCAGGGGGTAATTGTCCTGGCTCCGGATCACCTGAAATTGTGCTTCTATTCCAGTATTAACCCTAGTCTCGATAATCTGTTTCCTATCGGCGATGTGGGCTATGTAACCGCCAATCGGTCAAGTTCGGGAGCCGTAGTTTTCGCCGATCCAATCCCGATATTGGCCGCTGACTACCTTCTCCACCCACTTGGCGTTTTCCAGATACCATTCGACCGTCTTGCGAATGCCCGAACGAAAGGACTCTTTAGGGACCCAACCAAGCTCGCTTTGGAGCTTTGTGCAGTCGATAGCATACCGCCGGTCGTGGCCGGGACGGTCCTTCACGAAGGTAATCAGACGGCTGTGGGGCGCACCCTGCGCACAAAGTTCGTCCAGGATCGTGCAAAGGATATTCACCACGTCCAGGTTCTTCTGTTCGTTCAATCCTCCGATGTTGTAGGTCTCGCCGAGCCTTCCCCTCTCGATCACGGTAAAGATTGCGTCGCAGTGGTCCGCGACGTAGAGCCAGTCGCGAACATTCTGCCCGTCCCCGTACACGGGCAGAGCTTTGCCTTCGACAGCATTGTGAATCATGAGCGGAATCAGTTTCTCCGGAAACTGATAGGGGCCGTAGTTATTCGAGCAATTGGTTGTGACTACGGGCAGGCCGTAGGTGTGGAAGTAGGCGCGAACCAGGTGGTCTGACGCGGCTTTCGACGCAGCGTAAGGGCTGTTGGGCCGGTAGGGTGTCTCTTCGTGGAACGCGGGCTCGTGCGGGCCGAGCGAGCCGTACACCTCGTCGGTGGAGACATGGTGGAAGCGAAACGTGTCCCGCTTGATGACGGGCAGCGAGCGCCAGTGCTGCAACGCAGCATCGAGCAGCGTGAATGTGCCGGTGACGTTGGTTTGGACAAATGCCGCAGGACCCACGATGGACCGGTCCACGTGGCTTTCCGCGGCAAAATGGACGATCGCGTCGGGTTGGTGTGCCGTCAGCAGGCTGCTTATAAGCGCGCCATCGAGAATGGAGCCGCGAACGAAGAGGTGGGCGGGGTTGCCTTCGATGGACGCCAGGTTGTCGAGGTTGCCGGCGTAGGTGAGCGCGTCGAGATTGACGACTTTGTGGCCGCGGCGCACCCCTTCGAGGACAAAGTTGGAGCCGATGAATCCAGCTCCCCCGGTCACAAGCAAGACTTTTCGATCCATTCATTCCTCTCTTGCGCGCTCTTGTTGATAGTAGCTCGCCCAGTCCGTCGGCGGGATCAGAGTTCACTGGAATCGGGATAGGTCTCCGCATCCGCCAGCGACGAACCGGCTTTATCCTTCTCAGAAAGCGTCGGCTCGCCATCCAGAGGCCATTCGATGCCAATCGCGGGATCGTTCCACAGGATCGATCGCTCGAAGGCGGGCGCATAGAACGCGGTCGCCTTATAGAGAACTTCTGCAAACTCGCTCAGGACGAGAAAACCGTGACCGAAACCGGGAGGAACCCACAGCGAGCGCCTGTTGGCGGCGCTCAGCACCAGGCCGAACCATTGCCCGAATTGAGCGGAGTCCCGGCGGAGATCGACGGCTACATCGAAGATCTCTCCGCGGATTGTGCGCACCAGCTTGCCCTGAGGCTGCCTCAACTGATAATGAAGACCGCGCAGAACGCCCTTGCGCGAGCCGGAGTGGTTGTCCTGCACGAACCGGGTGGGCAAGCCTAACGTCTTGAAGGTCGCTTCGTTGTATGCCTCGAGGAAGAACCCTCGATCATCGCCAAAGACCTTGGGTTCCAGTACTGCTACGTCCTTCAGGGATGTTGGAATCAACTGCAATGCGAAATCCTCCGGCGGCTATATGAAGATGCCCTCTTCCAGTGTCCACAGAATACGCCTAGTCGAAGGTGATCATGATCTTGGTATAGGCTGCCGGATTCTCGCTCCAGTCACGGAGTATCGCGGGCGCCTGCTCCAGCGGCACGGTTGCGCTGATGGCGTCCGCCGTGGGAAATCGCTTCTGCTCGAACATGCGGATGACTTCCCTGAAGTCCTGCGGCAACGCGTTCCGCGAACCGAGAATATCGAGTTCCTTCTGCACAAACAGGCGCGTCTCGTAGCTGATCATATCCTTGGCGTAGCCGATGTAGACAACGCGCCCCGCGAAGGCTACCTCCTCGACGGCCGCGCGAAACGTGTCGGACCTGCCGATAGCTTCGATGATCACATCGGGACCGTGGCCGCCGGTCATCTCCTGGAGCTTCGAATGTACATCGTCACGGCCGGAGTGGATCCCATAGCGAGCGCCGGCCTTCTGCGCGATGGCGAGTTTCCTTTCGTCGATATCGATTGCAATTACGCACGCGCCGCGAAATGCGGCTGCCGAGACCGCACCGAGGCCCACGCCTCCGCATCCATAGATGGCCACAGTATCGGCCGCGGAAACACGACCGCGCGCAACCGCATGGCAGCCCACGGTAAGCGGTTCCACCAGGCATAACTCCTCAATGGGCAAGGGCGCGGCGTAGAGCTTGGCCAGGGGCATACTGATGCGGTCCATCAGCGCGCCATCGCGCTGGACGCCGAGCGTCTGGTTGGAGCGGCATGCGTTCACGCGGCCCTGCCGGCAGGCAGCGCACTTGCCGCAGCTTGTGTATGGCGACATGGTCACGTTCATACCTTCGACCAGGCCAAGATCGTTGGCCGGGACCCGTTCGAGCGTGGCGGCCACTTCGTGACCGGGAATGCGCGGGTAGGTCACCAGCGGGTTCTTTCCGAGATATGTGCTGAGGTCGGTGCCACAAAGGCCAATTCGCCGAATGCGCATTGTGGCTTCGAGCGGGTCGGCCACCGGACGTTCCATGTCGATGACCCGCGCCTCTCCGGGCCGGTCGATTACGAGCGCTCTCATCTGTTCTCTTCGTATCCCTCAAGCTCTGTCGGAGCAGGAGCCACAAGCTTAAGCCAGTATAGTCGAACGGCCGCGCCTGAAAAAACGCTGGTCGGTGTCGCAGCCTGTGTTGCGCTCAACGATCGAGCGAGGCAAGACTGCCGTAAAGCAGACTTAGCCACCAGGCTGCAAGGAGCGGGCACAACATCACGCCCACGGATCGGGTAAACTGAATTGGCAAGCGGGCGATAGCTGAAGTGCCATCTGGCTTACCCGCTCCAGTACGACTCAAAACAGGAAGTCGATTTCGTGGATTTATTGACAAATGTCTCATACCGAACCGGACATCAGCTAGTTCGGCTGGCGTTTTGCGCGTGCTGTCTCGTTCTCCTCATGGTTGGGAAGGTGGACGGACAAACCGCTCCGGCCCCTTCAACCAGCCCGTCCACCACGGGGGTTGGAAATGCTGTCCAGAACGGTACCGAGCCGACGACACCGACCACATCCGTCGCGGGACAGAGTGAAACAGACATCTCGTCCCCGCGCAATAAGGATCGGACACAGGTCAACTCTGAGCCGAAATCCGTGGTGCCAGCACCGCTGAGCGAGTTTCAGACGTTCGTGAGAGATAGCAGCGGGCGGGCGCTTCCGGTCTTCGGAGCCGACCTCTTCAATTCGCCACCATCGACGTTTGCACCTGTGGACAACATTCCCGTGACGCCGGACTACGTGATTGGCCCGGGCGATGAGTTGAAACTCCAAATCTGGGGTCAGGTAAACCAACAAGGCTCCTTTGTGGTGGACCGCACCGGCTCCATCTCTCTGCCGGAAGTCGGCACAATCCATGTAGCCGGTCTGCAGTTTTCCCAACTCAGTGACTTTCTCAAGTCGCAACTGAGTCGCGTCTATCGCAACTTCGATCTCAATGTGAACCT
>PLUT01000174.1 GCA_003162875.1 Granulicella sp.
CGCTGAGCCGCTACGCCAACCGGGAGCGCGAGGTGATTCCGCGCAATACCCAGGAAAAGCCGCCGTCCGCGGAGCTTCGCCCTGGCCAGCGCGACACCGATTCGCTGCCGCCCTACGACATTCTGGATCCCATTCTTGAAGCCTACGTGGAACGCTATTGTTCCGCTGAGCAGATTCTCGCCGAACAGACCGCCGCGGGGAAGAGTGTGGACCTGGCCCTGATTCGCCGCGTGCTGTCGCTGGTCGAGCGCAGCGAATACAAGCGCCAGCAGGCCGCCCCGGTTTTGAAGGTTACGCAAAAGTCATTCGGCAGCGGCCGCCGTTTTCCGATCGCAGTAAAAGTCGAGTTGTAGTCGCTGCTGCGTTACCTGGCGCGGCGACGGACGTCAAAACTATCGGGCGATCGATCGGCAATTGACCGGACGAAGTGCGTCCGCCTCGATAGAATGGATGGAGCACCAGATCGCCACCCAAAACAGAAACCCTAGGAGAAGGAATCCATCTTGAAGAGCATCGCTTCTACGTCGAATTCGGTTGCAGGCCTGGTTCCGGCAACGCTCGCCATCATCCTCAGCTTCGGCGCGGCTGTTGCGCTTGCCCAGGCGCCCGCTGTAGCCCCTGCGGCCCCCGCGCCGCAGACGCCCGCTCCCACACCGCCGAGTCCGCTGGCGTTACCGAGTCCGATTGCGCCCCCAGCCGCGCCGGCTGATCCGTTTCCTCCGGCCGACCCGAAGTTCTTCACGGCCTCGTCGCCTTCGCCGGAGACGGTGAATGCCTTTCTCCACGTCATATGGGGCTATAACCAAAGCCTCCAGTGGCGCGTGATGGGAATTCAGCCCACCGCCGCGCCGGGAGTCAGCAAGGTCGTGGTGTATGTCACCACCAAGGCTCCCGACGCCAAGGTTAACGCCGCCACCTTTTACACCACTCCGGATGGAAAACACGCCATCGGCGAGGGTTCGGGCGTGGTTCCTTTCGGCGCAACACCCTTTGCGGATGTCCGCGAGTTGCTGAAGGAGCACGCCAACGGGGCGTCTCGCGGCGCCGCCAGCAAAGACCTGGAGTTGGTTGAGTTCGCCGATCTGCAGTGCCCGCACTGCAAGGAGGCGCAGACCACCATGGATCAGATCGTCAAGGACTTTCCCAAGGCTCACGTGGTCTTCCAACTCTTACCGCTGGTCGATATTCATCCCTCGGCCTTCAGGGCCGCGTCCTACGGCGTATGCGTCCAGCAGCTTTCGAACGATGCCTTCTTCAAGTTCGCCGACGGCGTCTTTGACACCCAGGACGGACTGACGCTTTCCACTCAGGAGACGGTTTTGAGGGCAGCCGCAAAGCGTGCCGGGCTCGATGACGCCGCGATTGCAGCTTGCGCAGATACTGAGGCCATCAAAGACATTGTCAAGGCCGATATCAAGCTGGCCCAGGATGCCGGAGTGGATCAGACGCCTCTGCTTTTGGTCAATGGCCGCATGCTTCCTCTGACCGGAACCATTACCTACGATCAGATCAAGCAGTTGATCCAGTATCAGGCGACGCTGGACGGAGTGGACTCCGGCGCCACCGCCGAGACGCTGACGCCCAAACCCGCCCAACCCACGTTGAGCACCCTTCCCAAGTAGGCGAATTGGCAGGCGCATCTACCCTTGGTCAGCCTGTCTCCAGGGAAAACTGAGGGACAGGAGACGGGGGGTGGCGCGCCCGCGTCCCAAGAAACGAGCGACTCGCTGCTCCCTCGTAAGGGGTATGGACGAAGCGCGGCGCACCGGGTAGTGTACGGCCACAGATGCGATTGTTGAGAAAGCGAATCCGCGGATTCTTCGCGCTACAGGCTATCGTCCTGCTGTTGTCTCTTGGGGCCAGCCTGGTCATCCTGCTGCGTGCGAATCCTGGCTGGCGCCTGTACGACCGGGTCGTCCTGATCTCCGCCTACTGCGGGCTTTCCCTCATCTTTTTCAAGGCGTGGGCTACCACCCGCAAGAGAAGCCCGTTCCGAAATCGATGGGCAATGGCTGCGAGCAGCATCTCGTTCGGCGGGGGCACCTACTTTTTCTGGGTGGGGCACTCCAGCCTCGGCCTGGCCTGTCGCGGACTGATCACCATCATCATCGGCGGTATCGGCTTCTTCATCTTCTGCCAGGGGCCAACCTGGCGTGAGGGTGCGGCCGAGCCGGCGGCCGAATCGCGCGAAGAGTTGAAGGACGTTGGTGAACCCGTGGCAGAGTAGGGGTTCCTGAGGCTCGCGGACGCGCCAGGTCCGCCGCAATCGCCTTCTGCGACTACACCATAAGGGTGATTTACCCTCCGCCGGTGCGCGGCTAATCTGCGTCCAAGATGCGAATCTTCCGCAGACGAATCCGCAACCTCTTCGTGCTTCAGGCGGTCCTGTTATTTGCGGCAGTCGTCGCCACGCTGGTGCTCCCACGCTACTCGGCGTACACGGTATCCCCGCTGCGTCATTATGGCATCCTGGTAGGCTGCCTGGGCTTCGGCCTGGTCTTCGGCAGGGCCTGGTGGAGCACCCGCGGTCCCATCCCGGGACGAAACCCCTGGGCAATTGCCGCCAGCGCCCAATGGGTTGCAGTGGGCGTTCCCTTTCTGTGGTTCTTCCACTCCAGCTTCGCGCTCGCCGGTCCAGGATTGCTCATCACGGTCGTCGGACTGGTCGGCGTACTCTCGTTCTCCCGGAGCGGAAATCCAGCGCAACTCCAGCCATCCTGCGAGCTTTACCTTTCGCCGCCAGCACGGACCTCCGTTGCCGGCGACCGGACCAGCACCTGGACTAACCACGGATTTGCCGCGCTGGCGGTGATTGCGGAGTTTGCCGCCATCTTCCTGTGGGCACACTGGGCTCGGACCCACGGCCTTGGCAGAGGACCTCTTCCCTGGTACCTGGTGGTGCCGATCGCCGTTCTCGGCGCGACGTTGTTGCATGAGAGCGGTCACGCGCTGCTGGCCTGGGCACTGAAGAGGGAATTGCTCAGCTTCAATGCGGGCCCTTTTCAGTGGCGCAAGCGGGAAGGCAGCTGGAAGTTCAAGTTTGACGCGGAGGGTTTCTACAATGTCGGCACGGCCATCCGCCTGACCCCGAGCGATCCGGACCAGCCTCGCGCGCGCGATCTCTGGGTCATCGCTGCCGGTCCGCTGGCGAATCTTGTCTGGGGATCGCTGGCGTTGTGGGCCGTCACCCAGGCCAACTGGCCGTTCTATCAGCAAACGTGGCGGCTGGTCGCCTTCACTGCGTCATTCTGCCTGATCGCAGCAGTCACGAACCTGCTGCCGTTCATGACCGAAGACGGTGGCTACTCGGATGGCGCCAGAATTCTGCAAATGGTGACGAACAGTCCGCTGGACGACCGGCGCCGCACCACGGACCGCCGCCCCTCCGCACTGGCGCCGCCGCTGCTTCAAGCCCCTGAAATGTAGATAAACCGCAGCAAAAACAAGGCTGCGAGGAGATACAGCATCCAGTGCTGGCGATGTCCGCGCCCCGTGACCAACTCCAGCACGGCATAGCTGATCAGCCCGAACGAGAGACCGGTGGCGATGGAGTACGTCAGCGGGATGCTGATGATGGTGAGGAACGCGGGAATGGCGAAACGCGGCTCATCCCATTCGATGTTGCCAATGCCCGCGAGCATCAGCGCGCCGACCAGGATCAGAGCCGGCGCGGTGGCGAAATCGGGGATGGCCCCGACCGCGGGCGCGATGAAGATCGACAGGAAAAACAGCAGACCGGTGACAATCGCGGTGACGCCGGTCCTGCCCCCGGCGGCCACGCCAGCGGACGACTCGATGTAGCTGGTGACGGTCGAAGTGCCGGCCAGCGAGCCGATGACCGTGGAGGTGGCGTCTGCGAAGAAGATTTTGTCCAGTCGTGGAATGGTGTGGTCCTCGGCGATCAGGCCGGCGCGCTCCGTCACGGCGACCAGCGTGCCGATGTTGTCGAACAGATCGACGAACAGGAAGACGAAGATAATCTCGAGCGCATTGAGCTTTAGCGCGCCGCGGATGTCGAGGTGGAAAGCAGTGTCGCGGATGGCCATCGGGTTGAAGGTGGACGGCATGTACTTTACCTGGTGACACAGGATCCCGACTGTCAGGGTGCTGAGCACGCCAATCAGCATCGAGGCCTTCACCCGATAGGCCTGCAGCACGGCGATCAGGACAATGCCGAAGATGGCGAGTTGGGTGGAATGCACGTGCATGTTGCCCAGGGTGACGGTGGTCGCCGAGCTGGGGACGATGATGTTGGCGTTGCGTAGGCCAATGAAGGCAATGAAGAGGCCAATGCCTGCCGCGACCGCCGCGTGCAACTGGTGCGGAATGGCGCCGAGCAGCCGCTGGCGAATCCCGCCGATGGTGAGCAGCAGGAAGATCACGCCGGAGAGGAAGACGGCTCCCAGGGCAGTCTGCCACGGCACCCCCATTCCCTTGACGACGGTATAGGTGAAGTAGGCGTTCAGCCCCATGCCCGGAGCGAGGGCGAGTGGGTAGTTGGCCAGCCCGCCCATCAGGATGGAGCCGATGCCCGCGCACAGGCAGGTGGAGGTGGTGACGGCAGCAAGCGGCATCCCGGTCTGGGAGAGGATGGCGGGGTTGACGAAGATGATGTACGCCATGGTGATGAACGTCGTCAGGCCAGCCAGAATCTCCGTCCGCCAGGTGGTCTGGTGGGACGCGAAGCCGAAGTATCTTTCCAGGCGGGAGACCATTGTGTGCAGAGCCGCGGTAGATTTGGTTTGAATGGATTCAATCCAGCATAGCGCGAGAGGCAAGCAAATGACCGCAGACGAAGTGAAGAAAATCCTCGGCCTGGCGCCGCACCCCCGCGAAGGCGGCTGCTACATCCGCACCTACCAGTCGGGCGAGATGCTGCCGGCCGCAGCGTTCGCGGACGGCCGCTACGCCGGTCCGCGTCACACGGCGACCGCAATCTACTACCTGCTGGAGCCCGGCGCCTTCAGCGAGATGCATTGCCTGAAGTCCGACGAGGTATTCCACTTCTACGCGGGCGATGCGGTCGAGATGATGCAGTTGCACGCGGACGGAAGCGGGACCATGGTGCGCATCGGCAATCGTCTGGACGAGGGCGAACGCCCGCAGGTGGTCGTTCCGCGAGGCGTCTGGCAGGGTTCGCGCCTGGCCGACGGCGGCGCATGGGCGCTGCTGGGATGCACGGTCAGCCCGGGCTTCGAGTTTGCAGACTACCAGACGGCCACGCGGGAAGAACTCTGCGCGTGGTGGCCCAGGTTCGAGCAACAACTTCGCTTGCTCACCCGCCCCACGCCTACGGCCTGAGCAGGCTGCCAGTACTGCAATCGACGTCAACAATTCCACGCCACCAAGGGGCGCGCGCCCCGGGAATTGGGCTGCTGCACCGCGGTTCGGCTGTGCCTGCCTTGGTCGACTGACGCAAAAGTCGTACGTTACCAAAGGTCTGAGAGCCCGCCGGAGGCTCATCTTTTCCTCGTTCACTCCGATAGGTGAATCAAAGCCCGCATAGCCAAGAGTGTCAAATGACGCTCGCGGACACGAGGCTTGAACGAAGTACAACGGGAGAAAAATCCATGATGAAGAAAATCAAGCAAGCGGTTGTCGCCTTTATGAACGATGAGTCCGGCCAGGACCTGATCGAATACGCCCTGGTTGCTGGTTTGATCGCTCTCGGCGCGGTTGCCGCCATGACCGGCCTCAGCGGCAAGATCGGCACTGCATTCAACACGGTCGGCAACAACCTGAACAGCAGCATCTAGGCCTGCGAACTGGGGATGCGCCAGTTGAAGTGTTTTAGGGGTCGGGGTGAGCTGTGAAACCGCGCGGTTCATCGTGCCGTTTTGCCGCTCAACCCCTTCAACGCCGCCTCAATAGGCATGCGCCTGCTGAAGCTCGCAGCGCCGACGACTAATAGACAGAGAACTGGTGTCACCGATGGAAGCTCTCGACCAGCAACTCATATTCGCGGGGGCTGCGCTGCTGTGCGCGAGCACGAGCTCAGTCCTGGACATCCAGGAATGCAAGGTTGCAGAGTGCGTCACCGCTCCGGCGATCGCCGGCGGCCTGATCCTGCATGGCATGGCCGAAGACTGGTACGGGCTGTGCATTCCCCACGCAGTGGCCATGGCTGCGGGCTGTCTGTTCCCCTGCAGCAACCTTGACTGGGGGGCGCAATGGTGAACCCCAGGCGCGTCCTCATTGCCCTGATGCTCGCGCTGGTTGTCTCGGGACTGGCCACCTGGCTGGCTGCCAGAAAGCTGGCGACGCCGATCCAGATTCTGAAGACCGCGGACACCATGTATGCCGCTCCGGCACACGAGCTTCAGGCAGGGGAGTTGCTGAAGCCCGACAGCATGGAACTGGTCGCCTGGCCGGGCACAATTCCGATCGACGGCGCCTTCTCCCGGACTGAGGATGCGGTTGGCCGGGAGGTGTTGTTTCCGCTGGAGAAGGGGCAGCCCATCCTGGAGCGCGACCTCTCTGCACCGGGCACTGGGACCGGCCTCGCCAGCAGGATTCCGGACGGCATGCGCGCCGTGGCATTGCGCTCCGACGAGGTTGTCGGAGTGGCGGGATTTCTTGTCCCCGGCTCGCATCTCGATGTGCTGGTCACGTACCACCCGGAGAGTTCGCCCGAGTTTCAGACGGCGACAGTGCTGCAGAATGTCGTGGTGCTTGCCGCTGGGCATCAGAGTGAGCCCGATCCGGCGGGCAAGACGTCGGACGTCACCATCGTCACCCTTTTGCTGAATCCGGAGCAGGCGCAGCGCGCCGTTCTGGCAAGCGCCCAGGGAAGCATTCATTTTGTCCTGCGCAATGGCGAAGACAGCAATCTGACCGAGGAGGCACCGGTCCTGATCTCGCAACTCGCCGGGCATTCGATCGCTCCGCGACGCGCGGCGTCCGTGGCCGGAACCTCGCCCGCTCCGGCAGCGCCCGTGCGTCACGAGATTGAAACAGTTCTTGGTGGCTCGGGCGAATCGCAGTCAACGGGAGCGCAGAGTGGAGGCTCCGCACAATGACCATGCTGACGAAGCACGGGGCCAGCCCGATGCAACGCCATTCGGGCAATCGAACCTTGCGCTGCGTGCTCTTGCCGGCGTGCCTCCTGCTCGCGTGCTTCTGCGGTGTGCAGTCGATCGCAGCCCAGGCCGGCAATCCTTCGGGCGAGCCCGCGGCCACTCCGCTGGGTGCAGCCGCGGTGCCGCTGGCCCTGCAATCCGCGACGGCCGGCGATGTGCTTCACCTGGTCGTCGGCCATTCCATCCTGCTGGTCTCGGCGGCGCCGCTGCGCCGGGTTTACGTGGGCAACCCAGCCGTGCTGCAGACGTACACCTCGGGCGTGGCTGAGATCGTGCTGACCGCCAAAACTCCCGGGGTGAGCAGCATGGTGTTGTGGGATGACGCCGGCGGGCATCGCCTCTATACAGTTTTCGCGGATCTCGATCCCTCTTCGCTGCAGGCGTCTCTTCAGCAGGCATTCCCGGACGCATCCATCCACGCCGAGGGCGGTGAGGGCAGGATATTCCTCACCGGATCGGTCGCCACCGACGCGGCGTCTGACGCGGCTGTCAAGATGGCGTCGCAGTATGCCAAAGACGTGGTCAATTCCATCCGCATCGATCCCGTGCATGGCAAGCAGGTGCAATTGAAGCTGCGCATCGTGGAGGTGGACCGCACCCGCCTGGATCAGCTGGGAATCAACATCTTTGCCGGCGGACGGACCGCAGTGGCGACGACCACCGAGCAGTTTCCCAGCACCGCCACCGGTAGCGGCTCCTCCCTCAGCGTCAGCGATCCGCTGAATGTCCTGCTGTACAACACCAAACTGAACGTCGGGCTTACGATCCAGGACCTTGAGCAAAAGCAGATCCTCCAGGTGCTGGCGGAGCCCACACTCACCACAGTCAGCGGCATGACTGCCCGTTTTCTGTCCGGAGGAGAATTTCCGTTTCCCGTCATCCAGCCCGGCGGCGGAGCCGGCAGCGCTGCGTCGGTCACCATCCAGTTCCGGCCATACGGCGTGAAGGTCGACTTCACTCCTACCGTCAGCGCGGACGGCATTATCCATTTGAAACTCTCGCCTGAGGTCAGCGCGCTGGATTACAGCAACGCGGTCACCATCTCCGGCTACACCATTCCTGCGCTTTCGACGCGTCGCGCCGAGACCGAGGTCGAAATCCGCGACGGCCAGAGCTTCGCCGTGTCCGGCCTACTGGATCACCGCACGACGGAGATCATGAGCAAAGTTCCCGGCATTGGCGATGTTCCCATTCTGGGCCAGCTCTTCCACTCCAAGAACTTCAATCATTCCGTGGTCGAACTGGTAATAGTCGTTACCGCTTCTATCGTCGATCCACTGAACTCCCCTGCGGGGTCCACTGCGGAGCCGAAGTTTGTGGTGCCCAACCTTGACTCCGATAGCTTCGATGCATCCACTGTGGGTAAATCGCGGTCGGGAGCCGCGCAGCCGGAATCGCCTCCAACCCAGCCCGCGACCCAGAAAGGGCCGGATAGCCAATGACAGTCGATATCAAGGAGCGCCCGACCCAGGCAATCTTCAGCGTTTGTGCAGACGAGGCGGTTGTCAATATCGCAACCGTCGCGGCATTCAAGCTCTCCGGCACGCAGTTTGCCGGCGAGTTTCGCGATTACATTTCCGCTGAGAAGCGCCCGCAGTTCTCGCCGATACTGAAGAGCGCAGCCTCCTGTGTTGCCCTGATCGATTTCGATCGGGACCCCGAACTCGCCCTGGAGACGACTGCGCGCCTGCACCAGATATTCCTCAACCGCATCTCGATCGCCGGCGTCGGCACCCGCATGGATGCAGGCATACTGCTGCGCGCGGTGCGCAACGGGTGCACCGAGTTCCTGACCAAGCCGGTGGGCCTGGTTGAACTCATGGCCGCGCTCAACCGCTTTCACTCGATCGTCACCATCGACCCTGACGCGCCCAGCAGCATCGGCCGCGTGATCGCTTTCCTGGGCGCTAAGGGTGGCGTGGGGACCACCATGCTGGCGGTGCACCTGGCCACTCACCTGGTTCGCCAGCACGGCAAGAAGACGCTGCTGATCGACCACAGGCAACAACTTGGCCACGTTGCGCTGTACCTTGGGCTGAAGGACACCCTGTACCACTTCGACGAACTGCTGCGCAACGCGGACCGGCT
Source organism: Granulicella sp. (assembly GCA_003162875.1). Taxonomy (GTDB): domain Bacteria; phylum Acidobacteriota; class Terriglobia; order Terriglobales; family Acidobacteriaceae; genus Edaphobacter. The sequence continues at coordinate 9,168 of PLUT01000174.1, forward strand.
CGACGCCGAGTTGTTGAACGGCTTCGTCATCCGCCACCGGAGCGGCCTCGACGTGATTGCGTCGCCGGAAATGGCTGCCAGCCCGCATGAAGCCAAGGGCGACGAACTGGAACGGGTGATGGACTTCCTGCGCCGCGAGTACGACTACGTGCTGATTGACTCGCCGGCCGCCTGCCAGGACTTCAAGTCTTCCATCATCGACCAGTTCGATGAAATGTACATCGTTTCCACGCCCGACGTGGCCGCGCTGCGCGACCTTGCCCGACTGGTGGAAAACCTTTCGCTCACCGAGTCGGCCGTAAGCAAACTGCGGGTCGTGGTCAACCGATCCACCGCGACCGATTCAATTACCCCCGACCAGATCGAGAAGGTGGTTCGCTTCCCCATCTCCATTGCCGTTCCCAACAACTACTTTGAGTTGCTTCGCGCCATCAATGATGGCGAGCCCATTCCGCCGCAGCGCCGCAGCGACTTCAACCAGGCGATCGCACGCTGGGCCAACCGGATCGTGCACGGTTCCGGCGTCATGGAACCACATGCGGCGAAGAAGGGATTCCTGTCCTTTCTGCGCTGAAACCCGCTCCAGTAACCATCTCCCGGAGTTTTCGAGGTGCCTGCAATGTCTGAAGTGTCGATGTTCATGACTCAGCCGGCCCGGCCCGCAGTTGCCGAGACTCGCCCCAACGAGGTGCTCGGCGATGCTGCACGCCACGCGCTGAAGACCTCTGTCCATCACGAGCTGATCCGCCGCATGGATCTGGAGAAGCTTGCCGAGGTCCAGGCGGACGATGTTGGCGGGCGGCAGCGGCTGCTTGCCGTCATTCTGCAATTGGTCTCGGAACAGAACGCTCCGCTCAGCGCTCCCGACCGCGATCGCCTGGCGCACGACATTCTCGACGAGGTCTTCGGACTGGGTCCCCTGGAACCGCTGCTGCACGATCCCACGGTGAACGACATTCTTGTGAATACCTACAAGACGGTCTATGTCGAACGCCGGGGCGTCATCGAGAAGACCAACATTGTCTTCAAGGATGAAGCCCACCTGATGCACATCATCGACAAGATCGTCTCCGCGGTGGGGCGCCGCATCGACGAGTCTTCGCCGATGGTGGATGCCCGCCTGCTGGACGGCTCCCGCGTCAATATCGTCATTCCGCCGCTGGCCGTCGACGGCCCGCTGCTTTCCATCCGCCGTTTCGGCTCGGTTCCGCTGACTGCCGAAGACTTGCTGCGGCATCGGGCGCTCACCCCGCAGATGCTGGAAATCCTGCGCAGCGCGGTTCGCGCGCGCCTGAATATCGTAGTCTCGGGAGGCACCGGCTCCGGCAAGACCACGCTGCTGAACGTTCTTTCCGGATTTATTTCCGCCGCTGAGCGGATCGTCACCATCGAAGACTCCGCGGAACTCCAGATCAAGCAGGAGCATGTCGCCCGCCTGGAGTGCCGTCCCCCCAACCTGGAGGGCAGGGGAGCCGTCCGCCAGCGCGAACTGGTGATCAACGCGCTGCGCATGCGCCCCGACCGCATTATCCTGGGCGAGGTCCGCGGCGAAGAGGCATTAGACATGCTACAGGCCATGAATACCGGCCATGACGGCTCCATCACCACGGTCCACGCGAATAACCCGCGCGATGCAATCGCCCGCATTGAGACCATGGCCATGATGGGAACGATCTCGCTGCCGGAGAAGGCTATCCGCGCCCAAATCGCCTCGGCGGTCGATCTGCTGGTGCAGGTAGCGCGTATGAGCGACGGAACCCGCCGCGTCACTCACATCAGCGAAATCACCGGCACTAGCGGAGACATCGTCAGCATCCAGGACATCTATCTTTTTGAGAAGCTCGGACTAGGGCCCAGTGGCAGCGTCAAGGGCAGGTTCTACTCCACCGGCATTGTGCCCAAGTTTGGCGAGCGCCTGAAGGCCGCCGGTGTGCCGCTTGGCCTCAGCCTGCTCGACCATTCCGTTGAGGTGTAAAGAGATGGAGCCCCCAAAGTGAACCCGCTCATCGTTACATTCTTCGCTGTTCTAGCGCTCAGTTTCACCATCCTGATGATCTCCATGCGCCCAGCGAAGCCGAGCAAAATCACCTGGCAGCGGCTGGTCAGCATTCACGAGTCGATTCCAGCTCACGCCGGTGCCGGTGGAGCGGAGTTGGAGAAGGCGACGCCATGGGGCTATTCCATCCCCTTCGACTTGTTCCTGCAGCGCTACCGATTCGGCAAGAAACTCAAAGTGCTGCTGCTCCATGCAAACAGCAAAATGAGTCTGGGCGCAGTTGTCTCCACCTCCGCGGGTGCGGGTCTGGGCTTTGGGATGATTAGCTATCTGATACTGCAAAACCCGCTGACTGTTAGCGCCGCAGCATTGGCAGGCGCATTCATGCCCTACGCCTTCCTTCGCATCAAACGCAACCGCCGGCTTAAGGCATTCGACGCGGCCTTGCCCGATGCGATCGACCTGATGGCCCGCGCCCTGGTCGCCGGCCACTCCATCGGTTCCTCCATCGAGATGATCGCTGAGCGATCGCCGGAGCCGCTCGCCTTTGAGTTTGTCCAGGTCTACCAGCAGCAGAGGCTAGGCGTCCACTTTCGCGACGCGCTGCTGCAGATGGGATCGCGCATTCCGTCGCGGGACCTGCAGTTCCTGATCACCGCGATTCTCGTACAAAAGGAGACAGGCGGCGACCTGACCGAGATTCTGGACCGCGCCGCGCACGTCATCCGGGACCGGGTCCGCATCGGAGGCGAAGTTCGCTCGCGCACGGCCCAGGGACGGCTGACCGGCTGGATTCTCGGCCTACTGCCGGTCATCATGCTGGTGCTGATCAATATCGTGAGCCCCGGCTACTCCAACATTCTCTTCCATGATCCCCTCGGGCACCAGTTGCTTTATACCGGAGCAATCTTCATCCTGATCGGGGCCGTCTTCATTCGCAAGATCGTCAATGTTCAGGTCTAGGCGCTACCATGAATTCTCTGTTTTATCTCAGTCTCGGCAGCGCGATCTTTTCCGCTCTCGCGATCGCCGTGTGGCTATTCTTCACGCGCGTCTCCCGCGCCACCATGCAGCGCATCCGCGAGGTTACGTACCGGGGAAGAGCTTACCGGCGCGCCAATCCAATATCCAGTGAAAGAGGCCGCAGGTTTTTCGCTGTGGTGCACTGGGTCCGCGCGCGGCTTGGCCTGGCGGATGCCGAAGACCTTCCCGCCCGGCTCGCCAACGCCGGATACAAGGGGCACTTTCCCGTCGACGTTTATGACACGGCGCGCGTTGTCGGCCCGGCGCTCGGGCTGGTCGCCGGCTCCTTCATCCCGTTTGACCGGGTGTTCTGGATGGTCGCTCTTCCCGCTATCGCCTTCATCGCCCCAAATATTGCGCTGACCCGCCTGGTCAAGCGTCGCCGCGAGAAGATCCGCAGGAGCATCCCCGATGCGATCGATCTGTTGGTCATCTGTGTTGACGCGGGCCTGGGCATCGACCAGGCGCTGCTGCGAGTCGGTCAGGAACTCGGAATCAGCCACCCGCAGATCACCGAAGAACTGCTGCAGATCAACCGCGAACAGCGCGCGGGAAAGCCGCGCATTCAGGCCTGGGCCGACATGGCCGAGCGCAGCGAGCTCAGCGACATTGACGCGTTCTCCAGCATGCTGATGCAGACGGAGCGATTCGGCACCCCAATCGCCCGCGCCCTGAGCGCCTTCGCCGACACCATCCGGCTCAAGCGGCGTCAGCTTGCCGAACAGATGGCGGCAAAGACCTCTATCAAGATCATCTTTCCGCTCGTGCTCTTCATCTTCCCCAGTCTGTTCATTGTTCTGCTCGCGCCCGCCGTTATCAACATCATGCGCGGCTTGTCGGTAGTGGCGCAGTAGGGCAGCGAAGCGCGGCTACTGGGAAGAGTCGATGAAGCGGCCGGTAATGCCGGCGTAGGCGTCGATGCGGCGGTCGCGCAGGAAGGGCCAGTGCTGGCGGGTAGTTTCCACCAGGGAGAGGTCGAGGTCGGCCGTCAGGATCTCTTCGCGGTCGGGTGAGGCCTGCGCCAGGATGCGGCCGAAAGGGTCGGCGATGAAGCTGCCGCCCCAGAACTCCAGGCCGGAGGCGGGGGTGTGGTCGCCGGCGCCGCGAATCTCGGTGGTGGCGCCGTCGGGGTTGGTGAGGACGACGTCGCCGTGCTCGTGGCCGACGCGGTTGACCGCGCAGACAAAAACGCCGTTGGCAATGGCGTGGGCGCGCTGCATGGTTTGCCAGGCGGAGTACTGCGCTTCGCCGAACTCCGATTTTTCGCCGGGGTGCCAGCCGATGGCAGTCGGGTAGAAGAGGATGTTGGCGCCCATTAGCGCGGTCAGGCGGGCAGCCTCGGGATACCACTGGTCCCAGCAGATGAGAGCTCCGACGTTGCCTTCGCTGGTGGGGATTGCGCGGAATCCGAGGTCGCCCGGGGCGAAGTAGAACTTCTCGTAGTAGAGCGGATCGTCGGGGATATGCATCTTGCGGTAGATGCCGACGATGTGGTCGGGCGCGGGGCTGGCGTGGTCAAGCACCGCGACGGTGTTGTGGTAGAGGCCCGCGGCGCGACGCTCGAAGAGACTGGCGATCAGGGTAATCTTTTCGTCGCGGACGATGGCAGCGAGGCGCTCGGTGCTGGGCCCGGGGATGGACTCGGCCAGCGCGAAAAGGGCGTGGTCCTCGCGTTGGCAGAAATACTGGGAGCGAAACAGCTCAGGCAGGCAAACGATCCGGGCGCCGGCGCGGGCAGCCTCGCGGACCATGTCCGAGGCGTGGTCGAGGTTCTGCGCGGTGGAGGGCGCGCAGGCCATCTGGATGAGAGCGACGCGGGTGCTTGGCGCTGACATTGCTGGGACCCCCGGTGCAACAGAAAGGCGCCGGCCGAATGCCAGCGCCTCCCTTATGGTTGCAGGTTCAGGCTACTTGTCGTCGAAGAGGAGGATGGCTCCGGCGATGGTTGTGGTCCAGCGGCCGTTCTTATCGCCCACGGCGGACTGGGTGACGTTGGAGGTGCGAACGATCTTGTTGGAGATGCGGTAGATCTCCTTCTTCTCGTCCCAGCTTTTGTCGGGGTCGAATTCCACGTCCAGCGTGGTAGCCAGCATTTCGGCGGCGAGTTCTTCAGCGTAATCGCCGGCCTGGTCCTCAGTCTCGCCGAAGCTGTGGTGCTCTGAAAGATAGCCGTAGGTGTTGCGGTCGGTCGGGATGGCCACTCCGATCGAGGAGACCACCAGGCGGTGAGCTTCGCGGGTGGAGTTCTCCGCGATGACGGCGAAGACCACTTCGCCCGGGTTCAGGTACTTCAGTCCCTCTTTCCTTCCGATCAGCTTGCACTGCGGCGGGAAGATGGAGGAGACGCGGACGAGGTTCTGTGCGGCGATTCCGGCGTCGCGGAGAGCCAGCTCGAAGGAGGTGAGACGTTCTTTGTGCTTGCCCACGCCCTTGGTGAAAAAAAGGCGCGTGGGAACCATGTTCATGCCCAATTTGGAAGACCCTCCGAAGGGAAGCGGGTTGCGGCAGCCGGCGATTTTCTGCGCGCGACTGAATGATGAACCTTGTCAAACTTATCACAACGGCGCGGGTGTGTGGTTACAAATGGCACTCCCGATTCAACTCCCGATTCCGCGGGTTTTTTCCCAGGAGCCCCTGCGCCGGTGGTATCCCGAAAATGCCCTTGAGCTCGGGTTTCCCGCCGCCCGTTTGCAGCAAGGACGCTGCTTCGGAGACGGGCGATATTCGGGCAAACCGCGTCCCGGGGAAGAGCCCTCCGGGAGGGTGGGAGGCCGGCTGACGAGGCGGCCCGGCTAGGCCCCGGCGACCGGGAATACCTGGGAGATCGCGATAATACGGCGGACCCAACCAGAAGCCGGACGAAATCTGTTATTTTTGGAGACGACACGCGGCGACTGTTTTCCGGCTCTGTGAACTCACGTTGTCTGGTTCCAGACCACCTCAAATCGCAGGTGCCGCGTAAAACTAATTCACCCCCAACCTTAGAAGGAGCGTCATGGCGAGCGAATATCGTGATTTTCTGGAACTTTCGTATGCGGAGCTGGAAGACCTAAACCTGAAGGCGAAGGAGCAGCGCCAGAAGCGAGTGGCTCCCGAGGTCATCCGCGAAGAGCGGCTGAAGTACCTTGCCGGCGAGCCGCGCATCAAGGCTGTCACCGTTATGTTCAGCGACCTCGAAGGCCGGCTGCACATGCTCGACTACGACAAGAAGTTCATCGTGAAGAGCTGGGACAACCTGACCTTTGACGGGTCTTCGATTCGCGGCTTTACCGCGCAGAAGGAGAGCGATCTTCGCCTGGGCATCGATTGGGCAGCGTTCTACTGGGTTCCGGCGGATGTGTTTGGGCCGGGCAAGGTGGTGGTCTTCGGCGATGTCATCGACAAGAACGGCGGCACCTACTCGGCCGACATCCGCGGAGTGCTGAAACAGTTCTCGAACGAGATGTTCGCCAAGCACGGCTACACCTTGAATGCGGCGAACGAGATCGAGGGCTTCCTGTTTGACGGCGTCGACGCGGAGCGGAAGTATCACGAGACCAGCGCCTTTGAGTACGTGAATACCGGCGGCTATTACCACTCGCTGCCGGGAGATCCGCTGCGTGAGTTCATCGACGCGACCGCGGAAGTGCAGCGGGCGATGGGATTCCAGAACGAGAAAGACCATCCCGAAGTTGCACCCTCGCAGTTCGAAATCAACTACGGGTATGGCGAGGTGGTTGCCGCGGCGGACCAGATCCAGCTCTACAAGCTGATCTGCAGAACTGTGGCGACCCAGATGGGAATGACGGCGAGCTTCCTTCCCAAACCCGTGGTCGGCGTGAACGGAAGCGGCATGCACACCAACGTGTCGGTCTCGAAGGGCTCGAAGAACCTGTTCTGGGACCCCAAGGGCGAAGAGAAGATTTCGCACCTGGCCTGGCAGTTTGTGGACCGCATCCTGACCCACGGACTGGATATCTGCCTGACGATGAACTCGAGCGTCAACGCGTACCGCCGACTCGATCCCCATTTTGAGGCGCCCAACCAGCTCAACGCTTCGGCGGTCAACCGGGGAGCGATGGTGCGGATTCCGATCGGCAACGAGCGGTCCGCGCGCACTGAGGTGCGAGCGGTGGCGCCGGATGCGAATCCTTACCTGGTGCTGTACGCCATCTTCAGGACCGGCCTGGAAGGCGATACCTCGAAGGTCAAGAACCTACGCGACGCGAAGCGCTTCCTGCCGGACAACATCTACACGGCGATCGACGACTTCCGGAAATCGGCCTGGACCACAAAGCTGCTGGGCGGGGATGTCAAGGAGCGCTATGCAGAGCTGAAACAGGCCTCGGCCGACCGCTGCCCGCGGTTGCTGGGGACGATTGTGAAACCGGCGGAGCTTCAGTTCCATCACGAGATTTACAACCAGCTCTTGTGGAACAAGTTCTAG
>PLUT01000202.1 GCA_003162875.1 Granulicella sp.
TGGAGATGGAGTTGAAGCTGGGTTCGACGGCGGCGGCAAGTACTGCCTGCAGATGCTCCGCGCAGGCCGCGACATCGGTGAAGAGATAGACCAGCATGGTGGCGTGCGGCGGCGCGGCGGCCCCGACCGGCGCAGCAAGACGCGGGCCAATCATTCCGGCGCCCTTGGCGCAGCCCCAGATGCGGACTTCGGAATGGGAATGGGAATCGGAATCGGCAGTGGATGGCGACTCGCTGCCGGTTATCGGTATTGCCGCTCGCGAAGTCTTCATGCGGGTGTCGGTAGTCATGATGGCCTGCGCGAACGCCTCCGCATGCTCCGGCGTGTTGCCGACCGCAGCCTTCAGCGCCGGCATCGCGGCAACCACCTTTTCCGCGGGAAAAGGCACGCCAATGATGCCCGTGGACGAGGGAATGACCTCGTCGAAGATGCAGCCGAAACTTTCCGCCGCGGCGACGCAGGTGGCGATGCAGCCATCCACTCCCGCGGGTCCGGTGGCGCAGTTGGCGTTGCCCGAATTCACCAGCACCGCGCCGACACGGCCTCCGGTGGAAAGCAAATGACGCTGCCCTACGATTACAGGAGCGGCGACCACCCGGTTCGATGTGTACGCTGCCGCGCCCACCGCGCAGACTCCGGCTGTGTCCCGCGAAGTTGCCACCGCGACGGCCACATCCGGCTTGCCGCTGGCCTTGATTCCGGCGCAGGCGGCGCCCCAGACGAACCCGCCCGGCATCTCTGCCGATCCCGTTGCATTGTTGCTCATACCCTTACTCTACCAAGCACCGCCTGGGAACTGCCGGTCGAGGGAGCGGTTCCCGGGATCTTGAAACTTACGGATTCTTAGCAGATTCCCTACCCAATCTTTACGACGAAAGGAATCTGATTGCCTCAGGTTGCCCGCAGAAGTTGGCGACTGAGGCGGGCGATCCTGGATTGGCAACGATAGGGTCCCAGGTGAGGGGCTATGAAGCATTCTGCAAGACATGTGAGCCGGCTGGCAAAGAAGGCGTGGAAGCTGGGATGGGGGCTTGTCTTTGTCAGCATCATGACCGTACTCTCTGTGCTCGGCGCGGACTATTCCAGCCATTTCGCCGTAGCGAAGTCTCTGGTCTCGCCGGCTGGAACAAGCACGGCGGCGCTGCGCTGAAGATCGCGACCTGCTGACGAAAATCTCGCTGCAACGGCCCGCTTCGGGGCCGATGCATTACTCTTCTGTGCAGCGAGGTTTTCTGGAATGGACGGACTCTGGCCTCAACCTTACTATCTTTTCGGCCGGGGCCTTGGCCTCTCCGCGGGACTCGCAATCCTGCCGACGCTGCTGCTTCTGTTCTTACTGGCGGTCAAACGCAAGCCTTCGTGGATCGCGGCGCTGGCAGGGCTGGGTGCCACCCTGGCGCTGGCAATCTTCGCGTACAGAATGTCGGTTGCCCACGCAGTGAGCAGCGCGGCGTATGGCGCGTGCTTTGGAATCTTCCCTATCTCCTGGATCGTGTTCTGGGCGATTGTCCTGTATCAGGTGACCGTAACGACAGGCAAGTTCGAGGTCATCAAGGACTCAATCGGCTCCATCACGTCGGACAAGCGCATGCAGGCGCTGTTGATTGCCTTCGCGTTCGGGGCGTTCATCGAGGGCTGCGCCGGATTTGGAACTCCCGTAGCCGTCGCGGCGGCGATGATGGTCGGCTTGGGCTTCTCTGCGCTGTACGCGTCGTCGATCTGCCTGCTGGCAAACACCGCGCCGGTAGCCTTCGGCTCGATCGGCATCCCGGTCATTACACTGGCCGCGATTACGGGGTTGCCCCTGGCTAAGGTGAGCGGCATGGCGGGCTGGCTGAGCGCGCCGTTTTCGCTGCTGTTGCCCGCTTATCTGATTCTGGTCACCAGCGGGCTGCCGGCGATGCTCGAGGTGTGGCCCGCGACGCTGACGTGCGGAGTCGTGTTTGCGGCCATCCATGTCTACGTCTCAAACTGCATAGGACCGCAACTGGCGGATATTCTGGCCTCGATCGGGGCGATGGGCGCGCTGATCCTGCTGCTGCGCTTCTGGGAGCCTCGCCACAACCAGGCGCACGAACGCAAGGTCGATGAGTCCATGAAGGTGGTAACCGACGAGTTGCCCATGCGGTCGCATGATCTCAGGTTGAATCCGCATTATTCCGCTCGCGAGATTTGGCTGGCATGGATGCCGTATGCGCTGCTGGTGGTGTTTGTGCTGGTGTGGGGAGATCAACATGTTCTGGTTCGACTGAACAGCGTCTCCAGGTCCTTTGCGTGGCCGGGACTGCACAACCAGATTCTGCGCATGCCGCCGGTGGTCTCCGCGCCGGTAAAGTATGCGGCGATGTTCAATTTCAATTGGCTGTCGGCTTCGGGGACGTCGTGCATGTTCGCGTCGCTGCTGGCGGCGGCCTTCTCCGGAATGGGACCGAGGGCGATGGGCAAGGTCCTCCTGTCGGTCGCGCGCAAGCTGATCTTCCCAATCATCACAGTGGCGGCGATGCTGGCCATGGCCTACCTGATGAACTACAGCGGCGCAACTGGCACCCTGGGGCTG
>PLUT01000230.1 GCA_003162875.1 Granulicella sp.
CTAACGCGAAAATGCTCTAGCGGTGTGTTTTGTTTGCTCAGCAATAGCCAAGAGCGTCAGAATCAGAGCCAATGTTGCCGTCCCGTTGGGCCATCGGAAAAAGCCGTACCAACCTGGGGTGTCCCCTGCGGGGTTGGGTATGTTTTCTTCGGGATGTTGTTCGTCCGGTTTAGCGGCGGTAGCCGATTTGTGAAGCTGTGCGGCTTTCTGTGCGGCCTGTTGGGCGGCGCGCTCATCCTGACGGGATACGAAGACTGCCATCCCCACAATGATGACGAGCAAAGCCAGATATATCCGCATAATGGAGAAACTGTACACCACAAACATTTGATCGAGGAACTTACCCGTGCGGCAGCCAACGGCCGACGCGCCGGCGGTAGGCTTCGTAGTCGGCACCGAAGGTGCGGCGCAGGGTCGGCTCCTCGTAAAACAGCACGAACAGGCAGGCGGCAAACAGGAATATGGAGCCGTACGCGAGCAGCAACAGCGACTGGTAGAACAGCGCTGCCCCGGCCAGGGTGAGTGCGCCGCCGAGGTACATAGGATTGCGCACAAAGCGGTACGGCCCGCGAACCACCAGACGGCGCGGCGGGTCGAAGGGCGCGGGCGTGCCTTTGCCGATGGCGACGAATGTGACAACGCACCACAGCGCGAGCAGTGCGCCGGCGCTAGCGACCATCATCCCCGCGATCTGCGGAGCCTCCATGGTCGCCGGGCGTACGATGCCCGACCAGAGCAGCACGCGCGAGGGAAGATAGACGAGCAGGAATCCGACGAAGAACGTGGCGTAAGTGACGGTGCGAAACAGAACGAACATGGCTGCCGGCCTTCGGCTGCAGCGGAGCCTAACACCGCGCCGGATGGGCGTCAAACGGAGGTCGGGGCCTACAATCGAGGCGTCGGGAGGCGGGAATGCGCTTACGGTTGAGAGGGTGGGTCGGGTTGCTGGCGGTTGCGGTGATTGGTGCGGCCGCAGTTTGCGCGTGGGCGGCGGGACGGCAGCCAGCGTGGGTGTCGGTGGATGCGGCCGGGAAACTGGTGTATCGGACGCTGCCGCGCGGGGACCGCATCGTCGACTTCTCGTATGCCGGGTACATGGGCGGCGGCGTTACGCTGCCGAAGGTACCTGTGGCGCGCACCGTCGCTCCGTCTGGCGGCGACGATACGGCGGCGATTCAGCGGGCGATCGATGAGGTTTCGGCGATGGCGCTGAAGGATGGGTTTCGCGGGGCGGTGCTGCTGGCGCCGGGGACGTTTCAGTGCAGCGGGCCGCTGAATATTGCAGCCTGCGGAGTGGTGCTGCGCGGAAGCGGGACGGGAGCCGGCGGGACGACGCTGAAGATGACGGGCGAGCCGCACGTGGCCGTCGCGATGGGCGGGGATGAGAAGGTGAAGGCGCTGGGGACGCCGGCGCACATCGCCGAGGCGTATGTGCCTTCGGGCGCGCAGACCATCACGCTGGACGATGCGTCGCCGTTCGCGGCAGGAGACAGCATCCGCATTACCCGCGTCACCACGCCGCAGTGGCTGCACTTTATGGGCATGGACACGATGGTGCGCGATGGCAAGCCCGAGGTCTGGGTCGGCAACGCCATCCACACCATGCGCCGGGTTGCGGCGCGCAACGGCAATGTGCTGACTCTGGACGTGCCGCTGACCGACTCCTATGACCGCGCGTTTCTGCCGCCGGAGGGCGCGGAGGTGCTAAAGGTGGACGTGAGCGGCGGCATTGAGCAGGATGGCGTGGAATCGCTGCATATTGTGGCGCCGCCGCGCAGCGTTGCGTTCACCGATCCGCTGTTTCGGCTGGTCAACCTGCATGGGCTGAGGGATGGCTGGGTGCGCGACCTGGCGGCGGACGACACGACCGAAGGCATCGACGCGGCTGAGGACGTGTTCCGGATCACGATGGAGGACGTTGCGATCCACCACACCACGACGATTACCAGCGCGGCCAAGCCGGCGGACTTTTCGCTGCGCGGCGGGCAGTTGCTGATGCTGCGATGCTCGTCGGTGGGCGACGATGAGATGTATGTGATGACCGGCCCAAGGAACCAGGGGCCGAATGTGGTGCTGGACTCGACGTTTCGCGGGACCGGGCACATCCAGCCGCACCAACGCTGGGCGACGGGCTTGCTGGTGGATAACGCGCATGTGCCTGGAGGCGGGATCGACCTGATGAACCGCGGGCAGATGGGCACGGGCCATGGGTGGGCGATGGGCTGGGGCGTGGTGTGGAACAGCTCGGCGGCAACGCTGCTAATCCAGAATCCACCAGGCGCGGCGAACTGGTCCGTCGGCAGTTCGGGCGAGGAGACGACGGCGGCGATGAAGATTATCGGAGTGCATCCGCAGGATGAGGGGCCTCCACTGCCGCAGGGGTATATCGAGTCGCCGGGACATGTGGTGCAGCCGGCAAGCTTGTATAAGGCACAGTTGGCGGAGCGGTTGGGAGCGGCGGCGCTGAAGGCGCTGGAGCCGTAGCTGGCGAAGCGCGCCGCCAGGCCTGCGATATCCGGGCCAGCAAAGCTCAAAGGATGTTGACGGCGCGAGCGGCGATCAGGGCCACGGTTGCCAGCGAGATGAACGACTGGATCATCATCAGCACCTTGGCCCAGCGGGTGAGGACGGGGCTGTCCGTGGGCGAGAACGCGGTACTGGTATTGAAGGCCAGGAACAGGTAATCGATGAAACCCGGGGACCAGGTGTCCTCGCACATTTCTCGCCGGGCTTCCGGGCTGAGCGCCATTTGCGGGAACAGGAACGCGCCATCGCAATGGACTCCCCGCTGCTCACGGGCGTGTGGGCCGCCGGCGTCCAGCCGCCAGTACCACGAGGCGAAGACGATGATGTTGGTGCACCAGAGCGCCGCGGCTGAGCGCAGCAGAACGATCGGGGTCTGCTGGTGCGACGGCAGCCCGGCCACCAGCAGGCCGAGCGACCAGCTCATGTCCGCAGTGACCAGGGCGACCAGCAAATACCCGAGGACGGTACTGAAGCCATAGCGTCCGAGCAGGCCCGCCAATCCATAGAGCAGGATCAGGACGCCGAGCACTACGAGAAACAGCCAGTCGGGACCGACCGCCAAAGAACTTGGCAACGCCAGGCGCAGTCCGCCGACGGCGAGCAGTGCGACCATCGCAGGCCAGCGCGGCTCAAGATGTTTTGCATCTACAGGCATGGCGCATTTTAGAACGTTCGAGGCCGACGAGGCGCGGAACCTGCCGGCCACGACGAAAGCCTCCCCCGGCAGCAGACTGCTGGCTTCCCCGTATCGCTTGATCGCCATTCGCCCGCCCGGGCCGCGACTTCGGCGCTGCCGCCGCCGCGTCGTGGCATACTTCCCGAATGGCAACAGCGCCGCTCAACCGCTCCCGCGATCCCCGCGATCCCATCCAGGCTGCTAAACCCGCGGGGGAACCGGTGAGACCGGGCATGCAGTGTCTGCTGGAACTGCTGCGCGGGCAGGGCGGCGACCGGGCCATCGAGGACGCGGAGTGGGAGACCGTGCTTGCGCTGGCCCAGGCGGAACATGTGCTGCCCTGGGTAGTGGCTCGCGCGCGGTCGCAGCAAGTCCCGCTTTCGCCAGCCATCGCCAGCCGCCTGAACGAGATAGAGCGCGAAGCCGCGATCACTGCCTTCTACTGGAGCGCGGAGTTGCAAGGCGTGTTGCGCGCGTTCGAGCGGGCAGGACTGAAGGCGGTTCCGCTCAAAGGCCCCCTCCTCGCCGAGCGGCTCTACGGAGCCACCGCGTTACGCGTGAGCTACGACCTGGACCTGCTGGTTGCCAAAGCGGATATGGCGCGCGCCGGCGACGCCCTGAAGGCAATCGGGTTCACCTCCGGCGTCCCCGACGACTACCACTGCCAGTGGTACCGCAAAGGCACGACCGTGGAACTGCACCATGACGTTGAGAATCCGCTGGCGTTCAACTTCCGCGTGGAGGGCGCCTTGCGGAGAGCGCTTTCTGCGGATTTCCAGGGACAGCCTTGCCGGCAGCTCGCTGCGGACGATGAATTGCTCTATCTTTGTCTTCACGCCGTGCGCCACCGGTTTGAGCGGCTCAGCCTCATCGTCGACCTGCAACTCGCGTTTCAGAAGCTCGCCGGCGGGGAAGATGGGTTTCAGCTTCGGCCGGAAGTCGCGGGGCTGGCCAGCCTGCTGATCCTCGGCCTGGCAATGGCGCGCCGGCTGCAACCCGACCTCGCCCTGACGCTCCAACCCCCTGCCGCGCCGGCCCGCACGCGGCANNCAGCCTCCCGACTGGCGCGCCTTGCATGCGTTCTACCTGGAGCTTGAACTTCCCGGCTGGCCGCGACTCGGTCCGCGGCTGCGTCACCTCCGGATCCTGCTGGGCCGGGTCATCGAGCCCGACTACGCCTTTGCCGCCAAGCTCGGGTTTTATCGGACCTGGCAGGTTCGTATGCTCCGCCCGTTGCGGCTGCTCTCCAGGGTCCCTCGGCGCTGAGGCAGTTCGGGCCGGGCCATGGCGCATTCAGCCTCCGGGTTAAGATTGACTCATTCTTCTCGTAGGCCGGACAACCGCGCGAGGCTCCTTCCCCCTCTCATCCTCAGGGCTGCTGCTACCCAGCTCATTCCACTATGGAAAAGGAATGAAACCGGTACCGCTTTCGCGCCACAGGGAGCGTTGCAACAGCGCCGGAGCACGGTATAATCGAAGAAGAAATCTGTCGCCGAGCAGCGATTTCGTCCTCTAAAATTAGAGTCTTCTCATCCTTGGGCTCTGCCGAGCCCGAGCTGAATGAGGCAAAAGCCGTTAGCGTATGCGCTCCGAGCATCTCGTGCCGAACGATCAGCGAAGCCCACAAGTACTTGAGCCAACGTAAGATCGGAGAATTCGAGAGTCATGCGTATTGCCAGTCCTTCCTCCCCCAGGTTGCTCCTCATGTCCCTGTCGCTGGCGATGATTGCGGGCTTTGGCATCTCCGTTCAGGCGCAGAAAGCCCCGGGGGTCACCGTGGGCGGCGTGCAGATCACCGGCATGCCTGAGGATTGGACGCACCACCACATAGTCTTTGCCGATCCCGGCACGGCGGATGAGGCGATCCAGAAGGGCACCTACGATCGGTGGTCCAGGATCGTCAACGATCCCCGCTACGTCATGCAGCAGTTGAAGCGAGGGCTTCCGGCGCGGGGACCTGCGGCCGGGGATGTAGCCTTCAGGAACTCCCAGGCCAATTGGTTGGCCGCGTCCCACAGGGATCACTCCGGCAGGGGGCAATCCGAGAAGACGGACTGGGCCGTCTCTCTGGGCGCCGGCGGAGTGGCGCAGGGCATGACTCCGGCCAAGTATTCCTTCGACGTCAACGCTGCACCGAGCTGCACCAACGATTACGCGGTGTTTCCGATTAACGTCGCCGCCGGAACTGGAAATACGCGGGCGCACGTTGTTGGGACGTTCAGCACCACTACCGGATTTACCGGCAGCGGAACTGTTACCCTCACGGTGACGCCCACCGTCGGAACCCCAACTACGCTGACCTTGACCGCCAGCACCACCTTGAATACGTTGTTGAATTTTCAGGTTTTCGCAACGGCAAGTGTTGCGAACGCGACGACTTCGGCAACAAACCTGGCAGCGGCCGTCAACCGAAATCTGAGTGCTTCAGGCCTCAATGAACTGGCAGCCGTATCGGCGACCGATACGGTCACGATCTACACGCTGACGCCAGGAACCCGAGTTGTGCTGACCGACTCGAATACCGTCAACAATCTCGCCTTCGCGGCCGTTGTCGCCGGGACCAATGGCTCACAGGCCAACGTTGCTGGATTCAACCAGCTTTATAGCGGATCGGGCACGCCCTTGTGCGCAACCCTGACTTTTCCGGAGTTTATCTTCTCCTATGCCTCCGGCGTCGGGCCTGTAGCCACCTCGCCTACTCTCTCGCTGGACGGCACGCAGGTCGCTTACGTCGAGAACGACTCCAACCTCGGCGCTATCCTGCACGTGCTGCACATCGCTAGAGGCAGCACGGAATATGGGACTTGTTCCAATACCGGGACCGCTTTGCCAACCTGCGCACTTCACCCGGTGATCCCCGGCAGCACTGCGGGAAGCACCGCGAGCGACTATATGCTTCCGCTGGGTCTGGTCGCGACCGGAATCGACTCGTACTCGTCTCCGTTCGTCAACTACTCTGACGACACCGCCTACGTGGGCGATAACAACGGCTTCCTGTACGCTATCACTCCGGTGTTCAACAGAACGCCGGCGAAGGCGACAGCGCCCTACCCGGTTAAAGTGAGCACGTTCAACCTGTCGTCCCCGGTGGTCGATGTGTCCGGCACCGGGCACATATTCTTTGGCGACTCAGACGGCGACCTGTACAACTACACGGCTGCCGGCGCTTCCGCGGCGACAGCGATACCGGTTGGCGGCGCACTCAGCGCCACGGCGCACGGTGTGCGCGACGCGCCGATCGTCGACTCGACGAATGCGGTGGGTTACGTCACAAGCGGCTGCACCGGTACCAACTCTGAGATTATGCAATTCGGATTCAGCACAACCACGCTGACCTCCAAGAGGGCCGTAACCTTCAGCACTGAGGGCTGCAACGGCGCCATCCCGCTGTATGCCCCAACGCTGGACAACGCCTACCTTGACGCAGGAATCAACAGCGGCCACGTGCTCGCTTGCGTTACTCATGGTGGGTCCATTCGCCTTAGTCAGTTCGCGTTTACGACCGGTACTATGAACGCAGCCGTCCAATTCGACGACCAGTTTGTTGCCACGGGTGGCGCGTTCGAATGTTCGCCGCCTGTTGAGATCTATAGCAAGGACGTGGCCTATACGCCGACTGCGCTTACGCAGGCCGGGACCACGGTAACCGTGACCACAGCGGCAAACCTTTTCAAAAATGGGCAGGTGGTCACCATCGCCAACGTAACTGCCGGCACCGGCGGTTGCACCGCTGCCGCAGTCGCCGGCATTAACGGGGAACAGACTCTAACGACGTCAAGCGGAACGGTCTTCACCTTCATCAGCCCGGTATCCACGACCATCACCAGCGGCTCCTGCACCCTTACCGGCTCAACGGCCACGGGCCCGACTCAGGACTACGTGTTCTTTGCAGATAACATAACTCCGGAGGCATACACCTTCACCTTGCCGCTCACCGTCGCCACCCAGGCTGCAACGGCGACAAACACGACCAGCGTAACCGGCGGCGCCAGCGGCATGGCCGTAGACAACGTTTCGACCAGCGGCCAGGCCGCAAGCATCTACTTCGGCACGCTGGCGACGTCGACCACGGTATGCGGCACTACAGCTGCCTACTGCGCGGTCAAGCTGACCCAAGCGTTGCTGCAATAAGGCTCCGGTTTCCGGGGCGGGAGTTTGGCCTGTCAGTCTGAAGCTGGGATCAACCGGGGCATAGCTGGTGCGGCGGTTACGCCTATAATTAGCGAACGCATTCAAAACGTTGAACGGGGACATGAGGTCAAAATGAATCAAATGGAACCGACAAAGCGGACTCCTTCAGCGGCCGAAGGCAAGCAGATCGTCAAGAAGCACTACGAGAAGCCTGACGTGCGCTGCGAGCACGTCTTCGAGACGCTGGCGCTGTCCTGCGGCAAGGTGCAGGGTACCCAGGGGTCCTGCCAGCACAACCGGAAGACTTCGTAGGTTTCTGCCGCCCATGGATGAAGAAACACAGCGTCGCGCAGTATGCTGCGAGTTGGTGGACGAAGTCGCTCGCACCTCCGGCGAGGTGCGCCTGAGGGTCACCGGGGCCAGCATGCTGCCTGCTCTCTGGCCCGGCGATGTGATTGCCGTCCAGCGTTGCGCCTTCGCCGAACTCGATCCGGGGCAGATTGTCCTCTACCGCCAGGAAGGAAAGCTGACCGCGCATCGCATCCAGCGCATTTCGCCCAGCCACGTGATCACCCGGGGAGACTCGGTGCCCGCTTGCGATCCGCCGGTGGGAGCGTGCGGAGTGGTTGGGCGAGTGGCAAGCATTTTCCGCAACGGCCGTTCCATCCAGCCCGAGCGGTCATTCTTCCAGCGCACCGTATCGTCGATTTTACGCCGTTCAGATTGCTGCACGCGCATCGCACTGCTCCTGGGTAGCCGCCTGGGAGGTTCTGAGGAAATACCGGCGTCCTGAAACTTCCCGCTCGCCGCCTTCGATCGAGGAAACAAGTCTGATACCGCACCAACCGGGTTGCTCTTTTATATGGCGCTTCTGATGGAACCTTCGCGCAGCAGCATCGGTCACCAGGTGGTGATTGAGGTGGGTGGCGTCCCTATCGGGCTCGAAACCACCGACGCCGGGTTCGTCCATATGCTGCATGGGCGTTATGGCGATTACGTCAAGCTCGGGGCAGAGTCTGAATTCTCGTTTTCCATGGAGTTGGCTCCCCCCGACCTGTCCAATCCCGACGCCGACGCCGAAGTCTGGCTGGAGGATGGCGAATGGCGGATGGAGCGCGGCGATTTCCGTGCCAGGTGGAATCCTGAGACGCACCAGGGCCGGATTCGCCAGTCGGCGAACCCTTACTCCATCGACTCGGTGTTGCGCATTGTGCATACCCTGGTGCTGGCGCGCAATGGTGGCTTCCTGCTGCACGCCTCCAGCGGAATACGCAATGGCAAGGCATTCCTGTTCTCCGGCTTGTCGGAGGCGGGCAAGACCACCATGGCGCGGCTGGCGCCCTCCGACGTGACGCTGCTGACGGACGAGGCTTCCTACGTCCGCAAGGTCGGCGCCCGCTACATGGCCTACGGCACTCCCTTCGCGGGTGAGTTCGGCGAGCCCGGAAAAAACGTGTCCGCCCCGATCGCCGCGGTTTACCTGCTGGAGAAGGCGGCGGAGAACCGGATTGTGCCGGTCGAACCGGCGGCATCCGTCCGGCGGCTGATGCGGAATGTTCTCTTCTTTGCGCACGATGCCGAACTGGTGCGCCTGGTGTTTGAGTCGGTGTGCGCTTTTGTGGCCGCTGTGCCGGTCTTTCAACTTTCTTTTTTTCCCGACCAGCGAGTTTGGGAATTGATTGGATGAACAATGTCGTCTAACGAAATGTATTTGGCCAAAAGTACCTCGATCGCGTCGCGCCTTCTGGGCGATGAAACGATCATCATGTCCACGCTGGACTCCACGCTGTTTTCGCTGAACCCGACCGGGTCGGTCATCTGGGAAGCCGCCGATGGCATCACCCCGCTCTCCCGCATTCTGGAAGAGAAGGTGTGCACGGAGTTCGATGTCACCGTCGAACAGGCAAGCGTGGACGCAAAAGAGTTCATCGGCAAACTGGCGGAACATGGCATACTCGTTGTCTCCGATCAGCCGATCCAGCCCTAAGGAGGTTCCATGAGTTTGCTCGAAGAGATGAACCGGAAAGCGACCGAGCTGGGCATTCCGCTGAGCGCGCACATGGACATTACTTGGCGCTGCAACGAGCGCTGCGAGCACTGCTACCTGGACCACGACGAACCCGGCGAGATGACCACGGACGAGATCAAGGACACCATCCGGCAGCTCGCCGAGAGCGGAACCTTCTTCCTGAGCATCAGCGGCGGAGAGCCGCTGATGCGGCGGGATTGCTTCGAGATCCTGGAGTACGCCCGCGCACTGCGCTTCAACGTCAAGCTGAAGACCAACGCGGTGATGATCGGGGTGAAGGANNTCCACGACGCGATTACCAAGCTGCCCGGATCGTTGCGCCGCACGGTGGAGGCCATCAAGCGCCTGAAGGCGCAGGACATCAAGGTTTCCCTCACCAATGTGATGATGCACAAGAACTACTCCGACGCGAAGGGCGTACGGGCGATGGCGCAGGAACTTGGCGTCGCGTTTGTCATCGATCCGACCATCACGCCCAAGCTGAACGGCGACCGGGCCATCCTCGACCTCGGCATCTCCGCCGAGCAATTGAAAGAGGTCTTCCACACCGAAGAGTACGTCGGCAACGTGGACGAGGTCTGCAATCCGGATACGACCGTGGACGATAACGTGCTGGAGGGCTACAGCTGTAGCGCGGGACACACGCTGGTCTACATTTCCCCATTCGGCGACGTGTATCCGTGCGTGCAGTTTCCCATGCCCTGCGGCAACGTGCGCACGCAAAGCTTCAGCTCGATCTGGGGTGGCTCCCCGCAGTTGACCGATCTGCGCTCGGTGCACCTGCGCGACCTGCCCACCTGCTCCCATTGCAGCCACACGGCGAGCTGCTCGCGTTGCCCGGGACTGGCCTACATGGAAGGCAACATGCGCGGCCCGTCCACGGCAGACTGCGAGAAGTCGTTCGCGCGAACCGGGATTCCTTCCGCTAATATGATTCTCAAAGCCGAAGCGGGAGTGGCAGCCGGGGCTCCCGCAGCGTGGCAGCCCAAGGCCAATCTGGTCCAGATCAGCTTGTAGCAACAGAACATCCTGAGCAGGAAAAGTGGCGCGCGCGTCGTGCCGCGGACGTTTCTGTGTACAATTTCCGGCATGAAACGCGCCTGCTTAATCTTGCTGTTTGCGTCTGCTGCTATTGCGCAGTCCCCTGCGGCTACCGCGAACGATTCTCTGCGCCAGGGCTTTCTCCATCCGCCCCAGAGCGCGCGGCCCCGGGTGTGGTGGCACTGGATGAACGGCAACATCTCCAAGGAAGGCATCCGGCTTGACCTGGAATGGATGCACCGCGTCGGCGTCGGCGGCTTTCAGAACTTCGATGCGGCCCTGGCCACGCCGCAGGTTGTCGAAAAGCGCCTGGCCTACATGACGCCCGAGTGGAAAGACGCATTCAAATACGCAACCACGCTCGCGGACCAACTGGGGTTGGAGGAAGCCATCGCCGGCTCCCCTGGCTGGAGCGAGACCGGCGGCCCGTGGGTGCCCGGACCGCAGGCAATGAAGAAGTACGTGTGGAGTGAGACCGTGGTGGACGGCGGCAAGCCCTTCGCCGGCACGCTGAATCATCCTCCCTCAGTCACCGGCCCGTTCCAGAATCTTCCCGTCGCCAACCCGGCTGCTTTCGCCGAGCCGCAGTTCTACGCGGACAGCGCAGTCGTCGCCTACCGAGCTGCGGCAAGCGACGTGCTTCTCGAATCGCTGCATCCCCAGGTGACGTCAAGCGGCGGTGCCATCGATGCTGCGCTGCTCTCCGATGGGGATCTGACCCACTCCGTCACCTTGCCCCGGGCCACCGCAGCCGGCAGCACGGCATGGATTCAATTTGCCTTCTCCCAGCCGCAGACCATCCGTGCGTTGACCCTCGTCGCCGGCGGGGCGGCAGGTCCCGAGGCCACGCTGGAGGCGAGCGACGACGGTCAGAATTTCCACTTCGCCGCCGCCATCCCCAACTCCAGGGCGTCCGAGCGCACCATCTCGTTCGCGCCGGTCACGGCAAAATACTTCCGCGTCTCCTTCCCGGCGCAGGTGTCGCCAACGGGTGCTGCGCCTCAGTCTTCCTCAGCGCCGATTTCCATTGCGGAACTGGAACTGCATCCCGGTGCGCGCATCAACCATTTCGAGGAGAAGGCCGCCTTCCGCCAGGTGCCCGACCTCTATGGCTTTGCCACGCCTGAAGTCCCTGCCACCGATGCCATCCGCAAGAGCGATGTCATCGACCTCACCAGCCGCTTCCATTCCGATGGCACGCTGGACTGGACTCCGCCTGCCGGCCAGTGGGTGGTGTTGCGCATTGGCTACTCACTGCTTGGCATCACCAATCACCCGGCGACCAAGGAAGCAACCGGGCTCGAGGTCGACAAACTGAACTCGACCTACGTGAAGAACTACATGGATGGCTACCTGAATAGCTATCGCGATACGGTTGGCGCGGACTTCATGGGCAAGCGCGGCATCCGTTACGTCATCACCGATAGCTGGGAGGCCGGCACGCAGAATTGGACTGACAAGATGATCGCCGAGTTCCGCCAGCGCCGCGGCTACGATCCACTCCCCTGGTTGCCCGTTCTCACCGGCCGCATAGTCCAGAGCGCCCGCGCCAGCGACCAGTTCCTGTGGGACCTGCGCAAGACCATCGCGGACCTGACCGCCGACGAGCACTACGGCCAGGTGGAAGCATCGCTGAAGCAACGCGGCATGGGCCACTACGGCGAATCGCATGAGTCGGGCCGGGCCTTTATTGCCGATGGCATGGAGGTAAAAAAGCTCGACGACGTTCCCATGGGCGCCATGTGGACCCAACCCCTGGGTGTGCACAGGGAACTCTACGGCTACGACGCGGACGATCGCGAATCCGCATCGGTCGCGCACATCTATGGGCAGAACCTTGCCGCGGCCGAGTCCATGACCGCCAGAATCGATAGCGCGTGGGCGTGGTCGCCGGCGACGCTGAAGCCGACCGCGGACCAGGAGTTGCTCAACGGCATCAATCGCATCGTCGTTCACGAGTCGGCCCACCAGCCGCTGGTCGGCGCGGGAACAGCGCCGGGCCTGACGCTGGGACCGTATGGGCAGTGGTTCAACCGCAACGAAACCTGGGCAGAGGAAGCCGGTCCCTGGATCGATTACCTTGCGCGCAGCAGCTATCTGCTGCAACAGGGCCGCTTCGCTGCCGATCTCCTCTACTACTACGGCGAGGATTCGAACCTCACCGCCATCTTCGCCACCAAGGCGCCCGACGTGCCCGCCGGCTACGGCTTCGACTACCTCAACGCCGACGGCCTCATCCACGCCATCCATGTTGAGAATGGACAACTCGCGACCCATAGCGGCATGCGCTACCTCGTACTGGCGCTCGACCCCTATAGCCGGCACATGTCGCTGCCGGTGCTGCGCGCCATTCATTCCTTGGTCGCCGCAGGCGCGGTTGTCGCCGGGCCAAAGCCGACCGACACGCCCTCGCTCGCCGACGATCAGGCTGAGTTCACTCGCCTCAACGACGAACTATTCGGCGATGGCGCCGGCGTGCATTCCGTCGGCAAGGGCAAGGTGTATGCGGGCCAGGACGCAGCATCGGTGCTGCAAGCGCTCAATGTCGCGCCGGACTTCGAACACACCCGGCCGCTCCCCGATACGCGTATCGAGTTTGTCCATCGCAAGCTTGCCGGCAGCGACATCTACTTCCTCGACAACCGTAACGACCGCGACGAAACTTTCGCCGCAACCTTTCGCGTTACCGGCAAAGCGCCGGAGCTATGGCACGCGGAGACCGGCAGGACCGAGCCCGCTTCCTACACCATCGCCGACGGCCGCACCACGGTGCCGATGCATCTTGAGCCCTGGGGCACGGTCTTCGTCGTCTTCCGCAAGCCGGCAACCGCGCCTTCTCTAACCTTGCCGCGCGTGGTGGAAACAAAACTGAGCACGCTCGATGGGCCATGGAGCGTCGCCTTCCAACCCGGCCGCGGCGCGCCGGCGTCGATCACGCTCGACAAGCTGATCTCGTGGAGCGACAGCGCCGACGCGGGCGTGAAGTATTTCTCCGGCAAAGGCGCCTACACCAGCAGCATTCAGGCTCCGGCGGCGTGGTTCCGGTCCGGCGCCAGGCTTTGGCTCGACCTGGGCGATGTGAAGAACCTCGCTTCGGTCACCGTGAACGGCAAGCCTCTTGGCATCGTGTGGCATGCGCCGTATCGCGTCGACGTTACCGCCGTCCTCAAGCCCGGAGCGAACACGCTCAGCGTCACGGTGATCAACGCTTGGGTCAATCGCCTCATCGGCGACCAGCAGCCCGGCGCGGCGAAATACACCTACGCCGACATTGCTCCGTACAAGGCAGATTCTCCGCTGCTGCCCTCCGGCTTGCTGGGTCCTGTGGCAATCGTCAGAGCGGCAGCGCAATAGCAGCGAGCTTCTTGGCAGGCGAACGTTCGACTGCGGGACACGAAGAGCCGCGCTTGGCGGTGGATGCAGTCTAGTGCTCCACGCGCTCGTCCCCGAGTATGGCCGCACCCGAATACGAATGCCATTCAGCCCACGATTCCTCCTGACGGATGGTTTCTCCGAAGGGTGCACGAAGATATGAGTCCTGAAAAACGGGTTGGAGCCCCCGGGCAAGCTGTGCGGATGCTGGTAGGTCTGTAGTGAAATGGATGGACGGGCGGAGTGGGGTCTGGTATACCGGGGGACACTTATGCGTTACCCGGCCCGGTTGATCTGTACCTTTGTGGCCGCGATTGTCGGTATGATCGCGTGTTTGCGGCCTGCGTACGTGGGGGCGCAGGGCGCCGGGACTTCGGCGACCTCTCCAACGAAGACCCAAAGCACTGCGGTTGCGAACCCGCCGAGCTATGCGGAAGAGTCGATTGTCCTCGATAGCACCGAGTCCGTGTATACATATGCGGCGGATGGGACGGGCGCGCTGGAGCGGACCGTGTCGGCGCGGGTGCAGTCGGATGCGGCGGTGAAAGCGCTGGGGGTGGTTTCGGTGGCATATGCGGCGAACTCGCAGAAGGTGGAGTTCGAGTACGCGCGGGTGCGGCATCTGGATGGGACGGTGGCGGAGACGCCGGCGACGGACGCGCTGGACATGCCGGCGCCGGTGACCCGGGAGGCGCCGTTCTACAGCGACCTGAAGGAGAAGCAGCTGCCGATCCGGAGCCTGCGGGTGGGCGACCGGCTGGAGTGGAGGGCCAAGGTTACGACGACGAAGTCCGAGGCGCCGGGGCAGTTCTGGGGGCAGGAGAGCTTTGTGGACGAGAGCGTGGCGCTGGCGGAAGTGGTGGAGCTGCGCGTGCCGGCGGGGGTCGCGGTGACGGTGTGGAGTCCGACGATCAAGGCGGTGGAGACGGACGCGGGCGGGATGCATGTGTGGCGTTGGACGGCGTCGCAACTGAAGCCGATGGCGGGAAAAGAGGCGGACGCAGCATCCGAGGCGAAGAAGAAGACGGTGTGGACCGCGGAGCAGGAGTTGGACGCGGACCAGGGCAAGCTGCCGGCGATTGCGTGGACGACGTTCAAGAGCTGGCAGGAAGTGGGGGCGTGGTACGCGGGGCTGGAGGCAGACCGCGTGACGCCCGGGCCTGAGGTGAAGGCGAAAGTGGCTGAGCTGACGGCGGGCAAGACGACGAATGAAGACAAGGCGCGGGCGCTGTACGCATACGTGTCGACGCAGGTGCGGTATATCGGAGTGGCGTTCGGCATTGGGCGGTACCAGCCGCATACGGCGGCGGAGATTCTGAGCAACCAGTACGGCGACTGCAAGGACAAGCACACGCTGTTGGCGGCGATGCTGGCAGCGGCGGGGATCAAGGCGGACGCGGTGCTAATCGGCGCAGGCGTGCGCTTCAATGAGGCGGTGCCATCGCCGGCGTCGTTCAACCACCTGATTACGCGGGTGATGCTGGCGGAGGAGCCGGTGTGGCTGGACACGACGGCGGAGATCGCGCCCTACCGGATGCTGGTGCCTACGATTCGGGACAAGCAGGCGCTGGTGGTTCCGGCGGCGGGGGCGGCGTATGTGGCGCGGACCCCCGCAGACCCGCCATTTGCGAGCTTCCAGACCATGGACGCGGATGGATCGATTGACAAGAGTGGAACGTCGCACTCGCGGCTGATGCTGACGGTGCGGGGGGACACGGAGTTGGCTCTGCGCGAGGCGTTCCGGCAGACGGCGCCGGCGCAGTATGAAGAGCTGGTGCAGCAAATGGTCCACGGGATCGGGTATGCGGGGACGTCGAGCAATGCGGAGGTGATGCGCCCGGAGGACATGAGCGGGCCGTTCAAGATCAGTTTCGACTACGAGCGCGAAAAGGCGGGCGACTGGGACAACTACAAGATCGTTCCGCAGGTGGCCCCGGTGAGCCTGCCGCGGTTTGCGGACACGGACCCGTTGGTGCGGAACTTGGACCTGGGCTGGCCGCAGGTGGAGACGTCGCACGCGGCGATGAAGATTCCGGAGGGATGGACGGCGGTGCTGCCGGAGGCGGCGCATTACAAATGCGCGTACGCAACCTACGACGAGACCTACCGCTTTGAGAAAGGTACGGTGTACACGGAGCGGCGCGTCGAGGTGCTGAAGGAGAAGGTTCCGAGTAGCGATTTGAAGGCGTACAAGAAGTTTGCCGATGATGCGGATCTCGGCGACGAGTTCTATATCCAGTTGGTGCGGCACGATGCGGATGCGAGCACAAGCGCGGCGACGAGCGCAGGAGCGGCTGCGGGGACGGGCGAGAGCAAAAGTGCAAACGCGAGCGTGGAGGCGGAGAAGCTGATCGAGCAGGCGTATGCGGACATCCAGAAGGTAGACCTGTACAACGCGAAGGACCTGCTGGACCAGGCGCAGAAGCTGAGCCCGGATCACGAGAACCTGTGGAGCGCGATGGGCTACATGGAGTTGCGCAACGGCGAGACGGCCAAGGCGCTGGCGGATTACAAGAAAGAGCTTACACTGCACCCGGAAGAGTTCCAGCGGATGGACCCTGCGATCATCCAACTGGAGTTGGCGCTGAGCCAGCGCGGGGACGCGAAGGATACGCTGCGCGCGTGGATGAAGTCCGATCCGGTGGACCCGGCCCCGGTGACGCAACTGCTGAATATGCTGATCGAAGACGGCGACGCGAAGACCGCGGTGGCCGAGGGCGAGGCTGCATTTACGCGGCTTCCGGCGGATGGCAAGAACGAAACCGCACGCATTGAGCTGGGTCAGGCATACCTGCTGGCGGGCGATAAAGAGAAGGGGCGGACTGCGCTGGAGGCGGTGCTGAAGAATGCGGAGGACGCGGAGACGCTGAACGACGCAGCCTATGAGCTGGCGGACGCGTCGCTGGACCTGCCGCTGGCGGAGACGTCGACGAGCGCGGCGCTGGACAAGCTGGCGGAGGAGAGCAACGGGTGGACGCTGGACGAGGATCCGCAGGTGCTGCGCGAGAAGACGAACCTGATTGTCGCGACTTGGGACACCCTGGGGTGGATCTACTTCCGCGAAAACAAGCTGGACCAGGCGCTGAGCTATATCCAGGCAGGGTGGATGGGCGCGCTGAATATAGATTCGGGGAAACACCTGGGCCAGGTGCTGGCGGCGCGAGGCGACAATGCCGGCGCGCTAAACGCGTATGAGATGGCCATTGCGACGCAGCCTGACTACAACGCGCTGGGCGTACACACGGAGCCGAGCGAGAAGCAGAAGAAGGTGCAGGCGCTGGCGGACGCTCTGCCTCGCACGGGTGCGAAGCCCCACACGCCGATGGTGGTAGCCGGGAAGCTGCGGGGGTTGCGCGAAATCAAGCTTGGGCCGGCGAATGGGCTGTCGGGCAACGCGGAGTACCGCGTGCTGCTGAAGAACGGCAAGGCGGTGAAGACCGAGCCGACGGGAGCGAAGACGATTGCGGGTGCAAACGAGATGATCCTGAAGGCGGACTTCTCGCGACTCTTCCCGGTGGGTACGGAGACGTCGCTGGTGCGGGTTGGGTTCGTGAATTGCCACCAATCGGTTTGCGAGTTCATGCTGCAGTAATAGGCGGTATTTGCGCGGGGATATCGCAAGGTCCGGATCGCCTGACTGCAGCATTCGTTCAAGAAACTCCTAGGATTGGGGCGCGAATGCTTCCTTCACGCGCAGATGAAGCTGGTTCAGCTTAGTCCTCAGTCAATCGAAAGTCTGATGAACAGGACCGGTTCGCTGCCGTTGTCGCTTGGCGACCTGCTTACCGTAATCCCAATGAACTGGCGTGAACAGGCATTTAATCTTCCCACAAAGTCCGCTTAGCTAGCACCGCTTCAACCCGCCAACTCTTCAAGCGGCCCCGCTTGAGCTTAGCCGGATCATGCCAGCCGCCCGAGAGTCAAATTCCTCTAGTTACAACGCGCATCGAAACGGAACTGCCAGTTTGGCCAACAGAGAAGTACCGGCAAAACGGCACACACCTGCATTATCGGAGAAGGCTCTCCAGTTCCATTCCGATCGAGGATCTGGCGAAATTGCCGGGAAACACAGAAGGGTCAGGGCGTACTTATCGTAAGCTGTGGATTCGAAATATAGCTGGCGGAGAGTGAGGGATTCTCGCCGGCCAGATTTCCGAGGTCGTCTGGAATCAATCAGATAGAGCGTATCTCTCGCAAACCCTTAGGCTTTTGTGGCTTTCACCACATATTGAATCATACGGCTTTCTCCGGCTCTGTAGCAACGCAAAACGCACGAAAGTGTCACAAACGTGTCACACGGAACTAGGAGGGACGTGGCAACTGCGTTGATACCCAATGCACATCTATCCCGCCACCCACTACACTCCCATCTCGCCACCTGAGTCGGCGTGATCTGGAACCGGCAATCATATAGAGTACTCGAAGGAGAACCTGGGTTTTCGAACTTGCTCAAAATGATATTACGGGCAGTTCGACAGTCAGCAGCAGACACGCGCGAGTGCGATTCAATGTGAATCCGGGAACGCCGTGGTGTGCGGGACCGGAGGTTCCTCCGGCGTCTATCAGGACCGATCCGGCGGCGGCCGTCCTTGAACAGGTACATTGCCCTGCTTTCGGCAATTGACGCCGACCTCGCGGAGATTAAGCCAATGGCAGGATCTCGTCAGCTCTGCCGCCTCACAAGGTATGGGTTATGAGGCAGCCCAGGAGTTGCACTACCAACCCACCCAAGACAACCACAATATTACACAACGGTCTGTCTACGCTGCTTCTCTTCGAGAATGCGCGACACAAGCATGAACCTTTCCCGCTGGCGGGGAATCGCCCGAAGGTACAGTTTGTATGAGATCAGAACATATTCGGGGAGATCTTGATACCTATCCAGTTTTTCAAAATAGGGCAATGCTCCTTGCGGATTCCTGTTCCGCTGCAACGCGACGGCGACCATTTCAGAGGCTTCTCTAATAGGATGATCCCGTTCAAATCCGATGAGCCTATCTAATGTGTCCTGACTCACTCGCCCTTCCCGACTCTTCCAGATCCTTGCAAGGCAGGTAGGCACGAGATTCTCGATGAGGAAAGCGGATTCATATCGTTTGTCTTCGCAGTAAACACCGACAACGAGAGCCGCAAGATCCTCGCCACTAGCAGGCGAATCGCGTAGCTTGTAAAACAGTTGCGTGTTCACATTGCGTGTATTCTCCAACGCCGCTGATCGTATGAAATATCTCGCGCACTCTAATGTGACTCCGCCCGACATTTCCATACAACATTCGCCGATCTGCCAAAGAGCAAAACATGGCTTATGCCCACATCTCTCCTCCAGCTTCTGTACCTGTTCAAAGAGTGGCCGAGCCTCCGGAGCTCGTCGAGCGTCTAAGAGGTCGCAGGCGTAGTCGGTGATGTTCTTAACGCTCGCCTTCCCCTCGCGATCAAGTTGATACGCTCTCTCTGCGCATGCAAGCATGCATTCATTGACCTTCTTCGTGTCCCAATTGGCTGCTTGCAGTCCTGTCTTCAGTCGCCTGCAATGATCGAAGAACTTTGTGAGGCACTCACGAGTTGTTTCATCGGAGATCCTTGCAATCTCATTCGCTTCTGGTAGGTCCCCGTCGAGTATCTTGAAGTGATATTCGTCCGAGCGCCACGATGGGATCAGGCCCCGTAGTCCAGAATCTAGTTTCAATGGAGTGGCTGGAGTCGCGGGGTCACGCCATCCATCCACAATGCTGCGTAGCTGCGAGAACGATGTAGGAAGGTTGCGGCTCTCAGCAGCCTTCCAGAATGCATCAAATGCTTCTTGAGGCCTATACATAGTCTCGTATGTGTGGCCCAAGAACCACCAGTCGAGCCAGTGACTTGGTTTCTCGGCGAGCTGTGCTTTCAGCTCGGCTGCAGCTTCATCGGGATCGAGCGTTGCTAACACCTTTGCAAGAAGTCCACGATCCGCCGTGAGCAGCTCTAGTCTCGAGCGCAGCGATCCAGCCTCGGCTGGCCGTATTCCGGCTTGCGACTCATAGCAATGAATCAACTTCCGGAGCACCACAAAGGCGAAGCTGCGACCGCTGGAACCGTGGCGGATATAGGATTTCTGAAGCAGCTTGACAGCAGCTTCCATTTCCTTAATCCCTTTATCTGCCTCACCTAGAGTGTCGTAGAGGAAGACGCCATAGAAGAAGTGAGAAGGAGCGGCACGCTGGACTGTGCTGCGGCGAATTGCTTCCTTAAAGTTCTTCTGCACACTTTTCAAACTTGCAGCATACTGCTCAGACGTGACTTGCGCCGTCGCTTCCACGATCCTCATCGTATTGACACGGGCAAGGACAACACCGATCGACCCGATCGTGCTTGTATCCTTGCCTAATTTCCATACCTCTTCGAGCTTCGTGAAGGAACTTTCTACATCATTCCAGGAGGCTTGGCGTCTCATATACAGTTCCAACATAGCCTTGTGAGTTAGGGCGTGTTCACACTACGG
>PLUT01000119.1 GCA_003162875.1 Granulicella sp.
CTAACCGCTGGGCCTTTCGCTTTTAAACCGCTTTCGTTTTCCACGATCAAAGGAGACCACCATGTCTGCATCCTGTCCAACTTGCCATCACCTTCACCCCACCGGCAACCCCTGCGGCTCGCCCGCCCTCCGCGGCGAGCAGTTCTGTTACTACCACCATCCCACCCGCCGGCGCCCCCGCGCGGCCGGGCGAAGGCCAAGACTGCCCGCTTTCCACTTGCCCAGCCTCGTAGACCGCGCCTCCATCCAGCGCGCCCTGGCGAAAGTGGTCTCCCGGGTCATCGGCGGCCGGCTCGACCGCGCGACCGCACGCCTCATCGTCTACGCCCTTCTGGCGGCCAACGAGAACCTGCCCGGCGACCCCCGCCAGCTCGGCACCCTCATCCAGCAGGCCCAACGGGCGCTCAGTCTTGCCCCATTTGACCCCCCGGTCGACCTCCTCCGCATCATCCGGCCACGCCGCCCGTCGCACAAAAAATGTACGAAGTCCAAGGCTAACCACTTTAGAAACAGCACATAGGGGGGTATACCCCCCCGGGGGGTAGCGGCATCGGTGGGGGGCGGCGAGCGACGACAAGAGAATGCGGTGGGGCGGCTTGTGTAGACTACTTTCGTCATGACGACCAAGACCGACCCAAGAGTTGACGCCTATGTGGCGAAGGCTGCACCCTTCGCGCAGCCGATCCTGGCGCATCTGCGCGCCCTGATCCATAAAGCCTGTCCGGATGTGGAGGAAGACGTGAAGTGGGGCCGGCCGTTCTTCGTTCATGGCGGGATGATCCTGTGCAACATTTCGGCGTTCAAGGCGCATTGCAGCTTCGGGTTCTGGGGAGCGGAGATTGGCAAGGTGCTGCGCGAGGACGGCGTGCTGCAGGAGGGCGGGATGGGAGGACGGCGGGAGCGATCCCGCCTCCTACCCGATGAATTCGCGTGGTTCAAGTAAGTGACTGCATCCAGACCTTGGACTCAATTGTGCGCTGGTAACGGCGACGGGGTGGCGCAGGCGCCCCTTGTAACGACGTTCCAGCATTTCCTTGCGCCCTGATGTTGCTATTGTTGGTCGTTGCGCCAGGAGCGTAGTTGACCGAACTGTCACCTGGGACCTCGGGCCGTTCTTGGGTCCCACGATTCATACGCGCGTAGTTTGGAACTGCGAGCATCGGAGTTCCATCCTGCCACTTGCCGGTGATGACCATAACGCCACCGAGCAAATCGGGCCGCCATTCGGCTTTGAGCGGTTCGCTGCTCAATGCCATGTCGAGGTTCTGCTGATCCGCCGTCTCCACGTTATAGATCAGTGGACCATACTGGAGTGCTAGCAGGTTGGCATCGGCTTTGATACGAGGATCGGCTGTGATGCGCTGTACCTCCATTGGCAGTTCCAGCTCGATCGTATCGTTGGGCTCCCAATGGCGCGTGATTACCGCGTAGCCATTGACGATATGCGGCGTGACCGGCTTGCCATTCACAGTCAGACGTTTCAGACCGCCGACCGTTGGCGTTGTGGTGTAGAGCTTCGAGGTGGTGCGGTTTGGCACGCGCACATGTACGCTGAAGGTCTTTGCTTCCTCAGGATTGATAGTGATAGCGACCGCGCCCTTCCACGGGTACTCGGTTTTCTGGACAACCTGGACGTTGGTGCCTGCAATCTTGCCCACATTCACGCGACCGCCGATGAATAGGTTCACGTGTAGAGCGTCCGGTCCTTTGGTATAGCTCCATGTCGGCACCATCAGCAGTGTGCGCGGAATGTTACCCACGCAGCACGGGCAGACATGCCAGGGTGTGCGCTGTGTATTGACCAGGGGATTTGTGTAGCAGAAATTCTTGCCCTCCATGTCCACCGCGCCGAACAGCGCGTTGTACATCGTCTGTTCGTACAAGTCTGCGTATTTCGCATGATGGTAGGCAAGGTTCATCTTGTACTGGAAGAAGATGAGGCCGCAGCTCGAGCAGGATTCACAGTAGGCCTCGTTCCTCAGTGAGTAGTTCGGGCCGAAGCCCTCCGATGTCTCACCACTGCCAACGCCTCCGGTCACGTAGAACTTCTTGTTGACCATGTTGTCCCAGAGCGACAGCACAGCGCTCTGGTAGTCCTGGTCGCCGGTTTCCGCCGCAATATCAGCCATGCCGGAGTAGAAGTACACCGCACGGACTGCGTGCCCCACAGCTTCGTATTGACGGACTGGTGGCAAGTGGCTTTGATCGTATTCCTGACCGCCTTTGCGCGAGTCCAGCAGGAACTTCGCCAGCTTGATGTAACCGTCCCCACGTCCGTTGCCTTCGGTGTCGTTCACAAACCGGCCAAAGCGTACCAGCGCCTGCTCCATCTCCTGGTGGCCGTCGAACCACTCTTTCTTGCCCGGCCCGATGTTGGCGACCCAACAGTCGGCCAGCTTTTTGGCAGCGTTATAGAGCCGTAGGTCCTGCCCATCGGTCAGGGTGTGGTGGTTGATTGCCGATTCGATGAAGTAGCCTGCGGTATAGCCTTCGTGGTTCCCACGATGTTCGGGCATCCAGTGCTCCGGCCACACCTTTCGGTCGGCCAGCGTATACGCGGTCTGCAGATATCCGTCTGACTCCTGTGCCGCGAGGACAATGGGAATCCACTTTTCCAGCGTCGCCTTCATCTTTTCCTGCGCGGCAATAATGTCCGGAGCCCCTTGAGGATCCACCATCAGAGCGATGCACATCGACTCAACAGTCTGATGCACCCAGGCGTTTGAGAAGACGTAGCCCTTGTGACGAGCGTGTGGCTCTCCACGGAGAGCCTTGGCAGCTTCAATAAAGTTGTCCAGGCCGCCTTGTCCCTGGGTCAGATCGGTGCGCTCGCACTGCTCGACGCAATGCGGAATCCAGTCGACGATCAATGTCCTGGCGCGCTCGTTCCACATCGGATTATCGATCGAATAGCGTGTGGTGTAGACGACGTTCAGGCGCTCCCTGGGCGGAGCCTTTTCAGCCTGCACGATCAGCTTCGATGTAGTGTTGTCCTTCTCGCCCAAGGCCGTGAGCTCAAGTACATACTCGCCCGGCATAGAGAAAGTCGCAGTTGTATCGGCGGAAGTGGCGTCCGCAAAGACGACCCGGCCTGGTCCGGAGGTCTTGGTCCAGCGCACGTGCTGAGCGGCTGCCGGCATCAGCCAGTCAGCTTTGCCTGAAAGATAGGTCTTGCCACCAAGTACGACCGCGCGGTCTACGCCGGCATCGACTTTCGGTGGAAAGAGCGGCACGGCGCCCCTGCTGTACACCTTCCACTCAATGATCCCTGTGGAGTTCGTGCCATCTGAGGTGATCTCCAGTCGCAGCTTTTCCGTCTTGACCTCATCGAAGGTGGTGCTGTTGAAACCGTTTGGATTGAGGCCAAATCCTTTTGCATTTGAAACGGGCACAAACTCAGAGCCATTCCAATAGGTCACTCGATACGACGCCGGCATCTTGATGCCACCACCGTCGACCCACCAGTAGACTTCGACGTGGTTTGTGGTAACTGGCTTGCTCCACTCGTACTGCACCCATTGTGGTTCCGTGCGGGGCCAATTGCCGTAAGTGCCGTGACTCTGATCGCGCGAATTGGAGGGCTTGAATCCGTCGTTCAGCGCCGACAGCTTGGTATCGCCTGAGGTATACGACGCTGAAGCCGTCGCGACCTTTGCAAGATTGACCGTAACATCGCTAACGACGGATGAGAGAGCCTTGGAGCGATCGATGGCCGATAGCAGTGCCGCGCCCGCCACACCGGCCAGAAAGTGCCTGCGATTGACGGGGGAGCCGGAGAGCGGTTGAGGCACTTCGTCCGTCCCAACGGATGGCTCTGGCTGTGCCGCGGCGGAGGTTGTACACACCTGAGACCAGGAATTGTCGAACTTCATTATCTGTTCCTTCCAACAATGTTAGTACACCGGATGTTGCGATGGGACTGACAGGGTAGAGATGGACACCGCCCTGAATTGAGACGTGCGGTACAGCGCTCTCGTAAAGCGTGCGCGCAGTTTCGAGAACCGGAACCGCTTCCTGCCTGGGCGCTTCGACGCTTAGCCGGAGGGAGTATCCCGGCCCATTTTCGTATACGTAAATGTACACAACAAAGTTGTGCTTGTCCAGAATGTCAAAGTGGCGGGAGGTTACTCGAACAGAATGGACTCATCGAAGCTGCCTACGTAGTTCGCGCAGGCGCGTGTCCTCGTCGATGACGATTAGTTCGATGCCGGAGATTTCCGCGAAGTCTTCGAGATGCTCTGTTGTCAGGGCTTGGCTAAAGCTGGTGTGGTGGGCTCCTCCGGCATAAATCCAGGCAGCAGCTGCTACTTTGAGACTCGGTTTCGGCAGCCATACCGCACGCGCGACCGGAAGATTCGGCAACTCCTCATCCGGCTGAACGACGTCTACTTCGTTGACTACCAGCCGGAAGCCATCTTTCATTTCCACTAGAGAAGCGACAACGGCAGGCCCACTGGGTGCTGTGAAGACAAGCCTCGCGGGATCGGCTTTGCCGCCAATCCCCAGCGGATGCACTTCGAGCGAAGGCTTCCCTGCAGCAATTGACGGGCAGACCTCGAGCATGTGGGAGCCAAGGACTTTCGGAATGCCGCCGAAGTCATAGGTATAGTCCTCCATGAAGGATGTGCCACCCTTCATTCCGAGCGCCATTACCTTCATGATGCGCACGAGGGCGGCCGTCTTCCAGTCGCCTTCGCCGGCAAAGCCGTAGCCGTCGGCCATCAGGCGCTGCACCGCTATGCCGGGAAGCTGGTCCAAACCGTGGAGATCCTGGAATGTGTCGGTGAATGCTCCGAAGCCGTCCTCTTCGAGAAACGCCCGCAATCCTAGTTCGATTCTGGCGGCGCTGCGAAGTGAGTCGGGACGGTCATGTTGCTGCGCGATCGTGTAAGCGTCGCGATATTCCGCGAGCAGCTTATCGACCTCTGAGTCGCTGAACTGATTCATACGATCGACGAGATCGCCCACACCGTATCCGTTGACGCTATAGCCGAGCTGCGCCTCCGCCGAGACCTTATTGCCATCGGTGACGGCGACATAGCGCATATTGTCTCCGAAACGCGCCACCTTGAGGTTCTGCGATTCGTGCCAGCCTGCCGCAGCCCGGGTCCATGTGCCGACCTCTGCGACTGTATCGGCGTCTTGCCAGAAGCCGACGACCACCTTCCGCGGCAGACGCAACCGCGCTGTGATGAAGCCAAACTCGCGATCGCCATGGGCTGCCTGGTTCAAGTTCATAAAGTCCATGTCGATGGAGGACCATGGAAGCTCGCGATTGAACTGCGTGTGCAGATGCAGGAAAGGTTTTGCCAACGACTTGAGACCCGCGATCCACATCTTCGCCGGCGAGAAGGTGTGCATCCAGAGCACAAGGCCGATGCAGTTCCTGGCGTTGTTAGCTTCCCGGCAGAGCTCGCGTATCTGTTCGCTGGTGGTCAGCACCGGCTTGAAGACGAGCTTGGTCGGAATCGCGCCTTCGGCATCGAGAGAGGCCGCAATCCTCTGCGAGTTTTCTGCAACCTTCGCGAGAGCCTCGGCTCCGTAAAGGTGCTGACTCCCAGTAACGAACCATACTTCGAGGTGACTTAAGTTCATCATTGAATCTCTTTCATCGAACGATGTTTGTTAGAAGTTGGACTCGACCCACCTCATGCGGAAGTGTTCGGTGCGATCACCTGGTCTGTTTGTGAATTGCCTCTGCGCAAGAGCAAATACACCGGAACTCCGGTCAACACGATCAATAACCCAGGCCATGTGGTCGCGGTTCGATAGGCAAACAGTGTTGCCAGAATGATTGAGGAGCCGGTGATATAGAGAGCCGGCAGCCAGGGATACCCCCAGCAGCGATATGGCCTGGGCGCATCGGGCCGCGTGTGCCGCAAGCGGAACAGGCCAAGAACCGTAAGAATGTAAAAGATGAGGGCAGCTGAGATCACGTAGTCGAGCAGGTTGCTGTAAAGGTTGCCGTAGGTTTGCGTTGCGGCGTCGTAGGTGCGAGGCAGGACGAGTAGTAGAGACCAGAGGCATTGGATAGCGAGTGCCCAGCCGGGTACCCGGGCGCGGTTGAGGGTTCCGGCCCGGCGGAAGAAGAGACCATCCTGCGCCATCGCATAGCAGGCGCGGCCGCCTGCGAGAGTGAGAGCATTGACGGTGCCAAAGGTGGAGACCATGATTAAGCAGCCCATGGCAAGCTTGCCAATTCCCGGCAAGACGGTATCGACGACCAGGGTTGCGACGCGGTCGCCCGGGGCAGTCTGAATGGCCTCGACCGGAAGTACGGCGAGGTAGCAGAGATTGCAAAGCAGATAGAGCGCAATGACGATGAAGGTGCCAAGGCCAAGTGCAAGCGGCAGGTTGCGCTTGGGGTTGCGGACCTCCCCGGCGACGAAGGTAATGTCGTGCCATGAGTCCGCCGAGAACAGCGAGCCGGTCTGCGAGACACCGAGTGCGACCAGGAGTCCGAAGCCTGTCGTGGCGTCGAGTGTATGAATCAGGGCGACATGCCGGGGGTGCCATGCGTCGCTGAAGTTGGCGTGGAGGATGGAGGGGTTGCGCAAGAAAGCGAAGGCGCCGAGTCCCAGGAGCATCACCATGCCGGCGAGCTTCGCCACGGTAAAGATGTTTTGGATCAGCTTGCCCCAGGAGATGCCGTGGATGTTGGCGAAGCATGTCAGCAGGATGACGACGAGGGCAACAGCCTGGGCAGTGGAGAGCGATAAAGCGTAGCTGGGCAGAATATGAATGGGCGCGATGAGATAGTGGCTCTCGTTGACGGACGGGAAGAGGACCGCGCTGAAGCGGGCAAAGGCGATGGCTACGGCGGCGATCGAGCCTGTCTGGATGACGGTGAGGAGGGTCCAGCCATAGAGAAAGCCGAGCAAAGGTGAAAAGGCCTCTCGGAGATAGACGTACATGCCGCCCGCGGAGGGCATCATGGCGGCGAGCTCTCCATAGCTGAGGGCGCCGAAGACGGTGAGGACGCCGGTTATGACCCAGGCGACTAGCAGCCAGCCAGCCGAACCGACCTGCCGGGAGATCTCCGCGCTGACGATGAAGATACCGGAGCCCACCATGATGCCGGCGACGATCATGATGGAGTCGAAAAGGCCAAGTGCCCTGCGGAACTCTGTGGGCGATTCGCCCGTTTCCGCGGCCTCTATGACCTTCAAATCTGTTGCGAGCTGCATTCGCTTATGCCTCCGGATACAGCAGGCGGGTCCGCTGGTGGACCCGCCTGCGTTACAAAGTGCCGATAAGTCCTGAGGTTAGACGACTCCTTCATTACGAACGTAGACAGAGTACCGCTCATCCATGATGAGGTTGAGCGGTATAAGGGTGTGTGTGAAGCCACGACCCAGGGTGCGGAACTGCAACGGGTAGCGGCGTGAGCCTTCCGTCTGTTCGAACCAGATGGCGTCGTTGCCGACTGGCGGTGGGACAGGAGCGGAGGCGGGTGCATTGTTTGGCCGGCGCTGCGCCGGGAAACGCATGTTGACTGTCAGCATCGAGAAATCATCGTCGAAGCTGCGTGGACCGGAGCCTGCGTAAATCATGGAGTTGGTGAGGCCTCCGCTTCCCTGGCGCACAGCGAGCACGAGCGGGCCGTACATCGCTGCCTGAACCTGCTTGTCATCCGGCGCCTGATCGATGTGGGGCGTCATGGGAATCTCAACGGTGACGACATCCCCGGCCTTCCATGGGTGATTGATTTCGAGATAGGAGGAAGTAGTTGCAGTGTCACTTAGCGGCTGGTTGTTGACTGCGACGGTAGCGCCCTTGGTAGCCCAGTAGGGCACGCGGACTTTGATGGCGGTCGGCTTGGTTGGAGCGGCATCCACAGTGAATGTGATGGTCTGCTCGTTCGGGAATTTGGTTGTTTGGCGAAGCTGCAGGCCGCGCTCTTTCCAGTCAAGCCTGGACGGAATGAAGAGATTGACGTAGACGGAGGAGTCATCGTGGAAGTAGATCGAGTCGTTGAGCTTGGCATACTCCTCGGAGCCCGTGCCGGTACAGCACCAGAAGGCATCGAACTGTGTGCCAAAGGTCTTGTACAAGCCGGGGCGCAGCGAGACGTAGTACATCAGCATGCCATTTCGGTCTTGCGTGCCGTAACGGACATTGAGCAGCATGCGCTCGTAGTAGTCGAAGTGTTTTGCGTCGGGTTCCTGGCCGAAGAGATGACGGGTGAGTTTCATCATGTTGTAAGAGCAGCAGCATTCCTCGGCAGCGGGTCCGAGTTGACTGGCTATGCCGTCCGGTTCGTGCCACCCCTCGCCGTTGCTGGTGCCGCCCGTGCAGTATGTGTGGTGATCTTTGACGATGCGCTGGAAGTTCTGGGCAATGCTCAGGTAGCGGGTGTCGCCGGTCAATTCATAGCCGCGAATCGCGCCGATCATCTTCGGGATATTGGTGTTGGCGTGATTGCCGTTGAGCATGTCCTGGTTGGCTGCGAGGGGCACGAATATCTTCTTGTGCTCGAACCGGTAGCCGAGGTCGCGGTACCTGGGGTTCCCCGTGATGGCGTAGAGATTGAAGGACGCCTCATTCATACCGCCGTGCTCGGTCAACAGGACGCGCTGCCATTCATCATCGGAGAAGGATTTGCTGTAGGTGTCGGCCCAGTCGGTCATTTTGACGGCGACATCGAGGGCCTGCTTGTTGCCGGTGTGCTCGTACATATCGATCATGCCGGCCAGAATCTTGTGGTAGGTGTAGAANNGCGAGAATGGCGACGAGATCGTTGGCCTTGGCGGCGATGGCGTCGTCGCCCGTGCCCGCGTGGATGAGGGCGCACGAAGAGAGGTAGTGGCCAACATAGTGGCCGCGCAGCTCGCAATCGGGAGCCTCCCAGCCGCCCAGCGGATCGGCGTCGGAGGGGATGCCCACGGTGACGCGGAAGTTATGCGCCAGCCGATCGTTAGGCAGGGAATAGAGATAGCTCCGATCGAGCTCCATCATGTCCTTCCAAAAGCTGGGCAGGAGACGGACCTCGGTCATGGAAAAGGGCTCCGCTTTCCACTTGGTCTTGGCGACCGCGGCGTGGGTCAGCGACGCATTGGCCGTATCGGTTCCGGTTGAGGCGACGACCTTGCAGTCTGTCACCGCCCCTCCGGCTTTCGAAGGCAGAAGGGTTGCGGCGCCGGCCGCGGCCGCTCCGCCGAGGAAATATCTACGTGTCAGTTTCAGGTTCATGTCGCCTCATTGGTTAGACGTTGGCAAAAAACATTTCGTGGATACAATTTCGAGTACATAGAAAATCACTTGCACAGTATTCTTGTCAATAAAACGAAGCAAGCAATCATTGCAGCGGAGACGAAGTTGCCGAGCACGTTAGTTTCGTGCCGTTCAGTGCGGACAGCTTCCTAAGTGCAGAAGGTGCAATAGTTTTGGGCGCAAGCGCTTCCCATTCCTGGACGGCAACGCCGGCATACTGCTGGCCATCGCCGGAGGCCTCGAATACTGCGCGGAGGCACCGCGTGGTCACGGGATCGAACTTCACGTCGACAAAGGAGCCCATCGTAGTCGGATATCCGTTCGCGTTGGCTACAGGACGCCATTCGTCTCCGCTGCGATATTCGAGGTGCCATGCGGCAGGCAGTGCGACTCCGACTTTCGCGCCCTCAGGGTGATCGCTCCAGAACATGATGCGCGAACCATCGAGCGTAACCGGCTTGGCCCACTCATACTGAATCCACTGGCTCGCCGGGTTATGCGGCGTCCAACTACCCCACATGTCCGGAGGCAAGGGATTCGGCCGGACGATGCCGTCGTTGAGTGCCTTGATCCAGTACTGGACCGGAACCGGCTCATTGGATGCGGTTGCGCGTGCTGCCAAGGCAATGTTGTGGGTCGGCGTCGCTGGCGGCCTCGGCTCATGCGTCTGTTTGACCTTGAGCATCCGCGCGGGTGAGACGCTGTCGTCCCACTGCACGGTGTCGATTGCGACACTACGTCGAAAGTGTCCGCCTCCTTTTGCGTCGGCGGTGTGATAGACGATGTACCACTTTCCCTTGAACTCAATGACGCCGGAATGCGACGTGGTCGAGGAGACAGGGCCGAGGATGACGCCTTGATAAGTCCACGGCCCAAGCGGTGAGTTGGATGTGCCGTAGGCAATGCAGGCGTGATAGTTCGCTGGTGTGCAGGGTGAATTGGGGCCCGCCTGATTGTCGGCGTAGACCAAGTAATAGGTGTCGTTGCGCCGAAAGAGCCGCGCCGCCTCGAAGAAACCTGTGAGGCTGTCGACGCTGATCTCCTTGCCCTTGGGTGTCACCATGTCCTGTTCGAGTTCGATGCCCCGCAGCCTCCCGAACGTACCCCAGTAGAGATAGACGCGGCCGTCGTTATCGACCATCGCCGTAGGATCGATGTTTTGGATATTGTTGGGTTCTGGCAGCGACTGGGAGACGATCGGGCCACTCGGATGCGCATCCTTCCACGGCCCCAACACACTGTCAGAGACGGCGACGCCAATTACGAAAGGATCGGCGTGTTCATGCTTTCCCTCCTGCACCGGCGCGTACAGGTAGAAGCGCTTGTCTGGACCCTGCACGATCTGTCCTGCGTAGGCGTGCCCCGGCTTTGACCAGGAAAACACCGTCTCCGGGCGGAGGATGCCTGGGTAGTGGAGCCATTGTTTTGAGGCAACGTTCTTCGTCGCGAATAGTTGCCACTCATTCATGACGAAGTCGTTGACATTGGGCGGCGCCTCGTCACGCCCGGCGAGGATGTACAGCGTGTCGCCGACAACGATCGGAGCTGGATCGGCGGAGTAATAAGAACCGTCGGAGAGAATGGGATTGCCGGCACTATGCACGACACGTGGCTGCGGCTCTTGCGCTGTGGCCAGGGAAAATGGCGCCAGAAGAACAAGGACGGCAACACAAAGGGCCATAGGATGCACGTTTCTCAATAGTCCTCACATTCGAGCCAAGGCTTCCGACTGCTGCCATCTTATTTATACGTTATTGTATACATTAGGGAGTAGCCAACATCCAGGAGATTGGTAAATGGATCGACGTCGATTGCTCAATTGTGGCGCATTATTGGCTGTTGCAGTCTTCGGTCACGCCGTCGGCCAGGCACCCTCCAACTCCCCCTTTCAGGTGAAGTACACTGCCTCCGGTGTCTCGAGCCTGCAGAGGGTCCGGGACAAGTACGCCACCGACTACATCCAGTCCGGTCACACGCTGGGCGACATCACCATCCGCTACCGGGCCGAGGGCATGGAACCGTGGAGCGAGATCTCCGCTGCCAGCCGGGATGGTGCAGCGCAGGGTAGCGCTGCGACGTACACGATCAACCGACTGCAGCCTACGCTCGCCGGCGGCGCTACGGTCTCTGCCTCGGTGCGCGGCGTCGGTGCCCGTGTGTTGAATGCCGGCTTTGAGCCTTCCAACTCGCATGACATTGGAGCATCGCGCTTCACCTGGGCAGGGAAGATGGGATCCAGCGAGTGGGTCGAGTACGATTTCGACAAGCCGCAAGCGATCCACTCTGCCGAGGTCTTCTGGGCTGCCGACGCGGGGCGCCGGCTTAGCGTCAAACTTCCCGTCGCCTGGAAGATACTTTACAAAGCAGGCGACGACTGGAAGGACGTTCAGCAGCAGAAGCAGTCTCCGATTGCCGCCGATACTTTCAACCAGACCACCTTCCGGCCCGTTACCACCACGGGCATCCGCGTGCAGGTGCAACTTGCAACCGATGCCACCGCGGGTCTGCTGCAGTGGCGCGTTAACGGTGAGCCCGCCCGCATCGTTCAACCTGTCGATGACCTTCAGGCCTCGGAAACGTTCCAGCCCTCCGGCGCTGCCCTGGTCTGGACCATCACCGTTTGCAACCCGACCGATCACTCCGTCGAAATCGGCGATCTCTCTGTCGGTCTGCCCATGAATCGTCACTACGTCGGGGACGAGACCGAGACTTACACCAAGCGCGTCATCCAGCACGGCTCCATCGCCGGAGACGGTTCCTACATTTACTGGATGCGCACCAACGCCGAAGGCCCGTATCTCGTCATGGTGCCCGAATCCGGCACGTCGCTCGAGTACTTCGAGGAACTGCCCGCAACTCGGATCTACAACGCCTACATCCATGCGGCAGCCAGCATGGCCGATCTCAAAGCCAGGGGCGGCAACTGGCGCCTGCCCACCACCGACCTCGTTCTCGCGCCGAAGGGACAGGCGGGCGACAGGAAGACCTACAGCTTCCGGTTTCGCTGGGCGCCTGATTACGACGGCGTACGCGACGTGCTTTACCAAGAGAAACTCTTCGACGTGGCGGTCGTGCCGGGCATGACCGTCCCCACTGACCTCGACGCCGAATTCTCCGTCCACACCAGCAACACCGGCCTCAAGATCGATGCCGAGCACCCCGAACAGACGCAGGTCACCGCCCTTGGCGAGCATGGCAAGGACGTTCACGTCTACAAAGTGCACTTCAGCAAACTCGGCGAGAACATGCTTCGCGTCCGCTACG
Organism: Granulicella sp.; assembly: GCA_003162875.1. Classification (GTDB taxonomy): domain Bacteria; phylum Acidobacteriota; class Terriglobia; order Terriglobales; family Acidobacteriaceae; genus Edaphobacter. The sequence continues at coordinate 12,478 of PLUT01000119.1, forward strand.
GCGACGGCCAATACCTCTCGCTCGAGTTCTTCGTCACCGAACCCATCGAGACTCTCTTCAAGAAGCGCGCCGCCTTTATCGTCTCCCACGAGCAGCACACCGATCCCACCAAGTGGTACGACGGTCTTTTCTCGCAGTGGGACATGAAAAACCACATTCTGCGCAGCCCTGACGATCTTGACGGCCTGCAGTCATACGCCGTTGCCTGCGACGACACCGAGCTCGGCAAGTCCGCGTTCATCGCCGGCAAGAACATCGTCTATCCCTCGCAGAAAGAGATCTCCGCGGTCGAGGATTACATCCGCAAGTACGTCTGGGGAGGCCTGCAGGAGACCACGAAGGAGAAAATTCCTTATGCCATTTACGGCATCCCGAACTGGAAGGTCAACCGCGAGAGCCCCGATCCCGGCACCAAAGGCCAGGAGCACGTCTGGCGCATCTACGATTATCCCCACGTGGTGCTGATGTACTACAACATGTATCGCGTCGCCAAGCTTTACCCGGAGACGACCAGGTACCTCGACAGCAAGGGCTATCTTGAGCGCGCATTCGGCACTGCCAAGGCCTTCTTCACCGTGCCCATGGACCTCATCAAGTGGTCGCCCTTCCAGACCGGCACCTACAACGAGATAGTGATTCCCGACCTGATCGATGCGCTCGATCAGGAAGGCGAGCACGACAAGGCTGCCTACCTGCGCGACCAGTGGGAGAAGAAAGTCAAGTCATTCATCAACGGCCATCCCTACCTCTACGGCTCTGAGTATCCCTACGACACCACCGGTTTCGAGTCCACGGCCGCACTCGCCAAGTACGCCATGGCGCGCGTCCAGGCGCCTGGCGCTCCGCCCAAAGCCCATACACTTCCAGGGCAGGCCGCCTTCGCCAGCCAGGTGATGTACGCCGACGCGAAGACTTTCCTCGACGGCCAGTTCGCCCTCAACGTTGCCAGTCGTGGATGGCTTGAGACCGCGTACTACGACATGGGCAGCGACTACCGTGGCAACGGAAACATTTCATACACGCTCAGCTACATGTCGCAGATGGGCGGGTGGGGGATCCTCGACTACGCCTACTATCAGTCACCCAATCCAGCGAAGTATCTTCGCCTCGGCTACCCGTCCTATCTCAGTTCCTTCGCTCTCATCAACTCGGGCACAGCCGAGTCGAACTACGGTTACTGGTACCCCGGCAAGGACAACGATGGCGGCGCGAGTGGCGGCTTCGAGCCTCGACCCTGGGGACGCGCCTGGTTGGGCAATAAGGAGATGGGCCGAGGCCCGTGGTGGTACTCGGGCGAGATAGAACTTGGCTTCAGCGGAGCTCTTCGCGACGCAGCCACAGTCGTCGTCGATGATCCGATCTTCGGACGCTACGCATACGGAGGCACAATCGCGCAGCACGGTGGACTCACCGAGGTTGTTCCTCACGACGGCCTGCGTGAGCGCCTCCACATCCTCACCGGCGGCCTGCATGTGCATCTGCTGCTGGATCGCGATGCTTTCGCGGCGGGGAAGCGAATCTCCTACGACGACGGACTTGCCCACCTGCGCTTCACGCTCGAAAACCATGCCACCTTTGCCCACTCGATTTCGCTTTCGTTTACAGGGTTTCCTGCCGGAAGTTATCGGCTGATCGTCGACGGCGCGCGGCAGCCTGCGCAGGCTCCAGTCGACGGTGCTCTCACCCTTCAGGTCCCCAGCTCCGGCGAACAGGTAGCGGTCGAACTCATACGCGCGGAAAAGTAGTCGTCAAAAGAAGTCAAACCTTGATCGAGGTATTCCGATGCACATTGATTCCTATTCGCGACCACCGTGGAGTCCGGCTCATTCGGCTGTCACCGGCGTCTGCCACCCCACCGTGGTGCTGGCTCTCGCCGCGGCTCTAGTGCTTTCGTCACAAGCACTCGCACAGGCACCCGCGCCCGCACAAGCACCGGCACAGGCACCACGCGGTCCGCGTGTCTTACCTCCGGGCCCGATGATGGATGGCGGCCGGATAACGTTGAATTCTCCCGCCCTCAGCGTCGAAATCCTCAAGTATTCCGGGACTGTCGCGCAGTTGACGCCCAAGGCCGACCCGGCTCTCGACTACACTCCTGGCGACCGCCTCAAGGACCGCTCCGCCGATACCTTCTACCATCTCGGCGACCTTGATCTTCGCATCCGTGCCGCCGGCGCTACCGACTGGAGGGACATATCCACCGCCTTCCACCGGGCGCCGGTTGCCGTTATGGCCTCCGACACCACCCATTTCACCAGCGACGTCACCTCGAGTCTGCCCGACGGCACGCCCCTCAAGATCGTCCGCGGCTGGGCAGTCGAGGGAGGCGATCTAGTCCTCCGTTTCACGATCAGCAACACCAGCAGCTCGCGGATCGAACTGGGCGGTGTCGGCATCCCGATGGTCTTCAACAACATCATGAACGGCCGCACGCTCGAGCAGTCCTACCGGACCTGTTCCTTCTACGACCCCTACATAGGCGAGGACGCGGGCTATGTACAGGTCATCCGCCTGAGCGGCGTCGGCCCTGTGCTGCTGGTCGTGCCCGACGGCCACACTCCGTTTGAGGAGTGGAAGCCCATCCTCGATCGTCGTGACCGCCAGACCGGGAAAGGCCTCCTCGACAACGATCCCACTCCTCGCGGTACCACCTTTGAAGGCTCGTACGAGTGGATGGTGCACTCCGCCGGTTTTGCCGAGACTGAGTGGAAAGGCGTTAACGAGTGGAATCCCGGGACCTCTGAGACCCTCGCGCCCGGCAAGAGCGTAACCTTCGGTGTCCGCTTCCTCGTTGCCCCTGATGTTCGCCACATCGATGCCACACTCGCCGAACACAAGCGCCCGGTCGCTGTTGGCATCCCCGGTTACATTCTGCCGCAGGATATGGACGCACGCCTCTTCCTGCGTTATGCGTCGCCGGTCCGCTCCATCGTCAGCGAGCCCGCCGCCGCAGTCGCTATCCACGATGACGGCCGCAACGTCGCCGGTTTGCACGCCTACACGCTGCGCGGCAAGCAGTGGGGGCGCTTTCGCCTGGTTGTGACCTACGCCGACGGCACCGTGCAGAGCATCGGCTACCGCACCATCAAGCCTGAAACCGAAACGGTCGCCGATATGGGTCGCTTCCTCTTTCACCAGCAGTGGTTCGATCAGCCCAACGATCCCTTTCATCGCTCTCCGTCCATCATCAGCTATGACGACGAGGCGGGTAAGCAAGTCACCCAGGACTCCCGTGTCTGGATCGCTGGACTGAGTGATGAAGCTGGAGCCGGATCATGGCTCGCCGCCGCCATGAAGGAGTATCTCGAGCCCAATGCCGAAGAGATTGCCAAGCTCGAGAGCTACGTCGACGGCGTGCTTTGGGGTCATCTGCAGGTTAGTGAAGGAGACCACAAGTACGGCGTCCACAAGAGCCTGTTCTTCTACGAGCCCGCTCTCGTCCCCGGCTTCACGTATGATCCCACCCTCAACTGGACGACCTGGACGAGTTGGAATAAGAAAGGCGCCGACGACCTGGGCCGCTCTTACAACTACCCACACGTTGTCGCGGCCTACTGGTCGCTCTACCATACCGTGCGCAACACCAAAGGGCTCGTTGTGAAGCACCCGTGGGAATGGTATCTCGACCAGGCCTATGAGACGTCGCTTGCTATGCGTTCGCAGGCACCGTACTACACGCGTTTCGGTCAGATGGAAGGAACGGTTTTCATCCGGCTGCTGGAGGACATGAAGGCGGAGGGATGGAACGATAAAGCCGACAAGCTCGAAGCCGCGATGCGCGCCCGGGCGGACCGTTGGAAGGATGAAGCCTATCCCTTCGGCAGCGAGATGCCCTGGGACTCGACCGGCCAGGAGGAGGTCTACGGCTGGTCGCGGTATTTCCACCACGACGACAAGGCCGACGAAACCCTCAACGCAATCCTCGCGTACGATCCCGTCATCCCAAGCTGGGGGTATAACGGCAGTGCACGCCGTTACTGGGACTTCATTTATGGAGGCGACCCCAAGTACTCCCGTATCGAGCGCCAGCTCCACCATTACGGCTCCGGGCTGAACGCAATTCCTCTGCTCGAGGAGTACCGCGCCCATCCCGACGACCTCTATCTCCTGCGCGCCGGCTACGGTGGCGTTATGGGACCCCTCTCGAACATCGACGAGAAGGGTTTCGCGTCCGCCGCCTTCCACTCCTTTCCGGACCGCATGATGTTCGACCCGTACTCGGGCGACTACGGTCCCAACTTCTTCGGTCATGCCGTCAACACTGGAACCTTCCTCACGCATGACGATGCCATGGGCTGGATTTGCTTCGGTGGCAACGTCGAGGAGCGTCGCGGCCTGATCCACGCCACTGTCCTCGACTCTTCCCGCGACCGCCTCTTCATCGCTCCACTTGGTCTCTGGATCACACTCGACGCCGGCCACCTCGTTTCGGTCGACTTCGATCCAGGAAAGGGCGCGGTGCGGCTGCATCTTGCGGCAGCCAATGCATCCGTACCCACAGCACGCATGCGGCTGATTCAGACCAGTACCAAGCCCGGCGCGCACACCTGGACCCTCGCTTCGAAAACGACCACCGACGCCGGAGCTTACGTAATCCCACTCAGCGCCGGAGAGACGACTGTCACGCTATTGGAGAAAACGATGTAAGGGTCAGTGGGCGCTGATCTCCAACAACACCACACCATGGCTCGGCACGGTCGCTTTGAAGGTATCTCCATCCATCGCGACAGCGTCATGCTTCCACAGGTCCCGCAGCTTGACCCTTTTGCCGGTAAGGCTGGTTGGCAAGCTGCTGCGTGCGAATTGCGCTTCCGCCGGGGCAGCGGTGCGATTGAAGAGTCCAACCGCAACCGAGCCGTCGTGCAGAGGACGCATCAGCACTTCGATTCCGCCGTCGCTCGACAGGGAAGCAACAGGCTTGTACTCCGGATCCTGGTCGATCGCAATGACCTCGTCGTTCATCAGGATGCTCTTCGTCTCATCCGTCATCGTCCGCAGATCGTTGCCGGCGATCAAAGGCGCCGCCAGCAGCGACCACAGGCTCATATGGGTTCGGTACTCGTCCGCCGTCATGCCGCCGTTGCCGATCTCCAGCATGTCTGGATCGTTCCAGTGACCAGGCTTGGCGTAGGGTGCGAGCTTGATCTGGCTGAACCCGATTCTGTCCATCGACTCCCAGCGGTCGGAGATATCGCCCGTCGTGCGCCATAGATTGCCACCGCTTTTCTCTCCCCAGCCTGTCCACACGGCTGCGCGGCCGTACTCGCAAAGGCTGTAGACGATCGGCCGGTGGGTTGCTTGGAGCGCCTGACCCATTTCCTGGTAGATCGCCTGCAGGGTGAGTGCATCGTCTTTGTAGATATCGAGGTCGCTGCAAAGGTCGTACTTCAGGTAGTCGATACCCCACGCCGCGTAGGTTTTCGCATCCTGCCCCTCGTGTCCGAAGCTGCCTTCGTATCCTGCGCAGGTCTTCGGCCCAGGGCTCGAGTAGATTCCGATCCTCAACCCCTTCGAGTGAACGTAGTCCGCCAGCGCCTTCATGTCGGGAAACTTCTTATTTGATGTGATGTTTCCGTTCGCGTCCCGTCCCAATTCCCAGGTGTCATCGATATTGATGTAAACGTAGCCGGCTTTGCTCATGCCGCTCGACACCATCGCATCCGCCATTCCCCTTACGGAAGCGTCGTCGACCCTGCCGCCGAACTTGTTCCAGCTATTCCAGCCCATGGGCGGAGTCCTCGCCAGTCCGTTGTCCGGCAGGTCTTTGAGCGCCGGCAGCGGCAGTGGCGCCGGAGGCATCGTCGCCTCTTTGGTCACTCTCTCCCCAACCGATGCGACCGTGCCATTCCGTCCTTGGCTGGTCAGCATCAGCTTGCCGTTCTCGTAGGTCCCGTCATACGTGATTGACCGCTGCGCCGGGCGCGGGGGCGCGGTCGAACCTGCGGGTGGCGCCGGTGGAGCTGGGGGCACGGTCACAAAGTGGATTACGCCGTCCTTGAACGTCCCGGTAATCGGAATCCCGTTCGGCCGCCGGATCAGCGCGCCGCTGATCGTCTCGCCGGACTGTTGAATTTCGAAGTAGGTATCGCGGAAGGTTTCGTCCAGGCTCGGATTCGGCGTGCGGACATCCCAATAGCCATTAAGGTCGGTCTGCGCGAAAGACGGCCGAACCATGCCGACGAAAAAAACGCAAGACAGCACGACGAAAAACCCCGTTGTTGCTCGGAACAGTCGGTGCATAGTGATCTCCAATAACGCTCGATCGTGAAACTGCGAAGGGAAGACGCTGGCTGCCTTCAATAAGGTCAGCGACTTCACTGTAACCGATTCTCGTCGATCCAACCGCTAGTGCGAATTCTCACAAAAATCCAATCATGGACACATCGCCCCTGGAATCGCCTGGCATCAAACAAAATTGCCCCGCCTAAAAAACATTGGCTTTGATTCTATGGGAATGCTCCTTTAATTTCAATAACTTATTCATAATAATAAGCTTATCGATGATTTATGCGTCATGGAAATCCGACGCTAGCGATATAAACTCTTGAGCGCGAGGGAAGACATGCAATGTAGGGCCCCTCACTAAGAGATCAAAAGGTGTTGACAGACGAGATGAATTTAGCGGAATGTATATTGGTTTCACAAATACAATTTTGAATACATAAGGCAGGTGACCGATGCTCAAGGGACTGTTAAGCCGCGCAGCGATCCTCGTATCCGCGGGAATCATGTTCTCACTCGTCTCTACCGCGGTTCTCGCCCAGACCACGACCGGGTCGATCACCGTCCAAACGATGGACGCTACGAAAGCTCTTGTTACGGGAGCGCAACTGGTATTGACCGACAACCAGACGGGTACCACGCGCAAGGGCATGACGCTTAGTTCGGGAACCTTCACATTCGAGGGGCTGTCCCCGTCCAGCTACCACCTCACGGTCGAGCACGCCGGCTTCTCGAGCGTCGACTACGACAGCATTGTGGTGCAGGCCGGTGTCGCAACACCCGTGAACATTATTCTAAAGGTCGGTGCTATAACCCAGGAAGTCAACGTCTCCGCGGTTTCCGTGCCGGTCATCGAGGTCTCGTCGAACACGCTTTCCACTTCGGTCGATCTGACCGAAGTCAACGACCTGCCAGTGGCGAACCGCAGCTTGATCGGGATCCAGGCTCTCTCTCCCGGCTTCGCGTCGACCACCGGCAATGGCACCGGCACCTTTGACGGCACGCCTCAGGCCGCGTATCAAGCCAATGTCGATGGCATTAACTCAACGTCGGACCGATTCAAAGCCGGCTCCGGGTCGGGTGCAGCCGTCAACTTCCGCGTGGAGAACATCGAGGAGTTCACAGTGCAGAGTGGCGAATTGCCGCCCAGCCAGGGTGGCGGTCAAAGCGCGGTTCAAACGCTCTTTGTCACCAATCGCGGGACGAACAAGTATCACGGGCGCGTCTTTGAAAACCACCAGGATGAAACCCTGAATGCCTTTCCATGGAGCTACGGCTTTCAAAGTCCCCGCTTGCCGAAGCCGCATCTGGTCATCAATGATTTTGGCGGCGCGGTCGGAGGGCCGATCTTCAAGGACAAGCTCTTCTTTTTCGTGAACTTCTCCGGGCGCATCTCGCCAAACGGGGCCACAGTCGCGAGCACGGTGCCCACCGCCTCTGCGCTTGCTGGCAACTACCGATATCTTAATTCGTCTGGTGGTATATCCACCGTCAACGTCCTGCAAGGAGCGGGTGCGGCCGGGTTCAATCCGAACGTGAACGCTGCGATCGCATTTCAAGAGCAGCTCAACGAGGCTTCCTATCAATACGGCACTCTGGTTGCTCCGCTGAGTTCCCAACTCAACACCCAAACTCTGCAATTCCAGGTGCCAAGCAAGCTCACTCAGTACTATCCCAGCGTTCGCTTCGACTACACCATCACGAAGAAACTACAGGCAAGTCTCTCCGCCAACATGACCCGGAGCACGAACAAGGATGTCTACCAGGATCCGCTACCCGGTCCTTACTTCCAGACGAAGACCACCGGCAACTACTCCACGAGTTATGTCGTTGCGCTGGGCTTCGATTACACGGTTACGCCAAACCTGCTCAACCAGGTGAAGTTGGGCTATCTCTACACCGGTTCCGGCTTCAGTCCCGAAGCGGCTGGCTTCCCTATAGCCCCGCAGGGAAACCTCAGCTATCCCTTCCAGGGGATTACCAGCGGCAACTTCACGATCGTTCCCCAAGGCAGCTTCTACCCGTACCTCCAGGCCAACGACGACGTGACTTGGCAGAAGGGCGCCCACACCATAAAGCTCGGGGGCGACATCTGGCACCAGCAGGATCACTACTACAATCCGGCGCTCGGATACATTAACATCAACCTCGGGCTCAGCAGCCTCGACTCCGCTTACAATCCCATTCGCAACCTCGTGCCCGCATCCGGTGCGAATCTTCCTGGCAATCTTAGCGGAGCTCTGAGTGACGTTGCGGCCATGTACGGCTGGCTCAACGGCCGTGTAACGAGCGCCAGCGGCTCTTTGCCGGTGAACCGGGCAACTGGGGGCTACGGGCCTGCGGGCACCTACGATCTGGATGAAGTCGCGTTCGGCGGCGGTTTGTATGCGCAGGATTCGTGGCGTATTAGGCCGGGCCTGACCCTCAACTATGGATTGCGCTGGGACCTGATTGGCGATCAGCACGATCTGAAGAACGGCTACACCGGACCTTCCGCAGTGGACCTGTTCGGATCCTCCGGCTATCTCAACATCTTTCAACCTGGTGCGAACTCGGGAAATCCTAATCCCCTGTACACGACCTCGGGACACAAATACAACTCCAGCCTTGTTCTGCCCCAGCCGCAGGTCGGGTTTGCCTGGAATCCCAGCCAAACCGATGGCCTAGTCGGAAAGCTTTTCGGATCCGGTAAGACAGTGATTCGCGGCAGCTACACCTTCAAGAACTATACCGAGGGCGGCCAGAGCTTCTGGAACGCTGCATCCAACGCGGGTTACAACTTCTTCAACTCGGAGAGCACCACGGCCAGCAACACGGTTGGTCCGCAGTACTTCACTCCAGGGACGGTCAATCTGGTCTCCCCAACATCCTGTCCCAATCCGGTCATCAACTGCGTGAACGTCGCCACAGAAGGATCGCTGCCGCCCCTCTTCCAGACACCGTCTGTTTATCAGACCACGATCCCGGAGTCGTCGCTCTTCTTCAAGGGATCGGGCGGCCCTGCTGCCATCGATCCCAACATCAAACAGCCCTATGTCGAGTCCTATACGCTGGGTGTCCAACGACAGATTGGACGTTCTAGCGCCTTCGAGGTCCGATACGTCGGAAACCGCTCCATCCACGATTGGATTTCTTACAACTACAACGAAATCAATGATCTGAATAATGGATTTATGCAGGACTTTCTCGCGGCGCAGAAGAACCTCGCCATCAACGCGGCTGCCGGATCTGCTAACGACTTCAGCAACCATGGGAGCGGGCCTGCCATGCCTATCCTCAGTGCTGCTTTCGCAGGCGCCTCCGCCAGTGGCTTCAAAAACGGCAGCTATGTCACGGATCTCAACAACGGTTCAATGGGGGCCTTGGCCGCAGCCATCGCCAACAACGAAACCTATTTCTGTAACGTAGTGGGCCAGTCCTTCAGCCCTTGTTCTGCAGTTTCTTCAGCGCCGCAATCCACTGGATTTCCGAGTAACTTATTTCAGGTCAACCCCTACCTCGAGGGGAGCGGCGCCAGCCTGCTCAGCAGCAAGGGTTCGTCGAACTACAACTCGCTTCAGGTCGAGTTTCGTCAGAAGGTCACGCACGGGCTCGATCTGAACGTCAACTACACCTATGCCAAGGCGCTGGGTAACTCGTCGAATCAGGCCTCCGGATCGACGGCGAACGTAGCTTCTGTCATCACGCTTCACAATCTCCACTACAACTACGTTCCCATTTCGTATGATATCCGGAACGCCCTCAAACTCAGCGGAACCTACGCTCTCCCGTTTGGCAAGGACCGCGCTTTCCTCAATCATGGCAGGCTCCTGAACTACGCAGTCGGAGGATGGACTGCGGGCGCAATCATGATCTACCAGAGTGGCGCTCCGATTCTTCTAACTGGCGGCTTGTCGTCGACCATCAACTCTGCGTCGGATGGCGGCGTAAGCTTCGTCGGCACCACGACGGCGCGCAGCATCCAGAATTCGGTGCATGTCACGCATGCCGCCGCCCACAATTCGTACGTGAACCTCATCGGATCGCAGTTCCAGGGCACCAGCACCGCGAATCGAGCCTATGTTGTACCCAACACAACCCCAGGTGTCGAGGGCAATTTACCTTACATCTATGGGCCAAAGTGGAACAACTTCGACCTCTCCGCAACCAAGGACCTGCCTATCTTCGAGGCAGTCCATATCAACCTACAGGGCATTTTCCTCAACGCATTCAACCATCCGGAGTGGATTGGCGGCGGCTTCAGCACACAGAGCGCAACCTTCGGAACCACCAGCAGCACGGCCCAGGCAGCTCGCCGCATCGAACTCCGCGCCAACATCACCTTCTAGCTAGCTAACCACGCCAGAGGCAAATAACCTGGGCTTGTGCCGCGNNAAGCCCCTTTTTATGCCATTCTCCTGACCACGACACGACGGTCCAAAATACACAGGTGAAGGGTTTCTCTCGACTGAAGAGGTTAGGCCCCCGCGAATTCCGCAAACGGCTTTTCGTTGATGGTCGGGCGATTGGCCAAGGCCTTCTCGAAAGCAGCGGTCGCGGCCTTCAACTGGTCGCCGTGCAACTCGAGGCGAGGGGCACGCACGCGGGCAGAGCCCACTCCTGCCTTCTCCTGCACCCATTTAATGAGCTGCACGAACTTCGGCACGGTGTCCATCCGCAGTAGCGGCAGGAACCAGCGATAGAGCTCGAATGCCTCGTCGCGCTTACCCGCCTTGGCGAGTTCGAAGAGCCGAACCGACTCGGCCGGATACGCGTTGACGAGCCCGGCGACCCATCCCACCGCACCGGCGCCAACGGCTTCCACCAGCACGTCATCGACACCCACAAAGATACAAAGCCTGTCGGCAAGCACCTCGCGAATGGCCATGACGCGACGTACATCCGTGCTCGACTCCTTCACTGACGCCAGGTTGGCATGGTCGGCTGCGAGTTCAGCGATCTCACTCGGCAAAAAATCCGTCTTGTACGCGACGGGATTGTTGTAGAGCATGCATTCGAGTCTGGTGGCGCCGAGGATTGTCGAGACATGTTGCTTCATCTCGTACCAGTCGGAGGTGTAGACGTAGGGCGGTAGCACCATCAGGCCGGAACAGCCCGCATCTTCCGCTTCCCGGGCCAACCGCACTGCATCCTTGGTTGATAGCGAAGAGATCGCCGCCACCACAGGCGCCTTGCCTGCGACACGGACCGCCGTCTTCAGGATCGCGAGCTTCTCATCGTGTTCCAGAGTCGCGCCCTCGCCCAGCGAGCCCAGCATCACAAGTCCATGGCAACCGTTGCCCAGTTGCCATGCTGCATGTTGTGCCAGAAATCCGTGATCAACCTTCATGTTGCAATCGAACGGTGTTGTCATTGCAGGCATTACGCCAGACCAGTTCATGCTTTCTCCTCGATCGGTTCGTTCGTTGTGGCGATTTCCACGCTTTCATCCTGAAAGCAAAACGCTTGAAGTGGTACAGGGAAAAGAGGCTGCCGAATCGAGACAGGACTCCATCCCAGAAGAAATTCCACGACTGGGCCGCAGATGCGGCCCTGACACGGACCCATGCCGCATCGGGTCTGCAACTTGACGTCGGTCCAGCCTGTGTAGCCATGCAGGCTGCCAAAGGTGACATCCTCACACCGGCAGACGATCGTGTCCGGCCGAGGAACCGAACGCAGCTCTTTGCGGAGCGCAAACGCTTTTTCCATACTCTCGCCGAAGGCGCGCTCCGCCGCCACGCGCTTTTGCAGTAGAGTAGTGCTGATTCCAGCACAAGCTAATCCGGCGATCTCACCCTGCACCATCGCAGCTTCAAGTCCTGCGATACCGGTAGGCTCGCCTGCGCAGAATACATTCGGCAGAGAGGTTCGCTGTGCCTTGTCGACCTGCACGAAGGTGCCGCGGAACTTACACCCCAGCAGTGCCGCGATCTCCGTGTTCGGCACAAGATGATACCCGGACGCCAGTAGGTCGCATGGTTCTGTCCAGACCCGAGTGCCGTCGGTTACGCGAACGGCGCTCAGGTTATGGCCGTTACTCCCGGCAATCGCCTCGACCACCCAGCAACCGATCCGATACGACGTCTTCCATAGCATGGCGCGATAGAGCACGCCCTGTGCGAGCTTCGCAGGATGCTCCCAAAGAGACGCTGCAAAGCGGGCGAGTTGCCCTAGTGAGGCTTGCTCCACAACACTGGAAACGACCGCGCTATCTTGCGCCAGATGCGCTGCAACTGCAAGCAGCAGAGGGCCCGTGCCCGCCACAACTACTCGCTTGCCCCCGACGGGAAAGCCGCCCTTCACCAGAGCCTGCAATCCGCCAGCCCCGAAGACTCCAGGCAACGTCCATCCTGGAAACGGGAGAAACCGTTCCCGAGCCCCGGTGGCCAGAATCAGTTGTTCGAAGTGAAATTGTTCCACGAGGGTGCCGGAACTAGTCTCGTGCGAGGTCTGCACAGTTCCCGATGCCTCGGCGCTGAACACGCAGCGGCCTCCGAGCACTTGGGCTCCGGACCGCCGAAGCCTTTCCAGCGCTCGCCATTTCCTGCCGTGGCCACGGTGCGCGGAAGCAGCTTCTCCGACGGTAGCTTCGCGCCATATCTGGCCGCCTGCAGCCACGTTGTCGTCGAGCACGATGACGGCGCATCCATTCTCGGCTGCCGCCGTCGCCGCAGCGATCCCGGCTGGGCCAGCCCCGATCACCAGAACTTCCGTGGTTGTCATCGGCTCGCCTCGATCGTCATGTCCTGCTCGCACAGAATCTGGCAAGTCCGACGATGCGGTATCCCGTTTACCACGGCGCGGCATTCAAAGCAGACTCCCATGCCGCAAAGCGCACCCCGCGGCTCTCCGGTGACGGATATCCGGCTCGGACGATCCGCGAGCAACATGGCCGCGGCAACTGTTGTGCCTCGCGCGACCCGGCTGGTGGCGCCGTTGATCTTCACTGAAAGAAGTTCAAACATGAGCCAGCCTTGCCGGTTCCATGAGTCGCGCAGGCAGGTAGGGGCTGGCGTCGATCGCCGACTCGCGCCCAAGCATTGCATCCATCAGCAGCCTGGCGGCGCCAGGAGCATTTGTAATACCAAGTCCTTCAAACCCCGCGGCCAGCCATAAGGAGCGGTCCTCCGAAAACCCAGCAGCCGGCCCGATGAGAGGCAGCTTGTCAGCCGTTGCGGCCCGGAACCCCGTCCACACCCGCAGCACAGAGAGTTGTTCGAGCCCGGGCATATAACCATGGGCGCGGTCGATCATGCGCCTCAATATCTCTGCTTCCACCTCGGGCCCCTCGTTGCCATACTGCCGCGACGAACCAAGCAGCAGTTGTCCAGTCTGCCGAGGCTGAATGTTGAATGCAACCGAGTCGCCCGTCACCTTGTGCGCACTTTTCAGATAGCCGAGCTCTACTAGCTGATGGTGAAGAAAACCCGGATATCGATCCGTAACTACAAGATGTCCTTTGCGCTTCTGAATCGGCAGAGACGGCAGCAGATCGCACTCCGTTCCCACGGCCAGCACAATGCGCTCGGCAACGAGGTTCACTCCGTCACGCAGCAGCACTTGTCCCTGTGAGGCTGACATCGCCCTAGCCAGGAAGACCTGCGCCCCCAGACGCCTGGCCTCCGCAAGATAAAAGCCCGCGGCCGCCGGCGGGTACACCACGCCATCGCCAGGCACCAGCAGACCCCCCGTCAAGCCACGGCGCAGGTTCGGTTCCTTGTCCGCAAGTTCCGCCGCGGTTAGAACCCGTGCTTCGATGCCGGCCTCTTCATAAACCTTGTGCCGAAGGTGAACTTCGGCCATCTCTTCCTCGTCGGCTGCGACCCATATCGTGCCGCGATTCTCGAATTCCACCGACTTCGGCAATTTCTCCGAATCCCGTTGCCACAGCGAACGAGAGAATGCCGTCAGTGCAAGCTGCGCTGGTGAATCGTCCATCACGACCACATGCCCCATGCCTGCGGCGGTCGCGCCTCCGGCGGGCGTGCCACCTTCGATCACACCAACCCGCCAGCCGAGGAGCGCGCATTCCCGAGCCACGGCACTGCCGACAATCCCGGCGCCGACAATGAGGATGTCGAAGGGCTTCATCTCAGAACTCAATCCCCCGTGAAAACGGATCGTCGCCGGCAAACAATAGCTTGGACTCGCCAGTGACCCAGGCATGTCCCCGAATGCTGGGATTGACCTGTCCGTCGCTCCCCTCGCGAATCGACCCCTGGAAGACGGTCCCTAGAATACCTTCCTGTCTCCATATGACCCCGGGGGCGAGTTTGCCATCGTCGTACAGGCATGCCATCTTCGCGCTGGTTCCGGTGCCGCATGGAGATCGATCGAACGAGGCGCCTGGGCAAAGGACAAAGTTGCGCGACGAATTCTCTGGATTCTTAGGCTCCGAGAAGAATTCGATGTGGTCGATATAGGCGTCGTCGCGCCCTGTCACTCCGCTCGCGTGCAGAGCAACACGGATGGCCGTAGACGCAGCAATCAGTTCGTTGCGATTGGCCGTGACCAGCTCGCAGGGGGGATCGGCCACTAGAAAGAACCAGTTCCCACCCCACGCGACATCGCCCGTAACGAGTCCGTACCCAGGTACATCCACCTCAACGCTCGCCTGATAACGATAGCTCGGTACGTTCTCGACGGTCACGCTTCCGTCCTCGTGCAGCGTCGTCTCTACGGTTCCCACAGGGGTTTCAATCTTGTGCAATCCCGGGTCGATTCGGCCGAGGTGGGCGAGCGTGGTCAACACACCGATGGTTCCATGGCCGCACATCCCGAGATAGCCGACATCGTTGAAGAAGATGACCGCCGCAGAGGAGTCGGGTTGTACCGGTTCCAGCAGCAACGCGCCCACGACCACTTCCGACCCCCGCGGTTCACACACTATTCCGGAGCGAAAATGATCGAATTGAGCGCAAAATCTCTGCATTCGCTCGGAAATTGAACCAAGGCCGAGGTCGGGGCCGCCGGAAATCACTACCCTGGTAGGCTCCCCCTCGGTATGGGAATCGATCACCATAATAGGGTGGCAAAACTCCATGATAGTCAATAATACCGCGTTGTCGACGATATTGAATACATTCTAAAGCAAAAATCCATGCAGACTTTCGTGAAAAATGCGATACATTGACACTGGAGCATAATTCCATTGCCTGCAATAGCCAATTCATCGATGAAGAGAAGAATAAGTCAAAGTGCGGCCAGCCCCAGGGTAAAAGCCGAACATGGCACCAGCTTGCTTACCGCGTTTCGTGAGATACGGGAATTGATCGTACACGGTAGGCTCTCGCCCGGGACCTGGATTCTCGAGGCGGAACTCGCGGAACGCTTGAACATGAGCAGGACGCCCATCCGCGGAGCCATCCATTGGCTGCAGCGCGAAGGCTACATTCTAGAGCACCGCAACGCCAAGAAGTCGCGCATGATCGTAGCTCCTCTAACCAAAGAGGATGCGAATGAGCTTTACATCATTATCGGAAGGCTCGAGGGCATTGCCGCTCGAGGCGTTGCCGTCCTGCCGGCGGCCGAGCGGAAGGATATCTGCTCACAACTGCAGAAGCTCAACGATCGGCTTGAAGTGATTTCGAAAGATCGCGACGCCCCGCCGGGAGAGATTTTTGAGAATGACCGGGCCTTCCACCGCTTGATCATCAAATATGGCGCGGGAGCCCGTCTAACTACGCTGCACAAAGCCATCGAGCCGCAAACCGAGCGCTATTGGAGGCTGTATGCCAGCTCCATTATCAAGGACCTTTATCTCTCGGTAGCGGAGCATACTGAGGTGATCAGGGCCATCCATGCCGGGGATCCCGACCGGGTCGAGACGGGTCTGCAAGTCAACTGGCTCAAAGGGTCAGAGAGACTTGGTCGCGTTATCGAAATATTCGGCGAGCGAGGTAGTTGGTAAGGCGCTAGAACTTGCGCACATTCACGTAATAGAGGTCGGTTGCCACTTCGAACTGCTCTTTGTCTAGGGGCGTCGAAAGCACCTGCCACTCCGTCGTCACTGGCTGCACGATCTGCCAATTGCTGCTGCTGCCTACCCGTATCGGCATCGCGAAACCGGGCTCTTCCGCGTCCCATCGGTAGAAGACTGTGTGTGCAGCATCATCGAATCGCAGTTCCAGCGTAGGAATTGCGGCATGGCGAAGGTACTGGTTGAAGACAGGCGTTAGGTTCAGGCCCGTCTCGGTATTGAAAAATGATGCCACGTCCGTAGTCATGATGGTTTGATACTTGAAGTGCTGGTAGTAGTCGTGGAGTAGTTTGAACCACACCGCGTCGTCGTTCACGATGCTTCGGATGGTGTTGAGAAAGAGCGCGCCTTTCTTGTACTGATCCGTTGGTGGAGTTGCGTAAATGCCTTCCTCGGCGATTACGGGCACTTCATTCTTCACCCCCTCTTTGCCGGTGTTGAGATAGGTCAGCCCGTCTTCTTTGCCCCACATGTCCTCGACAAAAAGACTTTCGCAGTAGTTCGCCCAGCCTTCGTGAATCCACATGTCCGAGCGGTCGCGCGCGGTGATGCTATTGCCAAACCATTCATGCGCGCTCTCGTGAACGATGATGAAATCGAACCGTGCGCCAATCCCCGTCTTCGGCCTGCCCAGATATCCATTCTCGAAGTGGTTGCCATAGGTAATGGCTGTCTGGTTCTCCACGCCTGAGTACAGCGCCTCCACCAGCTTGTATCCGTCCTTGGGAAAGGGATACTCGCCGAAGAAACGCTCATACGCCTTCAGCATGTCCTTCACCTGCACAAATTGGTGCTTCGCCTTTTCGAGGTCCTCGGGGAAGACGTAGTAGTCGAGGCTGAGGCCGTTGTAGCTGTCGCTGAAGTGGGTATAGGTTCCAATGTTGAGCGAGACGTCATAGTTGTTGATTGGGTATTGCACCTTCCAGTCCCAGCGCGTGTATCCGTCGTGCAGGTCCGTCTTGCCCTGGAAGCGTCCTCCCGAAACCTCAACCATGTCGCTCGGTGCCTCCACGCTGATGTCCATCGACTCGACTTCATCGCGCCATTGGTCCTTGTTCGGCCACCACACGCTCGCGCCCTCTTCTTCGCAGGCCGTATTCACCAGCGGCCTGCCCATCGGATCTTTGCGGAAAACGAACCCGCCAAATCGCCCCATCTCCACCGGATGGCCCGAGTAGTGGAAGTCGACCGTGTATATCTTTCCTTTGCGCAGGGGGTGGGGAAAATCGACAAAAATTGATCGGCCACCTACACGTTGATAGGTCAGGGGGACAGGCGCACGATGAGCTTTTTCCAGGAAGATGCCGTCAATCCGAAACGTTGGCACCAGGTCGAGTTGAATGCGCTTGCCATCCTCCAGCATCCGGAACTGGATGGCATTCATTCCACTCAGAAATTGCTTGGCCGGATCCACCCGCACATGCAGGTTGTAGTGCAGCAGGTCGTTGTTCGCGCGATACGGGCCGTAGCCACCCAGAAGTTTGTCGCCACCTGAAAGAGCCAGAGGCGCGGCGGCCCCGCCGGTGGGTGGCGTTGTCTGGGCGCCCGCTAGGGCGAGGCAAGATGTAAGCAGTAATGCCGTGGCGAATAGGTGACCTCTACGCGATTGCATTCGGAAAACCTCGACTTGAAGAATCCGCAATCCGATTCTCGATTGATCTTGCCGTTTACTGTGGATCCGTCGTCATCGTAGAGCGATGGCCCGTGGTTGTGGTCCAGTAATCCATCCACCGCTCGCGGATGCCGTTGACGCTCTCAATGAGTTTCGAACTCGGTGTTTTGCCGTGCTCGACGACAAGCACCATACCGGTGTTGAAGTTCTTCTGGGCCTGATCGACTGCGGGTAACCGGGGGCCCTCCGCGGCAATCACGTTTTGAATCGTGATCTTGGTCCGATCAGCTTTGAAGATTGGGTGGCCATTGGAATCGCTGCCCACCGGGACCAGATTGCGGAGGATGAAGAAGTCGGGAACTTCGGCGGGCGAGATCATGCCCATCAGATAAAGATCGAGGTACGAGTAGCCTGTAGCGGGGACGTAGTAGTCATCGTCGAGCTGGGTGAAGGTGCCATCGAAGTTGTCCTGCCACACCCCGCCCCCCATGGCCGACGCCTCTGTGGGCCGCTGGTAGGGGAATGCGACGGGCGCCTGCAAGCCTCTGGCCCAGTGCGTGGGGCCGAGTTGAATCGTCTCGTCGCCTACCTTCGCGGAGACGAAGGCGGACCAGCGATGGCCCATCTCATGCCCGATCTGCGACATCGCGTAATCGTAAGGAGGGATTTTCCCGTTTGCCGTTCGCTCGGCTAGTTGATGTGCATAGGCCGCGATATTATGCTTGTTCGTTTCGTTGAGATTGTCCGGCGGATACTCCTGCATCTGGTTGGCGCCAACATAAACGGGCTGAATGAACTGCCACTGAAAGCGGCCGTGGGTACAAGATGATGCAAGGTTTCGCTGGTTCGCGCCGATGCCGGTGACCGCGCCTCCAGTGGGACCTCCACCCAGCGGCCCGGTGCTGGAGGTCCCAGCTTCGGGGTTGTCGATACGGAAGTCCGAGTAGTACGCCAGCATGTCGAACTTGTCGCCCAGGGCATTGATGACTGAGCAGGTAAGATCGACTGCTCTCGGCGGCTTCATATAGTGAAAGGTTTCGTAGACAACCGGGAAGGGGCCGTTTTCCTTCTTGAGCGAAGAGAGATCGACCGCCGGGTTTGTGATGCCCGCGAGCTTGATTGGGTGCGGCGACACCTGGTCAACCGTCACCGGCGCCGCGCCGGGCGCCTGCACGGTTGCGGACAGGAATATCGGATCGCCTGCGTTGAAGCCGGCAGGCAAAGTGCCTTCCGCCGAAATGTTATTTCCGCTGACCTTAACTGCCGGCAAGACACCGGGGCCGAGTGCGTTGTAGTGAGGCGTCCCGACTCCGCCACGACCGCGGCCACCACCTCCCTGAATCGTCCACACTGCGTCACTATTCTGCGTGCAGCCCGCGGCGGGCGCAGTCCGGTCGAGACATACCCTGTAGGCGATACCCATGATGGCAGGATCGTTTTCTGCGAGCACAGGTCCGCGGGTCTCCACGGTCACCTTCAGGAAGAGGTTGTCCACCGCGGCCAGCTTTACCCTTTTGATATCAAGGTGAGCGGGGACTGCGGTGTTCTCCGCCGCGGGTTTCTTCGCCACATCGATGGTGCCGATCTCCTCTTCGTTTCCCTGGTTGACCATCGGATAGACGCCTACAATGGCGTCCTCGGCATGCACTTCGTCGTAATTGAAGTCGATCGTGCCATCTTTATGCAGGACTGCCTGAAAGCGGTTCACGGTCGGGGTCCAGGTCATATCCTGAATGCCGCCGACAGGTTCGGTCAGGCTCCAGGTGATGACCGCGCGGTCCGCATCCTCCTTGAGATAACGGGTGCCGGACAAGCGCGGCTTGAAAAAGACGCTGATAGCCGGAATGGTGTTGATCAGCTCCGAGCCGGCTTGCTGCAACTGGGCAAAGCGATCGACGGAGAGGCCTCCAGTCTGATTCGCATCGACGACGGAGGGGCACGCGGTGCCGGACCAGTGCGCTGGCCAAAGGTGATTGAGCCGGTCAGGCCTACGGAGAACGAGTTCCAAGTCTTGCCGGAGAATGAGAAGGCGAAATTCTTGAGGGTAGCGTCGCTGCCGGACATCTCGGGGCCAAACTCGGGGTCCCACTTCGTGGGAGTCGTTTCCACGCGATAGCGCGATCCCTCCGGCGTAAAGCGCAGGGTGTGGTGGGCCAGGTCAAAGAGGTTGGCCTTGCCGAGCACGTCCGGGTCCAGCGTGAGAATTATGAGATTGCCCTGCCGGGTGACGGTTCCGATGGAATGCCCAGGTTCCTGCCGGTATTGCGTCTGCGCAGGCAGAGCGGCCAGCAGCATAAGGGCCACACATCCGATCCGAATCGCGTTTTGCTTACCCTTATAGTTCATTGAATCCCTCAATTCTCGGTAGTGTCGTCCGCCGGCAAGGAGACCTTGTTCCAATCCGGAGGCTCTACGCCAAGCAGATTGTGGACGAAGTAGTCATCGCGATAGTGCTGGTCGGCCAGAACGCCCACTCCGTGATTCTGGCCAGGAATGTATAGCATGTCGAAGTGCTTGTGCGCCTTGACGAGTGCATTGACGACCTGTAGGGAAGACGCTGGATCGACATTGGTGTCCATCTCGCCGGCGATGATCAGAACCTTGCCTTGCAGACGATAGGCGTTATCCACGTTCGATGATGCCGCATACTGGGGGCCCACGGGCCAGCTCATCCACTGCTCGTTCCACCACATCTTGTCCATGCGGTTATCGTGGCAGCCGCTGTTGCTGACGGCCACCTTGTAGAACTCAGGATGGAAGAGAAGGGCGCCGAGCGCACTCTGGGCACCTGCCGAGACCCCGAAGATGCCCACGCGCGATATGTCGTAGTATGGATACTTTGCGGCTACGGCTTTGTGCCACAGGATGCGGTCGGGAAAACCGGCGTCGGCAAGGTTCTTGAAGGCTACATCGTGGAAAGCCTTGGATCGGTTGCTGGTGCCCATGCCATCGATATGGACCACAATAAAACCGAGTTCGGCGAGTGCCTGGTCGGGCGCGACGGCACTGAAGGTCTTGGGAACAAACGAACCCTGGGGACCCGCATAGATGTTTTCGATGACGGGGTACTTCTTCGAAGGATCGAAGTTCATCGGCCGGGTAATGATGCCCCAGATGTCCGTTTGACGGTCGCGGCCCTTGGCGACGAAGACTTCGGGAAACCTGAACCCGGCCGCCAGCAGAGCCGAGGTGTCACCCTTGTCGAGATCCATCACCACCATCTGGTCCGACGTGCGGCGCAATTGCGCAACCGGAGCAAGGTCTACCCGCTGCCAGGTGTCGACGTAGAACTTACGGTCGTGCGAGAAAGCTACCGTGTGCGTGCCGTCCGCGTCAGTGAGCTTGGTAAGCCCCGTGCCATCGAAATTGATTCGGTAGTATTGCGTGAAGTAGGGATCCTGGCCGGGAACCACGCCGCCGGTTTCAAACCATATCTGACGCTTATCGTCGGCGACGTAGTCCACGTTGCGGACCAGCCAGTTGCCCTTCGTAATCTGATTCTTCACTTTGCCGGTGACGCCGTCATAGAGATACAGATGCTCCCAGCCGTCACGCTCAGACGCCCAGATAATCTCCTTGCCATCGTTGACATCATGCCGGTAGTTTCTGCCGGCTGAGAGCCCCGGGCCGAGGTCATTGTAATAGAAAAAAGTCTTGGTTTGCTCATCGATCAGAGAACGCGTCTTGCCGGTCTGGGCGTCAACCTCGACGACCTTGTACACCTGGTGGCCGCGCTGGTTGTACTCGAAGGTGAAACCGCGGCCGTCCTTCCACCAAACCGGCATGCTGATGGAGAACGGGTTAGGGAATAGGTCGCGATCGATCTCCGTCTCATGCTTCGTTGCGATATCGAACAGAACCGGATAGGCGATGTCTAAGGTGTCGCCCGGCTTGGGGTAGTTAAAGGTGCTGTGTTTCGGCTGAATCTGATCGTTGGGTGAGGACTCGATCTGCATGACCTCGCGGTCGTAGCCGGGCCGGATGTGATACGCGACTAACTTTCTGGAGTCGGGCGACCAGGCGAACGTGCGGAGCGAGTAGTAGTTGTCTTCGGAGCCGTCGAAGCTGATGGGGTATGCCGGCTGATCTCCTTTCGGCTTGAGGAAGACGTTGAAGTTCTGGACGAAGGCTTCGTATTTGCCGTCGAATGAGGCGCAGACCTCAGCAGGAACTGGCGAAGGCTGGCTGTCGGGCCCGCCACGAGCGGCGCGATGCGCGGACGGCTGGGATGGCGGCGGAGACGGAGCGCAACCGCGCGGCCTCCTCTGATAGCGACCTTCATCGCCATCCTGGGGCGGGGGCGGCTGGTATTCGAGACCTTCCACAGGATCGCCGCCAGGGCCTTCCAGACTGTCTTCGGGGTTGGACAGCGAAGGATCCTCAGGCGCTGCGCCTTGCGCATTGCGGCCCGTGCGCGGTATGGGACCGCCCTTGCTGCAGGTGTAATCCGCGAGACTGCACTTGTAAAGCGAACCGTCGACACCGAACTGAATCGAACGCTCGCCGTCGAGAAAGGTCAACGGAGCCGTGGTTGTAGCAGCGTCTGCCGTCGGACGGGTACCGGGACGTCCCTGTGACGGTGCGAAGGGAAGCTTGAGACCGGTGTACGGGTGCCCGGTCACGCTGGAGATGGCGGCAGCAAGCTTGTCCTGATCGAACGCCGGTTTTTTTGACCCAGCCTCCGCATCCACCAGGATGACTACGGTTCCGCCCTTGACCGCCTTCGGATACCAGAAGTGATCGGAGTCGCCAATCCAAGTTGCCGCTCCCGGAGTATTCACGACCAGGTCGCGGGCCTTGGTCCGCAAGTCGTGCGCGCGCTGGTAGTCTGCCAGCGTTCCCTGCGCAGGAGCAAGGGAGACGAAGGATAGAACGCAGATAGCAGCGACCGCTCCAGAGTAGCGAGGGTGGGTTCGCTGGGCGAAGGTCATGAGGACTCCTGTGAGCGAATGGCTGTTGAATTAATGAAGTATACATTGTTGTATCCAATCCAGGAATTCCTCTGTCCCAAAAAATGAGTTTGAGTGTCCCCTTCGCTACAATTCGATAGCTTGTGCCATATGCCGGGGCGTGATCCGTTTCGTCTCGCCCCCGGCCAACGAGACCATCAGTTCCTTCGGCGGCAGAAGCCCATCCCTGGCGGCGCTATAGTGCAGCGTCTTTCTTGCGTCATCCCACTTCAGGTCTACAATCGCAAACACATCCTTCTCGTACGCGAAGCTCTGACCGTCATCGTCGTAAAGTTGAAAGTGCCCATCGGCTCCCGGATAGACCGTCAACCGGACCGGCTCCGTTGAAGGTTCCTGCACATACTGCTTCACCGGTCCACTCGGCACAATAGAGCCGGCCCGCACAAACAGAGGCATCGTTTCAAGTGTTGTCGGCACCGTCACATTCGTGACGCCGTTTATCGGCTTCGCTGTCCAGAAGTCGTACCATCCTCCCGCTGGCAGGTACACCTTGCGTTCCGTAGCTCCCTGCTCGAACACTGGCGCAACCAACAGGCTCGGCCCGAAGAGATAAGCATCGGCGGTCGCCCACGCGGCGGGGTCTTCCGGAAACTCTAGCCCCAGGCTGCGAATCAGTGGAATACCTGTCGTGTGCGTCTCCCATACGGCAGAGTACAAGTACGGTATCAGTTGCGATCGGGTGTTCAGAAACGTGCGGCAGATCGGCTCGACCGCGGCATTGTGCAGATCTGCTGCCGTGGGGAGGAACGCGTCGGCGTTCGCACCCATCTCCGATGGCCCGTAGCTTCCGGTATTCCATCCCCATGGCCTGCGAAGCTGCCAGGTCCGTCCGTGGCAGCGAAACGATGGGCAGAAGGCGCCAAACTGGAACCAGCGCACAAACAACTCCGCCGTAAACTCCTCGGTGGGCACAAAGCCGCCGATGTCCGTCCCCCAGTACGGCACGCCGCTCAACCCTGCGGTGATGCCCATAGCGATCTGGGTTTCCAGCGTCTTCCATGTAGAAAATGTATCGCCAGACCACAACCATCCCCAGCGTTGGATCCCCGCGTAGCAATTGCGGTGAAGCGCAAACGGTCGCCGGTTCGGGGTCGTCATACGCCCGCCTTCCCAATACATCCGGTTACGCACCAGGCGCGAAGCTACAGGTAACACGTCGCCTTCGTCCGGCCACCAACCATCCACGCCGATCTTGATCAACGGCACGTGTTGCTGCCAATAGTTGGCCGCGTCGCCCTGCACTGACGCTGCCAGCCCGGTGTCGGTCACCTTGCCGTGAAGGTTTTCAGGTGGGTTGACCACGTGGAGCACGACATTGAAGTGCAGATCGTGAAACTCGCGGATCATCTTCTCGGGATCAGGAAAGACAGCCTGATTGAACACGAAAGAGCCATGCCCCGTGTTCCATCCGGAAGGGCAAAAGCCGGTACCTAGATAGATCACCGCGTCGCAAGGCAGTTTCTTCTCGCGAAAGGTTCGAACTTCCTCAAGGATCTGCTCGCGGTTATCGATGGTCCGATGCGACTGCTGGAAGCCGAGCGTCCACTTGGCAGGAAGATGGGGGTAGCCGGTAATCTCTGCGTACTGGCGAAGGAGTCCGGCCGGCGTCGGCGAGACGCACAGGTAAAGGTCTTGCCCACGCGCGCCGTCGCTGGGTTTGAATAGTCCTACGTCCCCGGAAAGATCGAATTGCCCTCCGGGCTCGTGGAAATAGAGCCCCCAGCCCTTGCCCATCACCCATGGAATAGGGTTGCGCGCTCCGAAGACTCGCAGGTTGTCGCCCGCTCCATTGCGCATGATGTCCTTCGCACCGCGTCGGTCCATCGGGTGGGCGCCTGGTCCCATGCCGTACACGGGGGCGTTGTTGTAGCCGAAACCGATCTGATTCAAGTCCGGGCGAAAGTTCAGCTCCTGCACCACGCCACGCTGTGGATGTTCGACCGCAATGCGCAGCGGCTTGGTCGCGATCCGCACCGTGTATTCACCCCACGGGATATTCCGCCCTTCGGCATCCATCCGGAGCGTCAAAATCGGCCTCGCAAAGCTGCGCGGCGCGACGCTACCATCTTCGTAGTACCGGTCCAGTGACTCGTCAACTGCGGCAATCGAAACCCTCAGAGTTGAATCTGTGACCGCGGTAATCGTCACGTCCATCCCGACGGGACCCTTCGCAACAGGTGCCATCCCGACGGGTTGAGCCAACGGAGCAAGCATCTCCGCATACGTAAACCGCTGATTGAGCAGAACGCCTGCGGAAACCGCACCAAACCGGGATATCACCGCTCTTCGCGAACAATTCTTCTTCATGAAAGACCAACCTCCGTGCCGGGAGAGCTACGCGTTTCAAGATCAAGTGCTCAATCGAGTGCTTAGTGATGAGAGTAAACAAATACCGATTTGTATACAACTTTAGACTCTTCCGGTATAACTCTTCCTATAAACCCGAGACAGACGGTCCGCACCCCGAAGAGTTCTTGCATTGCCCATTCCAATTACCAGAGAGATAGAGATATGAGGATTTGCAAGCGAGCGACTCGGCTGTTCTCCGTTTTGACCTTAATATTCGGCGTTCTTTGTCACGGTATTGCCGGCACACTTCCTCAGCGCACCCCCGAGGATGCCCGCATGCCGTCTATCATCGAGCAATTCACCGCGGACCATGTGGCTCTCTCCCGAATCTACCCCCTCGTCATCTCGCCGGCACGTGTGGCGCGGTTCGAAAAGTTCTATCACGATGAGCTCGCAATGCTGAGCACCATCGACTTCAACTCTCTATCGCAGGAAGACAAGGTTGACTACCTTCTGCTCAAAAACTTGCTTACCGGTGATCTTCATCAGCTCACCATTGAAAAGCGTCAGGTTGAAGAGATACAGCCGCTGATTCCTTTTGCTGCGGCCATTGAAGACTTGCTGGATAGGAAGCGTTTGATGCAGCAACCTGATCCCGAAAAGGATGCCGCGTTGCTAACCGCAATGGTGAAGCAGATCGACGCGACCCGCAAGCAACTCGACCCCAGTCCGCGTGAGGCCCGGCAGCGCGGTGACCAAACCGCGACGGATGACACCAACTCCTCCGATACGAAACCCAAGGTAGATCCCGTCATCGCCAACCGCGCCGTAGAGGCTACGCGCCAACTCAGCGCCGAACTCAAGGACTGGTTCACCCAATACAACGGTTACAACCCGACCTTCGACTGGTGGGTCGACCTGCCCTACAAAGACGCCGATAAAGCGCTTACGGGGTATGGCGTCTTTCTTAAGGAAAAGGTTATCGGCATCAAGGCCGATGACAAGACCACCATTATCGGTGATCCTGTTGGCCGCGATGCATTACTCAGCGAGCTTTCCGATGCCATGATTCCGTATACGCCCGAAGAACTCATCGCCATCGCACAAACCGAGTACGACTGGTGCATGCGCGAGATGCTCAAGGCCTCCCACGAGATGGGATATGGCGACGACTGGCACGCTGCAGTGGAGAAGGTCAAGCAAATGCACGTCCCGCCCGGCGAGCAGCCGGAACTCATCCGCAAGCTCGTCGTTGAAGGCAGCGACTTCGTCAAGCAGAATAATCTCGTCACTGTTCCGCCCCTGGCCGACGAGACATGGACGATGATTATGATGTCGCCCGAGCGGCAGCTGGTAAACCCATTCTTTACCGGCGGCAGCCAAATCAGTGTGTCTTACCCCACCGACACGATGACGTACGAACCGCGCGAAATGAGCATGCGCGGCAATAACATCCCATTCGCACATGCCACCGCGTTCCACGAGATGATCCCCGGGCACTTCCTCCAGTTCTATATGAACGCCCGTTACCGCACGTACCGCCGAGCCTTCTCAACGCCCTTCTGGAGCGAGGGCAACGCACTCTGGTGGGAGATGCTCTTCTATGACAAAGGCTTCGAGCGCACCCCTGAAGAGCGTGTCGGCGCACTCGTCTGGCGCATGCAACGCTCAGCCCGCGTCATCTTCACCATGAACTTTCACCTGGGCAAGTGGAGTCCGCAGAAGTGTGTGCAGTTCCTCATCGACAACGTCGGCTTCGAATCCGACAATGCACTCGCGGAGGTCCGCCGCTCCTTCGATGGTTCCGTCGGCCCGCTCTACCAGTGTGCCTACCTCATGGGAGGACTGCAGTTCCGCGCAATGCACCATGAGCTTGTCGACTCGCATAAGATGACCGATCGCGAGTTCCACGACGCCATCCTCCACGAGGGCCCAATGTCCATCGAAATGCTCCGCGCCGATCTAGAAAATGGCAAGCTCACCGCGGATTTCCAGACCACCTGGAAATATTACGGCGAACACCCCACCCATCCCTGATCTTCAGAGCGCCGGGCTATAAAAAACACATCATCGCAAAGAGGTTCTTATGGATAGAAGAAGCTTTCTGAAGAGTGTCGCCGCCAGCACCGCTGCGCTGCATGGTCTTGTCGCTCATGGTGAAGAGGCCACGCCTCCAAACCCATCGCTTCATCCCAGCCTCGCCTTTGTATCGGCTCCGATCGAGTCCGTGTCGCCGTTTAATCACGCTGACCCCGCTGCGCGCTTCCAAAAAAGCGGCGCGCAGCGGTGACGAGGGCATGGGAGCCCGCGTAAACACTGGCAACATGCGCGTTTCGAGCAGGAATCGACCGAGACACCGCAGAAAACACTAAACCACACCCACCGATCACGCAAATTTCAACGAGTTCCTAGAACTGCAGATTCGCACGAATCTCGATCTGCCTCGCGCCCGAAGTGCCCGACGTTGAGCCAAAAGTACCATCCTGAACGCCGGTATCCATACCAAACCAGGACACATGGTTGAATGCGTTCAGAAAGACACCCTGCACCTTAAGGTTGATAAATGACTCGATCGGGATCAGCTTCGTGAGGGACATATCCGTATTGAAGTTGCTGGGGTCGTGCAGCCAAAGCAGACGACCGAACTGTCCGGGGGTGGACGCTGGGCTTATGTACGCCGTGTTTGCCTGTCCGCTGGCCTGATTGATGTACTTCGGATCAAACAGGCTCACGTACGGCTTGCCCGGAATAAAGCGTGGGTGCAGCTGCTTCTGCAGCTCGGAAGGTGTCACGCCCGTGAGCGCGATACCTGAATCGTTGCCGTTGACCGTGCTTGTCCCTCCGGTGAACAGATGCGGCTCACCGCTGGCCCATGTCACGATCGAGCCGATCGTCCAATCACCTACCACCGCGTTGGCGATCTTGCTGCGATTCAGGAACGCCTTTCCATGACCGAACGGGAAGTCATACGTTCCGCTGGCATGGAACACATTGCGAACGTCGAACGCACTCGGGAAGTAATTCAGCCCCTTATTGCGCAGTGTGTAGAAACCAGGCGCGCTGTTGCCGCGACCGCCATAGTAGCCGGGCGCGGTGCTTCCCTGAACGCTGGTTCCCAAGGACTTCGAGTACGTGTAATTGGCATCGAACTGCAGGCCATGCTTTGAGTTCTGACGGAAGTCAACCTGCAGAGCGTTGTAGTTGGAGAAGCCTGAGTTCTTGAGTTCCGCATTTCCGGCGCCTGCAGCGAACGGATTTTCCTGGAAGAAGTTGATGGGATAAGTACCCGATCCGGGGATGCCCTGTGCGGAGCACGGACCGAACTTCGCTCCGATAAGCGAGCAGAGATAGGTGGGGTTTCCAGCCAGCGCGCTTGCGAACGCACCAGCCCACCCCTGCTTGACATAGTTGAGGAACGTGCCGTTTGTATAGTTCGCCGCGAGTCCGGAGGTTTGAAAGGCCTGATCCATGATGGGCGTGGGATTCGCGCCCTGAAAGGTCGTTCCGCCAGAAGCCGCCAGGTTAGCCTGCGCCCCCTGGAACTCCTTCAAGAAACCATTCTCAAAGATATTCACTTCGTTGAAGTTTTCGAGCAGCCACTGATCCTTCGCCACGTTGCCCACGTAGCGCGCTTCCACCACACTGTTTGGCGTGATCTGACGCTGTATACCCAGCGACCACGACTCGACGTATGGCTGCTTGATGTTCGGATCGAAGGTGGTATAACCTGTGCCACTAAACGTCTGGGACGACTCGGAAATTATGGGCTGGAACGGCGAGGGCGATGTGGACTGAAGTGCGGGAAGCGGCCCACCCAACACCACCGAACCGGCGTTGTAGAAGCCTGGGGACGGAGTCACACCAGGCTGAGGCACCACGGGATCCGCATAGTAGTACGTGTTGAAGTTTGCGCCGCTGTTCGATCCGATGCTCCAGAAATTCTGCGCGCCCTCGGTGTAGTTCTTGAATGTGAAGCTACCGCGAATGACGGTCTTGCCCTGACCAAGCAGTCTGCCAAGAACCGTATCCGAAGCCTCACGCGGATTCCACGCAAAGCCTACCGTGGGCTCAGGATGCACATAGGTAGGGGCATAGGACTCCGCGCGCGGACCTTCCACGGGATTTTGGTCACCGGTCAGCACGCCGGGCTGGAAGATGTTACCGACGCCGGAGGGTCCCCAGAGAGCTGACAGCGTCGGGTTCGTGTAGTAGCCGGTCTCGTCCTTCGAGGCACCGGTAAAGTCCCAACGCAGACCGTAGTTGAGTGTCAGCGTCGGTCGTACCCTCCACGAGTCCTGCAAGAATACGGCCGCCTGCGTAAGGCGCTCATGCAGATCGAAAGAGATGCCCGGCTCAAACTGCTTCGTGTGAATGTTCACAAACTCGCCGAGGCTGTAGTAGTTCATGCGGCCAGTCAGCGTTGCATACAGCCCCTCCACATCGCCGGCCGCAGAGCTCGGTCCCTGCGACACTGAGTTATCCAGCGTCGTCTGCACCGGGTCTCCCTGGCCAATCGCACTGACACCGACATATGGCACGAACTGATTGTTGTAATAGTGGTCGACCTCCGTCGCACTCGAAGCACCGAAGGTGACGTTGTGCCGACCATGCATCCAGGTGTTGTCGTCCTTAATACTTGCGACGGGATAGAGGTTGCCGCCCGTGAGCGCCGCGAATCCATTGATGCCGCTGTTGAGACCGAAGCCGAACGCCAGGTCGCCTTGTTGCATCATGCTTGCCGTCGGAGATCCCATGCCCTGCGTGTTATACAGATAGCTTGAATAGAGATATCCCACTCGAAATGCGCTGACGAGGTTGGGCTTAAGCGTCCAGTCGAAGCCTGCAACCACCTGGTAGTTCCTGGCCTTGCCGCTGCTCCCCTGATTCGAAAACAGCGGGCCGGGATACGGTGGGGCACCCGAATTGATGTAGTAGAAGTTCGACTCGGTAACGGCACCGGTCAGACGAAACTTCTGCGTCACGTTGTAGTCCATGCGAAGGGTTGGGAACCGCTCGATGGTGGACTCTTTGTTGAAGAAGCTCAGCAGGTTGTGGTTCAGATCCAGCGGCGAAATACTGGTGCCAGGCAGCGCGGATGCGGTCTGGATATTGGCAAGGTCGCCGGCAATGATCGAGTTGATGGTGCCTGTGCAGTTCGAGCAACCGGCACTCGCACCCGTCTGCAGCACATTCACAGTTTCAATCGCGTTCGTCGTCGCATTCGCGTAGGTATACACACCAGAGAGAGCGAGCGGCGTAGCAATGGAGGTCTGTACCAGTGCCTGGCTCGGCTGCCGGTAGTTGCCGAGGCTCGCAAAGAAGAAGAGCTTGTCCTTGATAATCGGTCCACCAATGCTGCCACCAAAGTCGTTGATGATCAGCAGGCCGCGTGGCAGTCCGGCGTTGTTGTTGTTCCAGCCATTGGCATTCAGGACCTCGCTACGATAGTCCTCAAACAACTGCCCGTGAAACTGGTTGGTGCCGCGCTTGGTGAGGAAGCCGATGTCCATAGCCGAGGTTCCCCCTTTGGATGCATCCAGTTCCCCAGTCTCGACGGTCATCTCCTGCGTCGTCTCCAGACGCTGCGTGGTGCTTGGACCATCGGTGTCGAAGCCACCGCTCTTGTTGCGGTTCGTCATGGTAGAGAAACCATTGGTGCTCGTATCGACAGCGCCGCCAGGAAGATTGTTGAAGTTATCGTCGACCGCTCCCGGCACTAGGAAGGCAAGCGAGAAAACGTCGCGTGCAGCTGTCGGCAAGTCCTCAACCTGCTTCAGGTCGATTGTCGTGGAGAGCGTATTCTGCGTTGTATTGAAGATCGGGCTGGTATCTGCGCTGACCGTGACCGTGTCGCTCGCTGCACCGACCTTCAGCGACGCCGTCAGGTTGGTTACCTGGTTAGTTTGAATTGTCACCTTCACGTATTCGCTGGAGCTGAAACCGGGCTTGCTGACGCTCAAGCTGTAGGCCGCGGGATTCAGATACGGAATCACTACCGCGCCGGTCGACCCGGTCGTCGCAGTGTGAATGTCGTTCGTGCCAAGGTCCTTCAGCACCAGCTTCGCTCCGGGGATCAACGCCCCGTCGGGGTCCACAACGGTCACATTCAGCGAGCCGGTCGAAAGATCCTGGGCTACGCAAATGCGGGCGATGCCGAATACGGCGAGCAAGCAGAGTACGATTACTCCGGTCGCGGTACGCTTGAAAAATACATACTGAGCCATAGGAAGCCCCTCTTTCAGATTGTTGTTATCAGCGCACTGCCATTCGCATCGCGACCGCCACGAGGACGGCACCGGGAATGACGGCGCCGCTCTTGTCGTGCACGGTGAGCACCAAGTTGCCTTGGTTGCCATTCTGGGCCCGCAGCCCGAGAGTGGCAAAGGTTGCAATCAGCATGAAAACTAGAGTTCTTAGAATCCCGATACTCTGTCTTGTCATTTCTGGAATCCTCCCAATACTCACGTTCTGTTGCTGCAACCCTCATGACGCGCCGATATTCCTGAGTCCCGGCCAACACCCATGGAACTGCGACCCTGTCTTTACGAAGCCTTATATTTTTGCGAAAACGCATTGATCGATTGCTGACGACGATTTTGCTCGCATCCAAGGGCAGACTGCAAGCAAAAAATGTATTTTTTCTTGTCTGCAAAATTGTATACCCAATATACACGAACGTCTTTTGTGCGCCGAATTCGCTCCAGCGGCCTTTATTTTGTTAGTCTTGCCCTACTTAAAAACCTTCGTAAAGACAACCCGCACGCGAATTTCTACCGCCAATCATTCAGAACCGAGGCAATCTAATCCCCCGATCTTCAGCAACGCCCATACCTTCGGCCCCAGGACGGTGAACGAGGCGCGCCTCGACCTGACCCGCCTCGACAATAAAATCGGCGAGCCCAAGGGCGGCGTCGGCGTCACCCTTGCCGACCAGGGCATCCAGGCCGGCGGCGAAGGCATCATCCAGGGCTACCCCATCGCAGGCCGGAGTAGAGGGACTCTTCTTCAACGGCTTCTCGGTGGGGACCAATCCCTTCTCGCTGGCCCAGGTCAACAGCAACTACGACCTGAGCGACTCGATCACGCGCACCCTTGGGCTGTGCCTCGCCAAAACTGCGATCTACCGCTGAATCAGTCAAATAGAACTGTTCCGGTTTCGCCTGGTTTTTCGTGTCAAACTAGCTCCATGCTGCGCCTGCTGAGGCTTTTGTTCGTACTGACTGTCCGATCCCTTTATTCTCGCCGCGATCTACTTCTTGGAGAATCTGGTCCTGCGGCAACAACTTGCCGTTTTGAGGAAGGGGCATCCGCGGGTTCGGTTCTCCGATTCTGATAGGTTGTTCTGGACCGCTTTGCTGCGGCTTTGGTCTAAATGGAAACGAGCATTGGTCCTCGTGCAGCCAGAGACGGTCGTTCGGTGGCACCGCGCCGGATTCAAGAGAGAACACGGAGATGCGATGGCTGCGTCGACATCGTTGGTGCTCTTTTTGTCTGAAGTCGTGCCCGCAATGCTAGTTGCATAGGCGATACGCGTGGCTGTGCCAAGTCGGGGTCAGTGGTATAGAACTCTGAATAGCCGTGCGCAATTTCGAAAAAACCCGAACTGAATTCCAGGAGATACTCGCCAAGCCCATTCGTGAACTCGGGCTCAAACTCGAGGGTTCTCCGCTGGAACGATTCGTGCAGCAGCTTTATCGCGAGCTGGAAGCGAAGGGCATCCACAAGTTCCGTCCGCTTTGTTATCTCACCGATGAGTGGGGCTGCCCGTCGGGCGAGCCGGTCGTCGGCATTCCGTTCTATCTGGCCAACCCGGACCTGGCGCGGCTTGAACGCGACATGAACGATCTGGAAGACGCGCGCGAGATCATGATGTACATGCGTCATGAGGCCGGACACGCATTCAATTACGCGTACCAACTGCATAAGCTGGCTGAGTGGCGCGATCTGTTTGGCCCGTTTCGGCGCGCCTATCGCGACAACTACCGTCCCATCCCGTTCTCGCGCGAATTTGTTCGCCACATGGCCGGGTGGTATGCGCAGAAGCATCCCGATGAAGATTTTGCGGAAACGTTTGCGGTCTGGCTCACGCCGCGCTCGCAGTGGCGCAAGCGCTACCAGGGTTGGGGCGCGCTGGCCAAGCTCCAATTCGTCGATCGCATGGCGCGAAAAATCGGCAACGTCGAACCCGTTCGCCGTCGCGGCCACACCGACATCACCGTCGACGAGATGGAAGCGACCGTCGGCGAGTTCTACCGTCTCACCCTGCCCGAGGAGATTCCGGTGCAGGAGTTGGCGCTCGATACCGACCTGGCGGACATCTTCAACATCTCCCCCAAGCGCCGCAAAGGCGTGCGCCCCGCCCAGGAGATGTTGCGTCAGCATCGCAAGCCCATTGTCGACAAGGTCGCGTATTGGACCGGCGTGCAACGTCCGATCGTCATGCGACTGGTGGAAGCCATCTGCAAGCGGGTTGAGGACCTGGGCCTGCGCGTGGACGTTCGCCGTGAGTCCGAGTACCTGACGGAGTTCACGGTGTATACCACCGCACTCGCAATGAATTACCTCGTCCGTGGAGAGTTCGTTCATCGCTGAGCGAGTGCCGGGAACTGCCGTCACTCCGATGGGAGGCCGCATGACTGGAACGAAGTTGAAAGTCACCGTGCTGTACGACTTGTGGGAAGAAGCGCCGGCTGAAGAGCCGGAAGAAGTTCCTGCACGCAAGCGCAAGGGGCAGAAGAAACGCACCAAAAAGCCGGTCAAGCACGACCGCGAAGAGATCTTCGCATCCCTGGAGAAGCTCGGTCATCAGCCGTCGTATTACGTTCTCGACGGCCGACCGCAATCGCTGCTGGGACTCGCCAAATGCAACGCCGATCTGATCTTCAACCTCACGGAATCCTATGCCGGCGACGACACCAAGGAGATGCAGATCGCGGCATTCCTGGATCTGCTCGAGATCCCCTACACCGGCGCCGGACCGCACGCCACCATTCTTGCGCAGGACAAATCGATTGCCAAAAAGATGTTCGCGTTTTACGGGATTCAGTCGCCCTATTTCGCGACCTGCTATCGCGGGAACATCGACCACGCGCACGACATCAAGTTCCCACTCATCGTCAAACCCACCTCCGAAGATGGATCCATCGGCATCGACGCCGCTGCCGTCGTCAACAGCGTGAAAGAGTTGATGGAGCGCGTCCACTATATACAGACGGAGTTCGATTCTCCCGCGTTGATCGAGGAGTACATCGAAGGACGCGAGATCTACGCCGCCATCCTCGGCAGCTGCGAGACCGCACATGCACTTCCGCTTGTGGAACTCGACCTTTCCAAGCTTCCCAAGGGCACGCCCAGGATCGCCACTCTGGACGTGAAATTCGAGAAAGACACGGAGGCCTATAAGCTGACGAAATCGGCGATCGCCGAAGACCTCGATGAAGAAACCACAACCAAACTCAGCGACATCGCGATCAAGGCCTATCGCGCCGTCAAGCTTCGCGATTACGGCCGCATCGACATGCGCCTATCGAGCAAGGGCGAGGTTTATGTCATCGAAGCGAATCCGAACCCATGGCTCTCCAGCGGACAGGAGTTCGCCATGGCCGCGAAGAAATCCGGCCTCTCCTATACCCAAATGATTGGGGAGATCGTGGAGCTTGCGATGGCTCGACAAGCGTGAAAGTCCCGGATTTTGCTAGCCACGGCTGAGGCGGCGGGCGAAGTCGAGGAAGGTGAGGGCGCACGGGGAGTATCCGCCGGGATCGGGCTGGGTGAAGTCGCCGGTTAGCGGATCCATCTGCTGGCGGAACTCGGTGTGGCGCATGATGGCGGAGCACCACTGCTGCATCACGATCTTCAGCTCGGCGTGCTTGCCGTAGAACGCCATCCAGCGCGGCGCGCGCAGGGCGGTGAGGGCCTGGCTGGCTCCGCCCCAGGAGTTGCGCGGAATGGGGCGGACGAAGGTGGGGTCGTCCATGGCGATGGATGTGAGAGGGTAGGGCGCCCAGAAGGCTTTGGGGTTGTGGATCTGCTTTGTCCAGACGGCCTCGAAGATGGTCTTGTCCTGGTGCGGGTCGATGACGTGCTCGCCGAGGACGCGGGAGATGAGGTCGCCACGCACGCGGACGAAGTTGTTCTGTGCGTCGAGGTCGTAGAAGGCTCCGTCCTCGGGGCTGTAAAGCTTGGTCAGGATGAGCCGGCGGATGTGTTCTGCGTCGGCGAGCCAGCGGGCTTCGTCGTCGCGCTTGCCGAGGGCGTGGGCCATGGCTGCGAGGGCGATGCGACCGCCATAGACGGTGGCTGACAAGTCCGGGCAGAGGCGCGGCATGGTGGGGATGGGCGGACACTTGCGCGCGTCGGCGTCAGGGCATTGCCGGGGGATGCCGTTCCAGCGGGGGCTGTTGTCCATACCGGTGTCGTAGGTGCAGAAGCCTTCGACAAGGCCGGTCTTGCGGGTATCACGATATTGGCGGAGCCAGGCGTCCCAGCGCGAACAGGAGGCGTAGGCGGCGGCGAGGAATACCTCGTCGTGGGTGAGCTGGAAGATGTCCCAGGCGGTGGCGGCGATGGGGACGACCATCTGGATCTGGCCGTAGCCGGCGGAGGTGCCGACCTTGTCCGCGAGCTTGATGGAGGCGGGGAGCTGGCCGTCTTCCTTCTGCTGGGCGAAGAAGGCCATGTGGTTGGCGCGAGCGGTCTGGAGCAGGGTGGGCTGGCCCTCGGGTGTGGCAACGTACTGCTGGAGGGTGCCGTAGACCTGGCCCTCCTGCGGTGCGCACTCCAGCCAGATGCCGGCGTAGGTGCTGCCCTCGACCAGCACAGGATGGTCGTAGCGCGGCATGGAGCGGACGTTGCCCGCCAGGACCGCGAGCGCGGCGTCCCAGGTGGACAGCCACGCAGGATCGGAGGTGGGGAAATGCGGGCGGGGCGGCGCCGGGGACGGCGTGGGCGCAGGCGGCTGCTGCGCCGGCATCAGGGACGATGGAATGGCAGCAGCGCCGGCGGCGAGTGCGGTCTGCTTGAGGAAATCCCGGCGCAAGAGGCTCTTATTCATGCGCACCAGTGTAAGGCCGGGCGATTACCGTGGTATACCACTAACCCGGAAGTGCAAGACACTCGGCTCCGGGCACGGAATAAACTGACAGGATGAAGCGAGCAGACTCCGGAAGCGGCCCAGGAGGCGGGGCGACGACTGCGGGCCTGGCCAGGGCGAAGAAGGCCGCAAGGCCAGCCAGGACCGCGGCGGCCGGGGACGGACGCGCGCGAAAACCGAAAGCTACAGCCCCAGCGCCGGGGACGAAGAAAGCGCAGGCTCCGGGCAGGGATGGATCGCCGTGGGAGATTGATCAGATCGATCCGAGGGACTTCCGCGACCGGCTGATGGCCTGGTACAGGACGCAGGCACGCGACTTGCCTTGGCGCGACTCGAACGACCCGTATCGCATCTGGGTTTCCGAAATCATGCTGCAGCAGACGCGCGTGGCGGCGGTGATCGAGCACTACAACGAGTTCCTGCGCCGCTTTCCGACGCTGCTGGCGCTGTCGCTGGCGGCGGAGGCGGATGTTCTGGCAGCGTGGTCGGGGCTGGGGTATTACCGCCGGGCGCGGATGCTGCACAAGGCGGCCCAGTTCATTGTGCTGGAGCGGGAAGGGCGGCTGCCGGCCAGTTCAGTGGAGCTGCGCACGTTGCCGGGGATCGGGGAGTATACCGCCGCGGCAATTGCGAGCATCGCGTTCGGGGAGGCGGTAGCGGTGGTGGATGGCAACGTGGAACGCGTGATCCTGCGGCTTACGGGCCAGCCCAACGAGGCTACGGCCGCGGCACGCGCGTTTGTCCGCGGTCAGGCGCAGGCGCTGATGCCGAAGGCCCTGGCGCCGGCGTCGATTGCGGAGGCGGAGTTTGTGAGGGACCAGCGGCCCAAGCCGCGCGGTGCGGGAGGTTGGGATGCGGCTGAGCGGATCGCATTGGCCGCGACGGCAGATCCGACGGCCCCGGCAGGGGGCGAAGCGGCGCGTCCCCATGTGGTCGACAACACCGCCGGAGAACACAACCAGGCGATGATGGAGTTGGGGGCGACGGTATGCCTGCCGCGTGCGCCGCTGTGCCTGCGCTGCCCGGTGCACGCGCTGTGCCGCACGCGGGGCGAACACGCGACTCCGCCGCGAGCCCCACAGCGCAGCCTGCCGGTGGCCTGCCTGCTGGAACTGCGCAAGCGGGGAACGGCGACCGAAGTGCTGCTGGAACATCGCGCAGCGAAGGCCGCGGTGATGCCCGCGATGTTTGAATTGCCACCGCTGCCGCTGGAGGCTGTGGAGGGGCGCGAGCCGGTGCTGCGCGTACGCCACGCGATCACCAACACGAACTACTATGTGCAGGTGTATGCTGCGCGGCGCAATGAGCCACAGGGTCCGGGCGGAGACACGCAGCCGGGAGGGCAATCCCTGCGGCGCGCCATCGCCAAAGGCGATCGCGACCTGCACTGGGTTCCGGTGACGCGACTGGCCGGCATACCGATTACAGGTCTTACGCGCAAGATTCTCCAACGTCTCCACGTGATGGAGAATCCGCGCATCAGCC
This sequence comes from Granulicella sp., assembly GCA_003162875.1. Classification (GTDB taxonomy): domain Bacteria; phylum Acidobacteriota; class Terriglobia; order Terriglobales; family Acidobacteriaceae; genus Edaphobacter. The sequence goes on from PLUT01000119.1 coordinate 50,109, forward strand.
TGCTGGAACGATGACTGGAATGCAGCCGAAGAAAAGGCTGGGTACCTGGCTCATCTGATTCAGTGTCTCCGATGTTTCCACTGAACCAGACTTGCCGGGTACACCAGCCGACTCAAGACCTAAGGGCGGCTAGGCGGTCTGATACTGACCGCTGCGCACCTGGCCGGTTAGTTCCGCTTCGGTGGCCTGCTTCCCTTCGATGGCCGCCTGCGCCGCTGCCAAGCGCGCCGTCAACAGACGGAACGGGGAGCAGGAGACGTAGTTGAGCCCGATGCGGTGGCAGAACTTGACGGATTCAGGGTCGCCGCCATGCTCGCCGCAGATGCCGAGATGGATANNCAGATGCCGACCTTGAGGTTGGGCCGGGTTTTGCGGCCCTTGGCGGTGGCGATCTCAACCAGCACGCCGACACCTTTCTGATCCAGCGTGGCGAACGGGTCATCCTTGAAGATGTTGTTCTTGACGTAGGCCGGAAGGAACTTGTTGATGTCGTCGCGAGAGATGCCGTAGGTGGTCTGGGTGAGGTCGTT
>PLUT01000287.1 GCA_003162875.1 Granulicella sp.
GGATCTGCGGCCTCGACCACGTCCGCGAAACCATCCCCTTCGCCCGCACCTTGAACAGGATTTACCCGTAAGGCTCATCCGGCCCATTAACATGAGCAGAGCCGACTCTTTGCGAGTAGAGTTGCTCCATTCGGCAATAGCGGAGCAACCGATGATCGAGCACGTTTTCGGAGGCAGTTGGACTGAGGATAAGCTCAGACGACTGCATGAATACCTGATTGCTTACCGCAATATTTTCACAAGCAACCCAAGGGCGAGGTATTTCAAGACTTGGTATGTTGACGCATTCGCCGGTACAGGATCACGCTCTACGCCAAAGTCGGCGTCGCTGCAACTGGATTATGGGGATGGCTACTTAGTCGATGACGACACGTCCAATTTCTTAGACGGTAGTGCAAAGATCGCCCTGGGCCTTCCATCACCCTTCGATCACTATCTGTTCATTGAGGAATCTAGAAAGCGCGCCGAAACACTTCAAGAATCCGTTCTGGCGGACTTCCCGACACTCGCCGAGAGAGTACAAATCGAGATCGCTGATGCCAACTTGGCTCTCTGCGAATGGTGCAGCGAGCGAGACTGGTCGAAGGAGAGAGCGGTTGTTTTTCTGGATCCGTACGGCATGCAGGTGGAATGGAAGACCATCACCACGCTCGCAGCTACTAAAGGAATTGATCTCTGGTATCTATTCCCAATCGCCACCCGCGTCTTGACTCGGGATGGAGACATGGACAAGCAGTGGGCGAAGCGACTCGACGTGCTGTTTGGTACTCCCGATTGGCGCTCGAGGTTCTACTCGACGCGGAAAGCCGAGACCCTATTTGGCCCAGTCGAAAACGTCGAACGAGACGCAACAGAGCAGAATATTCAGAACTTCATCGAAGAACGGCTAGATACTTGCTTCGTCGCTGTTGCAAGGAGTCGAATTCTGAGAAACTCGAAGTCGAGTCCGCTCTTCGCGCTCTGCTTTGCAGCGTCCAATGAGAAAGGTGCGAAGCCAGCGTTGAAGATAGCGCAATACATCCTGGAGAGCTAGGAGGGCGAATGGCCACGAAATCCAGCATTGAGTGGACAGAAATGACTTGGAACCCGGTCACCGGCTGTACAAAGGTCAGCCAGGGCTGCAAGAACTGTTATGCCAACAGAATGGCTCTTCGATTGAAGGCGATGGGTGCCAGTCGATACAAGTATGGCTTCACGCCGACAATCCACGATGATCTTGTGGCCCTCCCGAAAAAATGGCGGAAGCCAAGAACAATCTTCGTCAACTCAATGAGTGATCTTTTCCACGAAGACATCCCCGTTTCATTCATCAAGCGTATCTTCGCAACCATGGCAGAGTGTCCACAGCACACGTTTCAAGTGCTAACAAAGCGGAGCAAGCGACTTCGCGAACTCGGGCCAATCTTAAGCTGGCCATCTAACGTTTGGATGGGGGTAAGCGTCGAAAACTCCGACGTTGTCTTTCGGATCGACGACTTGGCGTCTGTTCCAGCAAGCGTTCGATTCCTATCCTGTGAGCCACTGATCGGACCGTTGGAGAATCTGCCTTTGGCGAATATTCACTGGGTGATAGTCGGCGGAGAATCCGGGCCCGGCAGCAGGCCTATGCATTCCCAATGGGTTGAGTCAATCCAGACGCAGTGCGAGGAGGCGGAAGTCTCCTTCTTTTTCAAACAATGGGGAGGGGTTCGCAAACACCGCACGGGACGGACTCTCAATGGAAGGATTTTTGACGAGATGCCGCCCCTCGCCGCATTCAACATGCCATCCACCGAGCTCGTACAAATCGCGGTATAGCCGGTGCCCCATTCATCGCGCCTTTGTCTCACGCGATGAGTGGGCATTCGCGCCCCGCGCGAACCGCTCTCCTTCAACCCACCCCAAAAGGCTCGGGTGCCCCATCCTTTGCAGCCTCACCGCAAAGGGTGGGAGTGTAGCCGTTCCACTCGCCACCTCTCCCACGCCCCCAAATCCGGAAGGGCACGGCTTCAGCCGTGCCAGGAAAAGCACGCTCTCCCTCTGTCCAACATAAATCGTGCAACTCGCACTCTCCAAAGGAGATAAGCAGGCAAACAACTCACCCCAAAGGCGTATACTCAAAGCAGTGGGGAAATCTATCCAAAGTGGTCTTTCGAACCGCAAGCCCAAGCTCGCGGCCATAAGCCCTTTGAATAGACGATCATAGCTGTAAACCAATTAGAATCTAGATCTTGCAGATATGGGGGGGAGGGGGTCAGCATGGACGGCGTGCGCATCGACAAGTGGCTATGGGCGGCGCGCTTCTTCAAGACGCGCGAGCAGGCTTCCAAGGCCTGCGAGCTGGGCCGCGTCAGCTCCAGGGACCAGCGCGCCAAGCCCGCGCGCGAGGTCCGCGCCGGCGACATGCTGCGCATCCAGAAGGAGGACGGCGAGCGCGAAGTCGAGGTGCTTGCCCTGAGCCAGCAGCGCGGACCCGCCGCCGTCGCGCAAACCCTCTACCGCGAGACNNNCATCGAACTCCGCCGCAAGGCCGCCGAGGATTTTGAAGCTCGCCGCCTGCTGGGTCCCCTGTACACCGCCGCCGCGCCCACCGGCCGTCCCGGCAAACGAGACCGCCGCCTGATCCACAGCTTTGTCGGGAAACGTTGAGAGAGCAATCTCAGGNNAACAACCCTGAGATTGCTATTGTTTTAGGATGCTGTTTCCCCGCGCGGCGATGTCCGTCTTCTCCCCGGCGATAGCTTGCGCGTTGCCCGCCGCAGGGTACTCAAGCGGTTCCTCCGCGCCGTCCTGCCCCGGCATACACAGGCCGTTGCCGTAGTCTGGAAGCGGCANNAACTCCGCATCGGCATTCTCTTCGGCGGGCGCTCCGGCGAGCACGAGGTCTCGCTGCTGTCGGCCGCCTCCGTTCTCAACGCCATCGACCGCAGCAAGTACGATGTGGTCGCCATCGGCATTGACAAGCAGGGCCGCTGGAGCACCGGCGCGGAAGCCCAGTCCCTGCTGGACTCGAACCCGCTGGCGACATCGGCTCTGCCCAGCGCCGGCGCATTGGAAGATGCTGCTGAGGCTGGCGCCGAGTTCGCCACCGCAGCCGCCGTCCTGCGCAGCGGCGAGCCGCTGAACATCCCGCCGCTGCCGCCGCGCCCGCATCTGCCCGCTTCGCTGCAGTCTGGCGCCGGCGTGGAACTGGCCCAGCCCGGCAACCCGCTCGCCGGGTCGCTGGACGTCATCTTTCCCGTCCTGCATGGGACCTTTGGCGAGGATGGCACAATTCAAGGGCTGTTTGAGCTGGCCGACATCGCCTACGTCGGTTCCGGCGTTCTCGGCTCCTCCGCCGCCATGGACAAGGACGCGATGAAGCGCCTTTTTGCTGCCGCAGGCCTGCAGCAGACGCCGTACGTCGCGCTTCTCCGCAACGACTGGCGCGTCGATCCCAGGCGCGCTATCCGCCTCATCGAGCGGTCGCTTGCCTACCCTCTTTTCGTAAAGCCGGCGAACCTGGGCAGTTCGGTCGGCATCAGCAAGGTCCACGGCCGAGGCGAGCTCGCGCCCGCAATCGACCTGGCCGCCGGCTTCGACCGCAAGATCGTGGTCGAGCAAGGTGTCGGCGGCGCTGGCGTCAAGCCGCGCGAGTTCGAAGTCTCCGTCCTTGGCAACGATGCGCCCGAAGCGTCGGTGGTCGGCGAGATTATCCCCAACAAAGAGTTCTACGACTACCAGTCGAAGTACGAGTCTTCCCCGGAAAATCCCTCGATCCCCATCATTCCCGCCAAGCTTACCCGCGCCGAATCGAAGCAGATCCGGGAGATGGCCATCGCCGCCTTCCGCGCCTGCGACTGCGCCGGCCTGGCCCGCGTCGACTTCCTGATGGAGCCCACGCGCGACGCCAAAGGTCGCAGGATCAAAAAGCCGCGCATCTTCCTGAACGAGATCAACACCATGCCGGGCTTCACCAGCATCTCCATGTACCCGAAGCTGTGGCAGGCCAGCGGCGTCTCGTACCGGAAGCTCATCGACCGGCTGATCCTGCTGGCGGTCGAGCGGCACCGCGAGAAGCTGGAGACGCTCTTCACGAAGGGTTAGGGCGGGCAGTCAGTTCGGGTCGACCACTTGAGTGCCCCGAGGGCTCGATGTGCATCTATCTACCAGATGCACATCGCCTTTGCGCTGAGTGCACGACAGCGCGAGGCGGACGTAGTTCAAGTACCGCGATCGCAGGAGCGTCCCACTTGCCGCCCAAGGACCCACCTCCCGTCAAGCCATTGGACCCCTTCCAACAGATGATCTGGGACTGCGTCTCGTGGCGGCCGTTGCGCAATCTCTGGGACCTGCAGGGAGTTCCCGTTCGCGTCATTGCCAGGCGGACCTGGAATTCGCTGTGGAACGACAACATCTTCGGCAGCGCCGCCGAGCTCGGCTACTGGTTCCTGTTTGCGCTGTTTCCCACTCTGGTCAGCGCATCCTCCATTGTGGGGCTCGCCGCCCGCAGCGCCTCGGAGAACTACGACCGCCTGTTGCACTATATGGCGCTGGTGATACCCCCATCGGCCTACGGCATCGTCTTCCAAACCTTCAACCAGATCACCGCTGCTTCTAATGGCAGGAAGGTCACCTTTGGTCTAGCCATCGCGCTATGGGCCGCATCCGCCGGTTTCTCCGCAATTCAGGACTCGATGAACGCCGTCTACAAGATCAAACCGACGCGCCCCTACTGGAAGACGCGCGGGGCCGCCGTGCTGATCAGCACAATGCTATCGCTATTGATCACCGCGATCCTCGGGGTATTGCTGGCCGCGGATATTGTCGCCCGCCTGGCCACGCTGCACATTGCGCATCACGCGATTGGCGATCCTGTTGCCGTCCTCATCCGCACTCTAGGTTGGGTGGCTGCGGTCGCTCTGCTGGCTCTGCTGTTCGCGCTCATCTACTATTGGGCGCCTGACGTCAAGCAGAGGCAGTGGCGATGGCTTACTCCTGGGGGCGCAATCGGAATCATCGGCTGGCTGCTCGCCTCGATCGGCCTGCGCGCCTACCTGCACTTCTTCAACAGCTACACGGCCATCTACGGGTCGCTGGGCGCGGTCATCATTTTGCTGACGTGGTTCTATCTCAGCGGACTGATGCTGCTGCTCGGGGGCGAGGTCGACAGCGAGATCGAGGCGGCCGCCACGGAGAGGCGCCTTGCCGCGTTGGCGGAAATGACTCCGATGCCATGATTCGCGCCTCGACAGCCTGCCCGGCGCGCCGGTTTCGCCTCGCAACGCGGGGCCATCAGGTTCTAAGATCGAAGTGCCCTCCAAAGGGACATATGCAGAGGAGCCACTCTTGGTCAAAAACTTGATTTTCGCAGTTCTCCAGTTTGTGCTGTTCTTTCTCGTGTTCGCGGTATTCAGCTTCCTGCCACCGTTCCATCTCATGCGCGTTGTCTCCACGACTCCGCAGGGATCGCACATCTTTATCTTCGACGGCCTGCTGCTCTCCGCAGCTCTGCTCGTGCTGATTCTGCTGATTGAAGCGCTCCGCAAGCGCATCCGTACCGCCGGTGTGTGGACTGTCGGGGCCTTTGCGCTCGCTGTCGCCGCCGGCCTGGCCATCAAGCTCGGCTTCATGAGCCTCTAGGTTCCATGGCGCAATTTGATCCGCAGACCGAGGAGTTCCTGCTACGTCTTGGCGAAGCGCAGGCGCAGCTCGACGCCGGTTTCGCCCGCCTGCCGCCCAGTGAGCCGCAGCCGCTCAACGAAGACGCCGCGGCAATCCTCGGCGAGGCAGCCCTGCGTCTGCACGACAACGATCCCTACGCGCACCCGCTCTACGCCGGACAGATGCTCAAGCCGCCGCATCCCATCGCGCGCGTCGCCTACGCCATGGCGATGTCGGTCAATCCCAACAACCATGCGCTCGATGGCGGACGCGCCAGTTCGGCAATGGAGTTCGAGGCAGTTGCGGCACTGGCAAAGATGTTCGGCTGGCCGCAGCATCTCGGCCACCTCGCCAGCAGCGGGACCTTCGCCAATCTGGAAGCGCTTTGGATCGCAGGTCAACTGCACCGCGAGCAAGGAAGAGTGCGCGCAGTCGCCGCCTCCGACCAGGCCCACTACACCCATCAGCGCATCTCCGGCGTGCTGGGGCTGCCCTTCGTCTGCATTCGCAGCGATGACACCGGCCGCATGGATCTCGACGACCTGGAGCACGCGCTCCGAACCCAGGACATCGGCACCGTGGTCGCCACATTGGGAACAACGGCGGTCGGCGCGGTCGATCCGCTGGACCGGATCGTGGAGCTGCAAAAGAATTACGGATTTCGTGTCCATGCAGATGCTGCGTATGGCGGGTACTTCACGCTGGCCCGCAACCTCCGGGCCGAGACCCGCGCCGCCTTCGACGCCATTCCGCACGCCGACTCGCTGGTTGTCGATCCGCACAAGCATGGCCTCCAGCCCTACGGCTGCGGCTGCGTCCTCTTCCGCGACCCCGCGGTGGGGCGCTTCTACAAACACGATTCGCCGTTCACGTACTTCACGTCGAAGGAGCTGCATCTCGGTCAAATCTCGCTCGAATGCTCGCGTGCGGGGGCCTCGGCGGTGGCGCTGTGGGCAACCCAGCGGCTGCTTCCGTACGACTCCGGCGGCGAGTTCGCCCGTGGCCTCGAAGCCGGACGCGAAGCTGCGCTGGCCATGCGCAGCAGGCTCGCCGCGGACGCGCGCTTTGCCACGCCTATTGCCCCGCCCGCCCTCGACATTTTGTTCTGGGCGCCCCGCGGCAGCACGCGGGAGGAGTCGTCCGCCCGGTCGCAGGCCATCTTCGACGAGGCCCGCCGCCGCGACCTCTATCTCGCGCTGGCCACACTGCCGGCGCGGTTCTTTCCCCCGGCAACCTGGCCCGATTCCACAGCCGGCGACGCTCCCGTCACCTGCCTGCGCTCGGTCATGATGAAACCGGAGCACCTGGTTTGGGTAGAGGAGATCTGGCGCCGGCTGGACGCGGCCGTCAATGCCGTTGTGGACACCTAAGCCCGGATGGTCGGGGTCCCCGGCGAGCGGTCTTTGCTCGCTGGGGTGGATGGTCGGGGTCCCCAGCGAGCGGTCTTTGCTCGC
>PLUT01000288.1 GCA_003162875.1 Granulicella sp.
GCAACTCAACATAAGGGAACTTTCGCTGGCCGACGGCGGGCGACGGGCAAGCGAAGATAGTGCTCAGTCACGAGGAGTTTGCGATGTTGTTGGGCGGTATCGATCTTGCTCAGACACGACCTCGGAAGTGGTATCGCAGGCTGGTCGCAGAGGAATCAGGAAACTCACAAATTCCCGCATAAACACTGCATAAAATGCTTGCACTCAATAGGCAGGTCTGTTAATCAATAGGCATAGTGGATGCGCCTTTCCATTCTGCGACGCCGACGACTCCGACGACTTCTCTCGCTCCTTCCGGCGCAGAGATCATCGAACATCTGAAGCAGCAGCTGGATGCCACAACGCGGCACCTGAATGTGACGTCGCAGCAATTGGACACAACAACGCGGCAGCTGGATGTGACGTCCGAGCGGCTGCAACTTTCTGAGCTGCGAGTACAGTTGCTGGAAGAGAAGCTGCGCCTACAGCGGATCGCCAAGTACGGACCGGGCAGCGAGAAGCTGACCAGTCAGCAGTTGGAGTTGTTGGAGTTCGAGCCCGGGACCAGCAACCTGGAAGTCGCGGCGGAGGGGACACGCGATGCGCTGCCAGCAACGCCGGACAAGAAAAAGCGCAAGCATCCTGGCCGCCAGACGTTGCCTGCGAATCTTCCGCGCGTGGAGCGTGTGATTGTCTGCACGTCCGAACAGTGTGTGTGTGGAGGCTACGGACAAGCGACGACGGTGATCGGATACGAAGAGAGCGAGCAGTTGGATGTTGAGCCGGTGAAGTATTTCGTGCTGGTGACCAGGCGCGAGAAGCGTGCCTGCAAGCGGTGCGAAGAGCGCGGCGTGATGGCCGCACCGCTGCCGCCTCGGATCATCGAGAAGAGCCTGGTCAGCGATCGGGTGATCGTCGATGCGATTGTCGGCAAATACTCGAATCACTGCCCGCTATATCGTCAGAGCGTGATCCTGCTGCGCGACGCAGGCATCGACATCAGCCGTGCAACCATCGATGGCTGGGTGANNATGGCCGGTCGAGAAACCACCCCGGCTATCTGTGGCAATACGGAACCCCGGGCGGAGCAACCATCTTCGAGTTCCGCATGGGGCGCGGGTGTGAAGGGCCCATGCGTTTCCTGGAACACTTCGCAGGCATTTTGCAGGCCGACGCTTATGCGCCTTACGACCGTGTCGGCGGACCGAAGATGGTGCACGCCGCATGTTGGGCTCACTCCAGAAGACGCTTTGTGGAGGCAACCAAGCTCAACCAGCAGGACATTGCCTCGGCACGCATCGTGGCGCAGATGGCGAAGCTGTTTGCCATCGATGCTCAGGCACGTGACGAGAACATGGACCATGCCGCGCGTCACACGCTGCGCATGGAACGGGCTCGGTTGGTGCTCGCAGAACTCAAGGCGCAGATCGAGTCTGCCAGCCGAACGGCACTCCCATCGAGTCCACTCGGCAAGGCATCTTCCTACACCCTTCGGCTGTGGGACAAGCTCACGCGCTTCCTCGACTATCCAGAGCTGGAGCTGAGCAACAACCTCGCGGAGAACTCCATGCGCCCGGTGGCAATTGGCCGTCGCAACTGGACCCACATCGGTCACGAGAAGGCAGGACCGCGCGTAGCAGCAATCCTCTCCATCGTTGAAACCTGCCGCCGACTCAAGATCCCGATCCGTGACTACCTCGCCGCTGTCCTGCCAGGGCTCGCCAACTTATCCATCCAGAGACTTCCACAACTCACTCCCACCGCATGGGCCGCTAACAATCTATAACTGTCAATGTTTTGACTTCCTGACTTTGGCCTCCAGCTATAAAGAACGCGAGTTGGAACGCGGTCTGCTCATTCATCTCCGCGCCCTTCTTCTCGAGGGAGTGCACTATTGCTCCGCAGGCTCAAACAATTCGATTGTGTTCGCGGTCGGGGGAAGGAGGGCATTTGCCGCGATTTTTGAACGAAGAATAATCATTGCGGATGACGAGCGTGTCATCGCAGACACCCTAGCTAGTCCTCAACGTTCTCGTTTTCCAGGCAAGAAGGATGAACATGATGGCCGCCTCTTAACGTACTTTATTGTCCGTTTTCTGATGGGACCCCTGTATGTCGTCGCGCAGCCCCAAAGACAGACGACCTGGCGTCTACCCGTGAGAGATTGCGGATGCGACGCGCTACTTCGTCGTCACTGTCAGGTCGTAAGTCGCCGAATGCACCAGAAAGCCATCCGTTACCGTCAGCGTGAGGACATAGTTGCCGGCTGCGGTCCACGCAGCGTTTTCAGCAGGTAGTTTACCAGTACATCCCGTCAGCGAAAGCCCAATTGCTGCCAGCAAACCCAGCAACAGGCTGCCACGCAGCAGCAGCCGAGCCCTACGACGCGTGCTCCACAGAAGACACCCACTCCCCAGCGCGATCAGCCACAGACCTCGCCTGCCGCCAAACCCGCTGTAGCCAACGACCGTATACTGCGAGGTTGTGCTGATGCTGACCGACTCTTTCACGACTGTTGTCGGCGTCACCGTTGGCGGAGTGAAACTGCAGCTCGACGCAGTCGCCGCCAGGGTTCCGGTACAACTCAGCGTGAGTGGCGCGGCAAATCCCGCCAGCGGTGTCAACGTCGCGGTCGTCGTGGTTCCGTCGCCTGCAATGACGGAGCCTGAGGCGGGATTGAGCGGGATGGTGAAGTCGACGCCGTTTCCGGTCAGGGAGGCGTTCAGGCCCGCGTAGACCAGGTCGGTCGAGTTGTCGGCGAGTGTTCCAGCAAACGGCCCGGTCGTCTGCGGGATGAAGGTCACCGAGACCAGGCAGGCGGAATGCGCTCCGATCACAGCGCCACAGGCCGCTGTGCTCACCGAGTAGTTGGCCGTGGGCGCGAAGACGGGCGTTGCCACGGCGCGATTTGCATAGCTTTGCAGCGTGAGTGTTTGCGGCATGGAGGGGAAGCCCACATCCTGATTGCCGAAGCTCAAGGTTGCAGGCGTGAGGGTGAAGTCGGGGATCCCGGTGCCGTAGAGCAGCGTCCTCTGGTCGGAGAGCGGAACGACTGCGGTCAGCGTTCCGCTCTGTACGCCGACCTGCGAAGCGACCTGGGTCGGCGAGAAGGTGACTGTAACCCCGCAGGTACCCAGCGCGGGGACCGGATTGGCACAGCCGGTCGTGCTGACCGAGAAGCCGTTGGTTATCTGCAGTATCGGCAGAGGCTCGGGGCCGCTGGCATTGCTGGTCAGGGTTACGGTTAGCGAGGAGTTGTCGCCTATTCCGACCGAGCCGAAGCTGAGTGAGCTGGGCGAGAGCGAGAAGGCCGGTGCACCGGTGCCGTTCAGGGAGGCGGATTGCGAGAAGCCTCCGGAGACGACAGAGAGCGAACCCGTGCGCGCTCCGATCGCCGATGGCGTGAAGCCGACCGTGATCGTACAACTCGCGCCAGCAGCGATGATCCTGTTGCTACAGGTATCGGTTCCGGCGATGACGCTGAAGTCGCTGCCGGTAATGCTGACCGAGGAGATCGCCGTTGGGCCGCTGGAGTTGTTGGTCCAGGTGAAGAGCTCTGGCGTGGCCGGATAGCCGGCCGCCTCTGAACCAAAATCATAGGTAACAGGAGAGATCGAGGGTAGGCCACCATCGTCGGTCAGCTCGAAGAGCTCGTACTCCAGCAGCTTCTCCTGCGATGTCATCCCGGAAAGCGCTTCATCCGGGCATTCGTTGGGGAATATCGTGGAAGCGGTGACTTTGCTGCGCGGAATCTCGACATGGTAATCGTTATACAGAACACGCCCGCACTGGTTGACGGTCGTCCCAGTGGGCGCGATGGGTGTATCGAAGACGAATTGCGNNACTCCTGCGTCGGCGCGATGACTCCATTGGTATCCTTGAACGGTGTGACGATCGGTATATCTCCCGGGGTACTCGTCGCACCGACAAGCGGCAACCACTCTGCCAGCGTCTCTCCTTCAGGGAAGCTGGTATTGACGGTTCCCTCCACCACATCGAGGATGATCTGGTAGGTGCCTGGACCACCGATCCATTGAGCTGCCGTATCGAATGGCGGATTATTCCACATCCAGGAGTAGCTGAAGTGACTGGAGTAGACCCGTCCTCCGGCGTTTGCATAGTCCACCAGGTTCGACAACTCCTGCGCGGGTTTGGTTTAATCGCCGCCCTCGCAGGGAAGCATCAGGACATCGTACTGATTGAGTACGGAGGCATCGCCCGTCAGCGAGGCCTGCGTGGGCGTAGCCGCGTCGAGGATCACGCCCGAACCTTGGGCGCCACCGCCGCCGAAGAGGTTGATGCGCCCCGGGCCGCTGGCATCGGTGAACTCCGACGGGCTGATGCCCATCATAGTGAGCACACACTCCACAACGTCATCCTGGCCGGTGGCGATGGCGATCTTCGGGATGTCACCCTGCGACTGATTCTGCGGCATCACGGCGAAGCTCGCGGGCAGCGGAATATTCGTGCATGCCGTCGTATTGGGGATGACCAACTGGCGACGCCAGCGCCCGGAGACGATCACCAGCGGAATATCCTGCCCCACCGGAACATTGTTCAACGTAAAACTGCCATCGACCCCCGTAATCGCTCCCACTAGCGGCGAGCCCGAGGGCGCTGCTCCGGCCAGCGGACAGCTCACACCAGCCGCAAACGGCTGCACCGGAGCATTGGGGATGTAGACCATCACGTGAGGTAGCGGGTCGGTTCCGTTGGGCGCGTAGACCACGCCGCTGATCGATGTCGTTGCAGTGCCCGGACAGGATGTCTGCTGCAGGCAAAGACCAGTACAACTTTGCGCCAACAGAGTACCGCTACAGGCCAACAAGGATGTAATGATCAGCAGCTTGGAGAAGGTTCGCATAGAGTTCTTGATTTTCTCCTGCCACAAATGCCCGTAAAAAACCTGTCCCATTTGGCGGAGTTTAGCTGCGATCATTTATAGTCTTTTTCCATCGCAATTAGCGACAGCGGAAAACAGAAAGAGGTGGCCGCTCAAGGGATCGCACAACAGTTGATCGCGCACCAAGCCGTATAAGCCGTCGAAACCCTTTCGCATATCCGTTTCTCCCGGCGCAAGATAGATCCGCGTCGCCGCGCCCCCGAACAAGGCCTACAACCTCTCAAGTACAGTTACCAGTTGAGCCAGCGTCGCAGCATCGAAGCCCCGACCAACTTCCACTCGGCGACGGTTGGACAATAACACCGTCAATGCGCCGGGCGACTCATCGACCGAAGCCGTAGCCATGGGAACGGCCAGTTCCGAAGGCCCGACAATCAATTAAGATTTCAAAGATAAACTGAGCGGCTAGGATATCCCGAGACGCATCATGGAAACTTGGAATCGGGAAGAGCTTTACAAAGAAATCTGGGAGCAGCCCATGCTGAAGATTGCTCCCAAGTATGGGATATCTGGGGTGATGCTCGGGAAGGTGTGCCGTAAGCTCCAAATCCCGGTGCCCGGCCGGGGCTATTGGGCACGGAAGGAGAGCGGCAAAACGGTCAGTCGTAAGCCGTTGTCCGCTGCTAAGAATCTGCCAGCTGTTCATCGAGCCAAACTTCCGGTGACAGACTCTTCGCCGCCCGAGAAGCCGGCCCCAGAACCGTGCGACCCGGAATATCGCTTCCTTCACGCACAGATGAAGCTGGTTCAGCTTAGTCCTCAGTCAATCGAAAGTCTGATGAATAGGACCGGCTCGCTGCCGTTGTCGCTTGTCGACTTGCTTAACGAAATCCCAATGAACTGGCGTGAACAGGCACTTAATCTGCCCACAAAATCCGCTTAGCTACCTTAAGGCCGCCCACTCTTCAAGCGGCCACCGGCGGCTTGAGCTCAGCCGGATCATACCACCCGCCGAGAAGTCAAATTCCTCCAGCTACAACGCGCATCGAAACGGAACTGCCAGTTTGGCCAACAGAGAAGTACCGGCAAAACGGCACACACCTACACTATCGGAGAAGGCTCTCCAGTTCCATTCCGATCGACGATCTGGCGAAATTGCCGGGAAATACGGATGTGCTAGCCCGCAAAATTCGTGAAGGATGAAAAAGCGAAGACCTCTTGTGTTAAAAACATGTTGTCAAGACAGTGTTTGATTAACAGGAAAGGCCTCCGCTTGATCGACTTTACTACGACAGAGTGTTTGTTGTTCCCTGAGATTTTTGCCAAGCCCGCCGTATTGCATTTCGATCAACGTCAGGGTAGTTCGGATGGGGGAGCGATCCTGCTGAAGGCGGCGGAGCGTTGTTACGGATTGATCGGTGGTCTGGCCGGTTGTCTGGAAGACAAGCGGCAGACAAGCAAGGTCGATCATCAGCTTAAGCAGCTTTTCGCACAGCGCGTGTTCTCGATTGCCTGTGGCTATCCGGACGCCAACGACTCGGCCCGTCTGGGGTCCGATCCCATTTACAAGATGTTGCTGGATCGTGATCCGGTTACGGGACTCGATCTGGCCTCACAGCCAACGCTGTCGCGCTTTGAGAATTCCGTGGATCGCAAGCAACTCTACCGCATGGGTGAGACCCTGGCGACCAGCGTGATCGAGCGCCATGCCAAGCGGCTGCGCGGGCAGGCACGCCGCGTCACCATCGACCTGGATCCAACCGACGATCCAACTCATGGAGCACAGCAGATGTCGTTTTTCAACGGACACTACGACAGCTGGTGCTATCTGCCAGTGATGGGTTTCGTCAGCTTCAACGACGAAGCCGAACAGTATCTGTGTGCGGCTGTGCTGCGTCCCGGCAACGTGAACGCAGCCGTGGGCGCGGTGGGGATTCTGCGCCGCCTGCTGATGATGGTCCGCCACTTTTTCCCGGGCGTGCGCATTCGCGTTCGCCTCGATGGCGGCTTTGCGCATCCCGCTCTGCTGGACTTCCTGGATGCCGAGCCCGGCGTCGAATACGTCGTGGCAATGGCCAGCAACGCGGTGTTGCAGCGCAAGGCGGAAGAGGCCATGCAATATGCCCGCGTGCTCGCCGCACTTACCGGCGAGACCGAACATGTCTACAGCGAAGCCAACTACGCGGCTGGGAGTTGGGAGCGAGAGCGCCGCATCCTGATCAAGGCCGAGGTGGTTTGCGGCGAAGGCAAAGAGCCCAAAGACAACCCGCGTTTCGTCCTCACCAACATGACACAGAGTCCGCAATGGCTCTACGAAAGGGTCTACTGCCAGCGCGGCGACATCGAGAACAGGATCAAGGAACT
>PLUT01000104.1:0-17072 GCA_003162875.1 Granulicella sp.
CACTACCTAGCCCCCGAGGGAAGGCCCGCACTGCACCACTCCTGTTTTTGTCATTCCTCGCAATCCGTCGCTTGCTACAGCTAACCGACCCTGTTTCAGCCATAAACTGGTACATGAGGTCCTGGAATGACTCCCGCCACAATGAAGCACCCGACCACCTTCGTCCCCGTGGCCATGTCGCTCGCAGCCTTGGTGGTGGTGGTTGGCCATGCCGCAATCTTCGGCATTACTCCGCCGCCCGGCAGCGCTCCCCTCACCCTCATCTTTCAACTCCTCATGACCGCGCAGTTGCCCGTCGTCTTGTTCCTCGTAGTCACCCGCCTGCGGCGGGACCCGATGCCGACCGCGCGTATCCTTGCTGTGCAGGCCGCCGCTGCATTGGCGGCACTCGTCGCCGATTTTCTTCTCACCTAGCCGCCTCGCGCGGCGTTTATTCCATCGTGTCGACGACCTTGCAGTCTTTCGACTCGCAGTTATCCAGAGCCTCGTGCCGCGCCAGCTCCAGCGTTGCCTTTCCCGTGGAGTAGCCCCACCCGCCTGCCGGGGACATCGCAAACGCCATAGCCGGCCCCTTCTGCCAGTACCGCAGAAATCCGTCTCTGAGAGACTCCGAAACCCCCGCAGGAAGCTTCTTCATGTCCGGACCGACCGGCGTAGGAATCACCTCGGTCGACGGCAGCCCCAACCCCCTGAGAAACTGCTCCACACGCGGACCCCACTCATCCGGATTCTCCCCAAACAGGAATCCCTCCGAGTCCCCCTTGTGCGGCAAATCCACAAAGGTCGCGCTCCCTCCTGCTGCAGTAAATGCCTGGTACGCTGCCTCCGCGCTCTTTAATCCGAACTGACTGCCGCTTCGCGGATACAGCCACAACATCGGAACATGTGTGCTCTGTCCCAGGTGGGTAAAGGCAGGCACAACCACATCGGGCAGCACGTGTACCTTGCCCTTTAGCCCCCAGTCCGGCATGGTCGACCAGCCGCCGCTGAAGTTGATCACCCCCTTCAGCTCACCCGGCGCCTCAGCCGCCATCCACATCGCGGCAGAACCTCCCGTAAACCACCCCGCCGCCACGGTTCGCGAAACATCCACCCCCGGCTGCTTCGCAAGATACCGGTACGCCACCAGCAGGTCCTGTGCATTGCTCGCCTGCAGATAGCCAAACGCCTGCTCCGACGCCAACATCTGCGTCAGCGCCACCTCCGGCATCTGCCCGCTGTCTGGCCCAAAGCCTCGCCGCAGCACGATCGCCACATCCCAGCCGCGTCTCACAAACCAGTACGCCTCCGGCAGCAGCGCTCCGGGCCCCATCTCGCGCCGTCCTTTGTCGCTGTCCTCGCCGTGGGTCAGCAGCAGCAGCGGGTGCTTTCCCGGCAGTTGCGGCATAACCAGCCAGCAGTGCAGCCCGCCTCCTGCCGTCTCCATCGGAATCCGAAGCTCGCGCCTGAGAACACGCACACCAGAGCCCGTAGCCGGAGAAGCCTGGCCAACAGATCTCCCCACGCCGCACAGACACAGCAAAACCGCCAATTTACCAACATGGAACAAGCGCGACACCGGAATCCTGATCAGTCTAGTCCCAACCTTCAAAACCTCAAGCGCAAATCCAACCCCCGGCGTCAAATCTGCTTTTGCCCGGTGCCCCACGTCTCGCTTCTGAGATGTGGGCCGAAGCGCCACCAACCCTCCCGAGTCACCGGCGATAATACCCAAGCGCTCGGGCATGCCATCGCACTCGCCATTTCCGCCCCCGTTTTCCACCGCGATTCCTTGACACGCCTAGTAAAAT
The DNA here is from genome assembly GCA_003162875.1 of Granulicella sp. GTDB lineage: Bacteria > Acidobacteriota > Terriglobia > Terriglobales > Acidobacteriaceae > Edaphobacter. The sequence continues at coordinate 1,791 of PLUT01000104.1, forward strand.
AGAAACAGAGCAAACCGAATCCACCAGATTCCGGATTGTGTTTCTCTTCATCTCAAACGGGTCAACGGAACTCAATGAAATCAATATCCTGCGCGCTCTCTTCCTTTGTTTTGAATGTCCTGCGAACGCGGCCGTATCTCCCGGCTATGTCAGATTCGAATCTAAGTCGCTTGCTTGGAATATCTTGAAATCAAAAGGGAGGGGGGAGGGGGTACCCCCGGCCAAAGCGCGCATAGCAGTCGTCAACACGTTATCCACGCCCTTGATTTCCCGCGTGGCTTATCCTTGCTCACACCATGTCTGACACAAATTCCATCGCCGACCCCAAGCCCGCCGCCGCCTCGACCCAGGCTGCCGCGAACGCGGCAGCCTCAGAGACTGACGTCTACGCCATCCACGGCGCCGATCCTGAGGTCCTCGCCTACGCCATGGCCAAGTACTCGCGCTCCTCGCTCTCCATGAAGGAGTCGCTCTCCGAGATCAGCTCGCAGCGCGCCGAGCAGTTCCTCAACACCTTCTACTTCCAGTACGGCCATCGCTCCATCGCCGACCTCGCGCACATCCCCTTCGCCATCGAGCGCCTCTCGCTGCTCGCAGCGATAAGCCTGGTAGACGAACAGCGCTGGGACGGCCAGGAGCGCTCGACCCGCTACCAGAACTTCCGCAAGTCCGGCTGGTACTCGCCCGCGCTTCCGTCTGACCTCGCCGCCGCCTACACCGCATCCGTCGAAGCGCTCTTCAGCGCCTACGACAAGGTCAGCGCCGGCATGCTGGAAGCCCTCAAACGCGCCATCCCGCAGCCCGCCGAGATGGACGATGGCGCCTATACAAGGACCCTCAAGGCCCGCGCCTTCGATGTCGCCCGCTACCTGCTCCCGCTCGCCACCAACACCTCGCTCGGCCAGATCGTCAGTGCCCGCACCCTCGAAAACCAGATCGCCCGCCTGCTCTCCAGCGAGTTTAGCGAAGTCCGCGCCCTCGGCGAACGCCTCAAGGCCGCCGCCGCCGAGCCCGCCTGGAACGTCAACCACGCGTCCGCCCGCGTGCTGCTCGACGAGGCTGCCTCATTCTCCATCCCCGATGCCGACGGCCGCGAGGACTTCCACGCCCGCCTCGCCGACGCTCTCATCCGCGAGGTCAAGACCGCGCCCACCCTGGTCAAGTACGCCTCCGCCAACGAATACGCCATCGCCTCCCGTGCCGAACTCCGCAGTGCCGCCGCCGAGCTGATGTCCGGCCAGCCCATCGAGCCCGCGCCCGTCGTCGATCTCGTCGACGATCTTGGAGATATTGAAGTCACCGCCGGCTCCCTCGAGGTCGAACTGGCCACCAGTCTCCTCTATCCCCAATGCCACTACTCCTGGCGCCAGCTCCAGCGCACCGTCGCCGCCCTCCCCGCCGCCCGCACCGCTGAGATCATCGCCCTCGGCACAAAGCATCGCGGCCGCCACGACGAGCTGCCCCGCACCTTCTCCGCCGGGCACGGCCTCAAGTTCGACATCCTCATGGACATCGGCGGCTTCCGCGACATGCACCGCCATCGCCGCTGCGTCCAGCTCCTGCAGCCCTTCACCAGCCTCCACGGCTACGAGGAGCCGGTCTGCCCCGGCCAGCCCACCCTTAGCGAAGCCGGCCTCGCCGACACCTACACCACCGCCATGGACGCCGCCCACGCCGCCCACCAGGCGATGTCGGGTGCCCCAGGTTCGTCGCACCGCGACGACCCTGGGGTTACGCACCACTCCGCCAACCCCGAAGCCGCCTACCTTCTTCCCCTCGGCACCCGCGTCCGCGCCATGTTCAAGATGGACTTCGCCGAAGCTCACTACATCGCCGAACTCCGCTCCGGCGTCGCCGGCCACTTCAGCTACCGCCGCGTCGCCTGGGAGATGTACCGCGCCGTCGCCAAACGCCATCCCGCGCTCGCCCCCTGCTTCCGCATCGAAGACGTCAACACCCCCATCGATCTCTTGAAACGATGATCCTCAAGATAGGATTGGATGCCTTATGAATAAGATTTCGCGAACTGAGTACGACGACTTATTCCTCAGGGAAGCCCCGCCCGGCCCCCGTTCCGAGAGCATTGCCACGAAAGCACTTGAGACTGCCCTCGATGTGCGTAAATTCGAGATCGAACTGTATTGGAAAAGAACCACCTACTTTTGGGCGTTTATTGCTGCAACCATCGTTGCCTATTGTGAGATCGCGAAATCTGCAGACCTTGGACGGTCGGGCCATCTCTTGCAGGAACTATTCGCCTGTGCGGGCCTTGTGTTTTCCTTCGCTTGGCTAAAGATGAATCAAGGCAGCAAATTTTGGCAAGCGAACTGGGAAGCGCACGTCGATTTTCTGGAAAATGAAATCCAGGGCCCGCTTTACAAAGTGATTGCAGAGAGCCGGAAAGAATCAAAAAGATTCCTGGGCGCCCGTGCGTACTCCGTTTCCCGAGTCAATCAATACATCAGCTTTTTCGTAGTCTGTGTCTGGATCGTATTGCTGGCAGTGTCATTGACCCAGGCCTCTCCTCATTTGCACGGGTTTGTGCATAAAGTTCTTGAGGGTTGGGAGTTTTCCTACGATGCACTGTCCCTCTTCGGGGTAGCAGCAGCGACAGTTAGTTGCTGTTTCATTCAAAAATGCGGTAAATCGGAGTTTGCCGAACACCTCATCAATTCCAAGAAGGAGGACGGAGGCATCCAGTTCTATCGGCGATCCTAACTCGCCTAAACTTCCAGCACTCGCTCGATCTCGACGAGGTCGCTGTCCGGCTCCGCCACGCGCGATTCGCCAGCGCGAGTGCCCAGCGCGTGCCGCAGCCCTGCAACCGCGATCAGCGCCAGCGCCAGCGCGCACACGCCATTCCACTTCCAGCGCGCCCACGCAATCGTCGACAACGCCGACCCGCCCGCCGCGCCGGCAAAGTACATCGTCATGTAAACCGTATTCAACCGGCTCCGCGCCGATGGCACCAGTCCGAAGATGCGTGTCTGGTTTCCCACCTGCGTCAGTTGCGCGCCCACATCCAGCAGGATCACCCCAGCCAGCAGCACCGAAATATGCATTGCGAACGACAGGCTGGACCCCGCCCATTCACCCGCCCACAGCAGCACGTACGAGAACGCGAGCAGCGTCATTCCGGCCGTCAGCACCCAGCGCGTGCCCCGTTTGTCCGCCATCCGCCCCGCCACCGGCGCCACCAACGCGCCCGCCGCGCCCACCAGCCCGAAGCTGCCTGCCGCTCCGGCGCCAAGCCCGTAATGGCGGCTCAACAGAAACGCCAGCGTCGTCCAGAAGCAGCTGAACGATCCAAACACCAGCGCGCCAATCAGGCACGATTCCCGTAGCAGCGGCTGCGTCCGGAACAGCGTCCACAGCGACCGCATCGCCTCGCTGTAGCGCATGTTCTGCTTCGGCGGCAGTTTCGGCATCGCCCGACTCAGCAAAACCAGAAACGCCACGTTCACCACCGCCGCAATCACGAACACGTATCGCCAGCCGTCCGTCACCCAGAACGCGCCGGCGGGAAACAGCTTCGGCGCATGGACAAACAGCACCGGAATCTTGCTCACCCAGCCCGCAAATGTCCGCGCCAGCAGAATGCCCAGCAGCAGCCCCATCATCACGGTCCCAATCGCCTGCCCGCGCTCCCTGTCGCCCACCAGATCCGGCGCGATCGGCAGCACAATGTGGGTCACCGAAGCCACCAACCCCAGCAGCACGCTGCCTGCAATCAGCCACGCCAGCGAGGGCGCCAGCGACACCAGCAGCAGTGCCACCGCCACCGCCGCATACATCCGCAGCATCAGCGCGCGCCGCTCCAGTAGATCGCCCAGCGGGACGAACAGCAACAGCCCCAGCGCGTAGCCCACCTGCGTCGCCCCAGCCACAAACATCACCCGGCCGGCAGGCGCGCCGAAGGTCTTGCCCATCTCCACCAGCAGTGGCTGGTTGAAGTAGATGGTCGACACGCCAATTGCGCACGCCAGCCCCAGCAGATTCAGCGGAGCGCGTGCCGGGCCGGACTGAGACCATGGAGTCATTTCCGAGAACGATTCCTCCCACCCAGTGTAAGTCCAGGCAGCCTAAGTGGTCAGTCCACATTCTGTGAAATCCTCCGCCGGCCGACCGGCATCAGCCACAAATGGTTAGTCCAGGGTCGCTGGAACCGGCGATCGCCGCTCCAACCGGTTCTACCCGTAATGCCGTCATTCGGCGCGGGAAGCGTCCTCGACCGTCGCCGCCAGCCTTACACTTTGCCCAGCGTCAGCTTGGCAATCGTCGCTAGCTGCATAAACGACGTTCCCTCGTAGATCTTGCCAATCTTGGCATCGCGATACAGCTTTTCCACCGGATAGTCCTTCACGAATCCCGCGCCCCCGAAGACCTCCACCGCCAGGCTCGCCACCCGTTCCGCCACCTGCGATGCAAAGTACTTCGCCATCGCCGCCTCTTTCACAAACTCCGCGCCTCTATCCCGCAGCCGCGCCGCGTTGTACACCATCAGCCGCGCCGCCTCTATCTCGGTCGCCATCTCCGCCAGTTGGAACCGCATCGCCTGAAACTCCGCCAGCGGTTTGCCGAACTGCTTCCGCTGCTTCGCCCAGCGGGCTGAATGCTCCCAAGCTCCGTTGGCAAGTCCAACCATCTGCGCGCCAATCCCGATGCGTCCCTCGTTCAGCGTCTCAATCGCAATCCTATAGCCCTTCCCGGGCTCGCCGAGCATCGCATCGCCGGGCAGCACGCAATCGCGGAAGATCAACTCACACGTGCTCGACGCGCGAATCCCCAGCTTGTCCTCTTTCCGCCCCACCTCAAATCCCGCCGTACCCTTCTCCACCAGGAACGCCGTGACGCCCTTGTATCCAGCCGCCGGATCGATGGTCGCAAACACTAGAAACAATCCGGCCTCCTTCGCATTCGTGATCCACAACTTCTGCCCGTTCAGCACATAATCGCCGCCGCGCCGCACCGCCCGTGTCTCCAGCGCAAACGCATCCGAGCCCGAGGCCGCCTCGCTCAGCGCATACGCCCCCACTGTGTCCGCTGCCAACCGCGGCAGATGCCGCCGCTTCTGCTCGCTCGTAGCCCAGCGCACGATCGCATTCACGCACAGGGTATTCTGCACATCCACCAGCACGCCCACCGCCGGGTCCACCGCCGAGATCGCCTCCACCGCCAGCACCGCATCGAAGAAGCTCCCGCCTGCGCCGCCGTACTCCTCCGGAACGCCGATGCCCATCAGCCCCAGCGCGAACATCTCGCGCACCAGTTCCACATCCATCTGCTGCGCTTCGTCCATCACGCGCACCAGCGGAGCGATCCGCTCCGCCGCAAACCGCCGCACCGACTCCTGAAACATCCCCTCGTCGTCGCTCAAGTCCGTCAATGCCGCCCGTACCGCATCGTCCGCCACTTGCATCACCTCAAACATCGCGTCTCCGCGAAGACCGAGTTTAGAGCATTTCTCCGCTGACCGTATCCGTGCAGCAACTCTGCCTGCGAGAAGAACCCGGGGGGGCCAATGGGGAAAGCATTTCCAACCGTCCTTCCGGCAATGTATGAAAAACCTATTTGCAACAAAAAATGATCGCAATATCCGGTTCGCCCGGGCCCCAGGCCAGCTCTCATGCGGTGAACATAAACGAAATATGTGAGGAAGGAGACTGCGGCATCTACACCGGACCCGGATCGGACAAACTCAACAAACCCTGCGTGCCCCCTGTCGTCGAGGGCTGGGACCCGGCCACTGGCAAGGTCACTCCTGTCGCCAGCACCCCCGCCAAGACCGGTTTCGTTTCCGTCAAGCTCGACCTGAAACCCTACGAGACCAAGCTGATCACGATCAAATAGCCCAGGTCTCGACCCTCAATCCCGGTACGCGGCAGAACTCGCTCGTATTGTTCGCCACCAGCGTCACTCCGAGGCAGCGCGCATGCGCAGCGATGAACAAATCGTTCGCGCCAATCACGGTGCCGCTCGCTTTGAGCGCCGCACGTATCTGCCCATAATGCAGCGCCGCCTCGCCAGGGTATTCCAAAACCTCGACGTACCGTAGATACGCGTCGAGCGCAGCCTGGTCCTGCTGTCTCCGTGGAGACACTTCCACCCCATACATCAGCTCAGATTTCGTAATGGCAGAGATCGAAACATCGGCAACCGGAACCTCCCGCAGCCTTCTCAGCACCGCCTCATGAGAACGCTTCATCACGTATGACGAGATATCCGTGTCAAGCATATAAGCCGGCATCATCAGAATCCGCGTTCCTGTACCGGCAAATCCTCAACCCCCTCTATGAACCCCTCCGACGCCACCGGCCCTGAAGTCAGATAGGCAGACCAGTCCGTGGGGCGAGCGGAGAGGACCACGTCGTCACCCTGCCTCCGGATAAATACCTCAGATGTCTTGAACTGGAACTCTTTCGGAAGCCGAACCGCCTGGCTCCGGTTATTCATGAAAACTTTGGCTGTGCGCTGCATGGGTTCCTCCTGTGGCAACTCGCCATATACAAAAGTATATGCCATCGGTCCGCGATTTTGCAAAGTGACGCACAACCTTCTACGATTCACTGCGCCTCAATCACTGCTCATAGACGATCTTGTGCCGCTCCAGCCACCAGCATGCCCCGCCACCGGCCTGCGGGAAGATGGATCGGCTGCAAGCCACGTCCGACGAGCCACCCCAGTCGTACTCTTCTTTGTTTCCCTTCAGCGGAGTCTCGATCAGGGTCCCCACCGAGACCGTGCCCATCCCGCCGCCCATCGCCACCCGCGCGCGCCACACCGCCCAATCCCCCACGTACAGCACTGAGAGTGCCCCGATCAGCCCCACCAACGCCCTGGCCAATGTCCGCTTCACCGCAGTCTGCCGCCCCCGTTCCTCCCTGCGAAGAGTAGCAGACAGCAGGGCGGCGAGCGAACCACTTGCGCCCGGATTCGTTTCAGCCTTCGACCCGCCGCAGGATTGGCCGCCATCGCCGCGCCGCCCAGCAAGGCGCTAAGTTATTGTTTTTGTTTTACTTGTTCCAAAATCGGCTATTAAAACGCAACAGCGGAGTTTAGCCCCCGCTGTTGTCGCCTTCAACTCCGGCTTTAGGAAGCCATCCCCATCAGTTCCCGCTCGGCCCGCAGCCAGTCCTGTTCGGCCTGGCCATCCTGCCGCCCGCGCTCCGCCCAATACTGCTGGGCCAGCCGTGCGATGTCCTCGTGCGTTGGTGTGGCTGCGATTACCTGTTCGGCAACCGTCTGCTTCTTGGCCACGGTCTTCGTGGTCGTGCCTGCGGCAGCCCTGGGCTTTGCGGGTGCCTTGGCCTTCTTTGTCTTCGCGCCTGTCTCTGCCATTCCAGATCTCCTTTAGCTGAACTTGCCCGCGGAATGCGGGTCGTCCCCTCCAGAATACTGGATTCCGGCCGAAAAATCCCGCAGTACCGGCGGCGGAGGTATCTCGGCGCATACCGGCAGAGGGGGACTGGGCCCTCGCACGAGGCAGGTCGTATTGCAAACAAACGAGTTATGGAGCCTATCGGCTGGATGAGCCCTGCGCCAGCTAGTCGGCAGAAAATCCCACCGGCTTCTCGTTCTCGTAGCCCGCCAGGCTTTGCAGCAGTTGCGCGTTCACCTCGTCGGCGATGGCCATCAGGGTGGATGGCAGTTGTCCCAGGTCGATCTGGTCCATGCGCTCCTCGATCGTCTGGAACAGCGCCACCTGGAGCGCCCGCGCCTCCTCCACCAGGACCGTCGACCGCAGACCCTGCCGCCGCCGCCGCGCCCCATGCTGCAAGCTCGCCATGGAAAACAGGGTCATCAGTCCCAGCGGCTGGGGATAGCGCAGCCGGTAGAGGATCTCGTCCAGCGCTTCGGGCAGATGTTCGGTCTGCTCCCGCGCGCTCAGCGGGGCCGCTGCCAGGCTTCCGATCTCGGTCATCTTCTTCAGCCACGCATGGGTTATCGCCGGGCGTTCCCGTTCCAGCACCGTCGCAATCGATTCCACCGACGGGAAGCGCGGCAGTCGTTCCCCCTGGCTCAGCCGCTGGCGGATTGCCTCCACGATGGGCGCAATCTTCGGTGGCTTCACAAAGATCTCGTCCGTTTCGCGCAACATGGCAGCGGTCGCTTTCGCCATGTCGGGATTGGCGCTCAGCACGATGGTCACGGCCCGCGGATTGGCGTGGCGCATCGCTCCCACCACAATCAGGCCGTCGCCCGCGCCCGGCATGTGCAGGTCGCAGATCAGCGCGTCGAAGTTCTCGCTCGTGATCAGCCGCAGGGCCTCCACCACGCTGGGCGCAGTGGCAACTTCGAATTCTTGGGCTTCGAGGATGACCTTCAGTCCGGAAAGGACCGCTTCATCGTCATCCACGAGCAGGAGTCTTACGGGTGCCAAGGAGTTAACCCCTTGTGCCGGTTGCACACAGACCAATGCCGACCCTGGTGGGTGGCGGGACAGGAGGAATATCAGCGCAGCAATACCATTCTTGTGAAACTTAATGGCAGACTACACCGGCGCCGCCGCACCAGCCCCGAAAAAGTGGTGTGACCCGGGAAAACTCTGGTAACCAATTAGTTTGCCTTTCCCCTTGAAATCTCTGCGTTCTCTCTTCTCCTCCGTGTCCTCTGTGATTCGCTCTTGCCGGTTCCCGCCCGCCCACCCCCGTGCTAGACTCGAAGTTTTCCGCCGTCCGCGCATTCCGTCCCTGTTTCTGTAGCCTGGAGTCGGGAGTCTGGGCCCGGCGGTGAAACCAGGGAGGGTCCTTCCATGCATCCGGATCTCGCCATGCTCGTCGTCCTGCAGGCACACGACCTCGAGGCAAAACGCCTGCTCGACCAGATGGCCTCGCTCACCAAACAGACCGCCGCGCTCGCAACCAAAGCTCAGGCCACCGTCGGCCAGCGCGCCGTCATCCTCGAGCTTATCGCCAAAGAGGACGCCCTCCGCCGCAAGGAAGAGTCCGAGATCGCCGACCTCCGCACCAAGCTCGAGCGCAACAAGAAGAAGCTCGACATGACCACCACCACCCACCAGCTTGAGGCGCTCGAGCACGAGGCCGCCTTCGTCCGCTCCGAGATCACCCGCCTCGAAGACCAGGAACTCGAAAGCATGGAACGCGGCGAAGCGCTCGACGCCCAACTGGTCCTCGCCAACGCCGCCGTCGACGACGCTGCCGCCACCTTGGAGCGCGAGCGCGCCCGCGCCTCGGAAACCATCGCCCGCGATCGGGCTGAGCTCGCCGAGCTCGAAATCAAGCGCGTCGCCCTCCGCACCCAGATCGCCCAGACCGACACCGGCGAAACCTCCCTCGCCATGTACGACCGCATCGCCCACTCCAAGGGCACCGCCATCGCCGAGGCGCTCAACCAGCAATGCACCGCCTGCCGGATGATGCTGCGCCCGCAGCGCTGGAACGACCTCCGCGACAACAGCGCCAACTCGGAATCCGCCCACGCCATCTTCAACTGCGAGAACTGCGGCCACATGCTCTACTACGACCCCGCCCGCGACAGCCCCCAACGTAAACCCGCCGTCGCAGTTGAATCCATAGCCGCCCAAATCGTCCGCTCCCTCTAGCTAGCCGCCCTCCTTATCAAGTGTCATCCTGAGCGGAGCGCGCAGCGCGCAGTCGAAGGACCGGCGGCTGGCCCTCCGACAAACCTCACCGGCGGTCGTGCGCGCGCCTTGCCCTATCCCCGATAATGGACTCATGAGCCCCAAACGTATCTGCGTCGACATGGACGAAGTCATGGCCGACGCTGTCGCCGAACATCTCCTCCGTTACAACCGCGAATTCCAGCGCAACCTCACCAAGGAGGACCTCCGCGGCAAGCGCTTCTGGCAGATCGTCCCCGAGCTCCACCACGAGGCTCTCGACGAACTCCTCCGCGCCGCCGACTTCTTTGAGGACCTCGACGTCATGCCCGACTCCCCCCGCGTCCTCGCCGAACTCCAGCACCACTACGAAGTCTTCATTGCCTCCGCCGCCATGGAAGTCCCCAACTCCTTCAACCCCAAATTCCGCTGGCTACAGCGCCATTTCCCGTTCATCCCCTACACCCACATCGTCTTCTGCGGCGACAAATCCATCCTCCGCGCCGACTACCTCATCGACGACAACCCCCGCCAGCTCGCGGCCTTCTCCGGCGAAGGCATCCTCTACGACGCCCCCCACAACGTCGCCGTCACCGGCTACACCCGCGTCCGCAACTGGCTCGAAATCGAAAAGCTCTTCCTCGGCCAAAGATGAGAGCGCCCTATTTGCTGCCCTCTGGCCCTCCCCGCGCCGTCATTCTGGCGAAGCCANNGAAGCCAGAATCTCCGTATTTGGATGGGTAGCACGCATGTGCACTGGGTGCCCACATCTCGCCTCTGAGATACGGGCTTGCCGCGGGCCCGCTCACCCAGCCGACTTCGCGCTCACAATCGAAATCTTCAAATCCAGCGCGGACAGCACCCCGGTCAACGTTTCCAGCGTCGGGTTCCCCCGCTCTGACAGCGAACGGTACAGCGTCTCCCGCTGCACCCCCGACTCCTTCGCTACCTTCGACATCTGGTTCGCCTGCGCCACCTTGCCCAGCGCCGACAGAAACACCTCCACTGACTCCTGTAGCGACGCATTCAGAAAACTCGCCGCGATCTCAGGATCGCTCAGCTTCTCCAGTTGCCACTCACGATAGACCCTCGTTCTCTTAGGCATTGTAGTTTCTCCAATACTGCTTCGCGGTTTCGATATCGCGTCGCTGCGTCTTCTTCGTCCCGCCAATCAGCAGCACCACCAGCTCGCTTCCATCGACGCCAAAGTACACACGGTATCCCGGCCCAAAGTCGATCCTCAGTTCGAAAACTCCATCGCCTACGCCGCGATGATCGCCTAGATTCCCAAGCTCAACCCGCTCCAACCGGGCCATTACCCTGCCGTAAAGCGGCGCCTCTTGTCGATCCATCCATACGCTAAAGGGAGCGCGCCCCTCCTCGTCCTCGTAAATGCGAATCTCTTTCGGCCTAGCGTCCACGCATCGTCCCGCTCAATATGTAATTTATAAATCACACTTCGCTGATAAGTCAAGTGCCGGGTGCCCCACATCTCGCTTCTGAGATGTGGGATTGCCGCGGGTCTACTCACCCCACCGACTTCGCGCTCATAATTGAAATCTTCAACTCCAGCGCCGATTAATAGTCAGATCGGCACAAAAAATCCGCCCCACAAGTCCCATCCCACCAACCACTTCCCCGTTTCCCACAGCCGGAATCCTTGACACCGCGCGATATACTTAAATCAAGGGGAAAGTAAGGAAAGTCCGGCACCGCGCCGGACTTCCGCATTTTTTGAGCCATTCGAATCCCGGATATCGAAACCGTATCCTGGCCGTATCTTGGTTCGAATCAAACCCTTTTAGAAAGAATATCTTAGAATCAAATGCCGGGGGGGAGTGGGTAGGGGGTAGAAGAGGGCGCGGACGCAGTAAACGGCGGGGTTCGAACTGCCGTACCGCCGCCTCCGGCTAGTGCCTCAAATCGATCGATTGAAGCGATCCACTTCACCCGGGACCGATATACCAAAGCGTATCCAAAGCATATCTCGGTTCGAATCTAAGTCGTGTGCACGGAATATCTTAGAATCAAATCCGGGGGGGAGGGGGTAGGGTAGAAAAGGGAAAGGGTCGGCTGGAAACTATGCTCTGCCCTTAAGCTGAGTAAATCAGTGATTCCGGACCGCTTAGTGCAGGGTTGAGCAGTCAAGCGTAAAGTGCCGCCTCAAACTCCGCCAGCGCCGCATCCGACCATGCGTGGCTGCTCCGGTTCCACACGTCGCTCTCGTCTCCCAGGAAGTTGGGAAAGTTCATCCGGCAGTATCCGCGACGCGCGCCAAAGTCGAACAGAGCCTGTGCCGCACCATCGAGATACAGCACCGCCTTCAGCCCGTCGCGCGACCAGACTACCGTTGCGATGCGCTCAGCCGTTGGCCGCGCCAGCTTCGCATCGCTCGCCGCCAGCGCGCTCACGCTGTAAGTCGACATCGCGTCGAGAATGCTCTGGTCATGACCCTGCTGTGATCGGTCGCAGGCGTAAAAATAACCGGTCACGCCTTCGTCCTCAAACACTACAGTCCAGGGAACTGTCGGCGAGTCAGAAGCTAGAAACGCTTCACCGGGAGTAAACGTAAGCGACTGCATCAGCACCTCACTTCCACCATATATCGGCTTCGTATTTCGGCGCCGCGATACACTCGAAACCAGGAGAACAGTGAACGTGCAGACCGAACTCGCAGCATGACATTTCCGCGCATCCACATTGGGCGGCCGCAACGCCTCGCCGGGCTTCTCCTGCTGGCCTTCTTCGCGCAGTGTCTGTGGGTCATCGGCCATCAGGAACTCTCCACCGCGGACTATCGCTTCGCCACCTGCGGCCGCCAAATGTGGGAACGCCCGTCGCCGCTGGCGGGATACTTCACCACCTGCGGCAACCTCGACGGCGACGGCACCTTTGCCTACCGCGTCGCCGGGCTTCCGCTGACGCTGGAGCGCCTGGCCCTGTTGACCGCGGACCACTTTCGCGCGCCGGCAAATCGACTCTACCCCGGCGGCTCGCTGAACGGGTCCACCTGGGAAGCGCGCCACCAGTTGGCCAGCGTGATCTATCTCATCCACCTGCCGTTCGTGCTCTTCGCGCTATGGCTGGGCGCGGGTCTGTGGTGGGTCGCGCGCAGGCTCTTCGGCAATGAGGGCGCGTTCCTGGCGCTCGGCCTCTACTGCTTTTGCCCCGCCGTCGTGCGCATGGCGGTCGAGCCCAACAACGACCTGCTCGCGGCGTGGGGACTCTACGGGCTGGTCTACGCGGCCATCGGGGTCGCCCATGCCATGCTGGGGCCGCGGCGGAAGTGGCGTCCGCGCGTCGCGCTGCTGGCCGTTGCGCTCGGTCTCACCGCGGCCGCTCATCTGTTCGCCGCCGTCGCCGGCCTGCTCGCCGCGCTGCTGTTCATGCTGTACCTCGCGGAGCGCAGGCGCAGCTACGTAATGCAGATCCTCATCTTCTCCGTGCTCGGCGCATTCGTCCTGCTCTTCGCATCCTATGGATTTCGCCTTTCGGCATTCAGCTACGTCTTCACCGGCGGCGCGGCCCGCTTCTGGTTTTCTCTCGCCGGCGTGCGCCGCTTCGCCGGCGCCACGTTCAATGTCCCAATTCTGACCGCAACCGGCGTTGCCGTGATGCTCTACTGCGCCGTGCGCCGCAGCCGTTACTTCGGCAACACCGCCCCGCTGCTGATGGTGCTCGCGCTGGCGCCGCTGGTCACCCCCCAGACCGCCTCCGCGCCGTGGCTGTGGACGCTGCCCTTCCTGTTCACCTTTGTCGGCGGAGTCTTCGCCGATGCGCTGGAAAGCCGCTACCGCAGGCTTTTCCTGGTGCTCACCGGCATGGTGTTGATCGCCCAGGCAGTAGCGTGCTTCGCCGCCCTCCCGCTGCTGGCGGTCAGCTCCTAGCCGCGGGCTGCTTACTGCGCCAGCGCGGCCTGCTGCTCGGCGTAGGGTTTCATCTGGTACTCCGCGGGCGGCACGCCGCCGGCAAGATAGCGCACGAAATAGTCCCAGCGCCGGCGCGTGACATAGGGCGTCGCCGCGCCGTACTCATGGCGCGCATTGGGGATCATCAGCAGGTCGAAGTCCTTGTTGGCCTTGATCAGCGCATCGACCACCAGCAGTGTGTTGTTCGGCGGCACGTTGTCGTCCATCGTCCCGTGCACCAGCAGCAGATGACCCTTCAGGTTCTTCGCGAAGTTCTGGTTCGCCTGGCTGTCGTAGTTGGTGCTGCCGTCGGCGCTCTGCTTCAGCAAACCGACCCACTTCTCCGCCCAGTCGTCCTCGTACTCGCGGTTGTCGTGGTTGCCGCTCTCGCTGACGCCAACCCTGAAGAAGTCCGGGAAATGGAACATTGCCGCCGCGGTTGCCGCTCCTCCGCCCGAGTGTCCGTAGATGCCAACGCGGTCGACATCGATCCACGGATACTTCGCCGCCANNTCGATGCACACCACGATGAAGCCCAGTTCCGCCAGCGACTGCATGTCCTGGTGCGCGGCGGAGAAGCTGCGGCTGCCGCACGATCCCGTCTGCGGCCCCGGATAGACGTGGTCGATGATGGGATATCGCTGCGCCGGATCGAAGTGGGTCGGCTTGAACAGGAATCCGTACAGGTCGGTCTTGCCGTCGCGCGCCTTCACGCGAATTGGCGTCAGGGGTTCCCAGCCGGCCGCACGCAGTTTGGCGGTATCCTGCCGAGCCACGTCGAGCAGCAGCCTGCCATCGTTGTCGCGGACGACAGTGGTCTGCGGGCTTGTCGGCGTGGACGCAACGTCGACGAACGCCCGCCCATCGGGGGCCATGGTCACTTCGTGGTCAGCGTCCTCCGGCGTCAACAGCTTCAGGTCCGTACCGTCGAAGTTCACACGATAGAGCGCGGAAAAGTACGGGTCGCGACCGGCCTCCTTCCCCACGGCCAGGAAGTAGATCTCTCGACCAGCCTGGTCGACGTAGAGCACCTGGGTCACGTCGCCGTCGCCGTGCGTGATCTGGTTCTTCAACGCGCCCGTAGTCAGGTCGTAGAGATACATCTGGCCCCAGTTGTCACGCTCTGAGAACCACAGGACTTCGTTCGACCGGGGGAGATAACGCCAGTTCTCCGTCTTGTCGTTGCCGCTCTCGAAGTAGGTCGCGACCTTTTCGGTCATCACCTCACGGACGTCTCCGGTCGCGGCGTCGGCGACACGCAGCCACTCCTGCTTGTGATCGCGCGAGGTGGAGACGAACGCCAAATGCGTGCTGTCTTCGTCCCATTGCACGTCGTCCCAGCCGTGCCCTCCGGCACAGCTCACGTCGTCGCACAGGCTGGAGCGATGCAGGTCCGGCGCCATTTTCAACCGCACCACTCTGCGCGCGGCAACGTCGATAATGACGCGCTGAATCGTGACCACTTCACTGTCGCCGGCCAGAGGATACGCCCAGGACTCGAGCGCCGGATGTCCGTCCGTCGTGTTCGCCAGGAACATGCGGCCAACCTTGCGCTGGTCCTGCTGGAAGGTGGCAATCTTGCTGGAGTCCGAAGACCACTCCAGCATGGGCCTGTCGCTGTGAATCCACCCGGCGTTGTCCGTGGCGTAGCCGAAATCCGGCACGCCGTCCCGGGTGAGCTGTGTTTCCCGTCCGCTGGCCACATCGCGGACCCACAGGTTGTTATCGCGAATGAACGCCGCCTTCCGGCCGTTGGGCGAGACATCGTAAACATCCGGCAAAAGGTCGCCGGCA
>PLUT01000104.1:17160-20237 GCA_003162875.1 Granulicella sp.
GGATCGACGAGCATGTAGGTTTCGCCATCCGGCCCCCGATCCCGGTACCAGAAGCGGCCATCGTTGAGCCATTGCGGCTCCTTGACCGTGTGGTACACCAGCGGATTCACGTTGTAGGCCATGAACTGCTCGGCCTGCGCGTAGTCGCCGGCCGTATACACCCTCGCTGGCTGTGCCGCTCCCAGGGCACTGCAGCAGCACAGGGCCGCGATCGCCGCCGGCAGCTTCCAGCTCACGCTTCGAAACATCCCTTGCCTCCACTCCGCCAACGCCGCCGGCACACCGAGGCCAGTTTAGCAATTGGCGATGGGTGGAGCGGCAGCGAATTCGGCGAGTCACAAGTTGACGTTCATCTGGCAGGAGGTCCCTCCAGCGGCGGGGATGTAACCATTCAGCGTGTAATCCATCACCATGCGGTCGGCATTGAATCTCCAGCCCAGGGTTCGGATGGTCCGCTTCATGCGCTTGATCCATTCCCGCGGAAGACCGTCCCGGTCGCGGTGATAGTAGAGCGGGATCACCTCGTCGCGCAGGGTCCGGTGGAGGTCCTCCGCGTCCCGATCATCGTGCATCTGGGTATTCAGATGAGTTCTGCCGGTGCCAATGGCGAAACCGTTGAGCCCGTCGTATGCTTCGGCCCACCAGCCGTCCAGCACGGAGAGGTTCAGGCCGCCGTTGAGGACGACCTTTTGACCGCTGGTTCCCGATGCCTCCAGCGGCCGCCGCGGATTGTTCAACCAGACGTCGACCCCCTGGACCAGGTGCCGGCCTACATCGATGTCGTAGTCCTCCACGAACACGAACTTGTCGGCAAACTTGGGGTCGCGCATCAATCCCGCCACCAACTGCAGGACGCGCTTGCCGGGCTCGTCGCGCGGGTGCGCCTTTCCGGCGAAGACGAATTGCACGGGCCGCTTCGGGTCGCCAACCATCTGGGCCAGCCGTTCGATATCCGAGAGAATCAGGTCGGCTCTCTTGTAAGTGGCAAAGCGCCGGGCAAATCCGATGGTGAGGGCGTCGGGGCTGAGGATCCGGCCCAGCCGCTGCAGCGTCTCGGGAGCTTCGCCGCGACGTGCGGCCTGTTCGATCGCCTGTCGCCGGACAAACTCCAGCAGCCGCGATTTCAAACTGAGGTGAGTCTCCCATAGCTCGCCGTCATCGACACCTTCGATCCCCTCCCAGATGCGGGCCTCGCTGCTGTGTTGCGCCCAGTTTGCTCCCAGGTGTCGGTCGAACAGGCGATACATCTGCGGCGCAAGCCAGGTGGGAACATGCACTCCGTTGGTGATGTGCCCAATCCGGACAGGCTCTCCGGTGTTGGCCATGGTGAGTCGCGCCCACATGGAGCGAGAGACCTCACCATGCAGCGACGAAACCGCATTGGCGCGACGCGCAAGCTTCAGACAGAGCACGGTCATGCAGAACATCTGCTTGCTTTCGCCATACTCGCTGCCAAGTTCCATCAGGCGATCGTGGGAGATTCCCAGCAGATCGCGCAGTGGCCCCAGGTGCTCCTCAATCAACCCCGCATCGAAGCGATCGTGGCCCGCGGGAACCGGGGTGTGGGTGGTGAAGCACACCTCCTGCGAGACGCGGTAGGAGGCCTCGTCAAAGTTCAGTCCCTCGTCCTGCATGCGATTGTGGATTGCCTCAAGCAGAGCGAATCCGCTGTGGCCTTCATTCAGGTGGAGCACACCCGGCGTGATGCCCATGGCCTTCAGGGCGCGGAAGCCCCCGATGCCCAGCAGAATCTCCTGGCGGATGCGCGTGCGGCCGTCGCCGCCATACAGCCGCGAGGTGAGCAGGCGGTCTTCCGAGCTGTTGCCGTCCACATTCGAGTCAAGCAGGAACAGGTCGCAGCGGCCTACCTTCACGCGCCAGACCTTGGAGAAGATTGGGCCGCCGCGCGTGTCGATGCGGACGGTAACAGGCTCTCCATTGGCGCCGATCGCCGGCTCCATCGGCACCTGGGTTACATCGGTCTCGATGTATTCCTCCTGCTGCCAGCCCGTGAGGTCGAGCCGTTGCCGGAAGTAGCCCTGGCCGTAGAAAAGTCCAATGCCAATCAAAGGAATATCCAGGTCGGACGCGCTCTTGATGTGATCGCCAGCCAGAATGCCCAATCCACCGGAGTAGACCGGGACGGATTCATGCAGTCCGAACTCCGCGGAGAAGTAAGCAACCGGCCGCGGTCGCAGAATGCCTGCGTGCCGTGCGCCCCAGGTTCTGTCCGCATGCATATACTCCCGCTGGCGGCGGTAGGCGTAGTTGATGCGGCCATGCAGCACCATCTCCTCGGCGCGCCGCTCGATCTGCGCCAGCGGCATCTCGCTCAATATGGAAACGGGATTATGGTTGAGCGTCCGCCAGCGCGAAGGATCCAGATCGCGGAACAGGCTGGTACACTCCGAGTCCCAGCTCCACCAGAGGTTGCGGGCCAGCGCCCAGAGGCGCTCCTGAACCGGAGCGATGAAGCGNNTCCACCAGCATGCGAATCTCATCCTCGCGAAAGACGCGAGCCTCTTTCGTCTGCACCACCAGAACACCTTGCAGGACTCCACGGTCAACCAGCGGCACGCCCAGGAACGAGTGATAGTCCTCTTCGCCCGATTCGCTGAAGTACTTGAAGCGCGGATGATTCTTCACCTGCTCCACGGAGACCGGAACCACCTGTTCCGCAACCAGCCCAGCGAGCCCTTCATTAAGCGCCAGCCGCAGATTGCCGATGCACTCAGGTCGCAGCCCAAGGGTCGCCGCCAGGATGAGGTTGGCACGATCCGGCTCCAGCAAATATGCCGAGCAGACGTCGGTTTGAAATCGATTCGCGATCAGCGAAACCAGGTTCATCAGCGTCTCTGCCGGCTTGTTGCGGTCCCNNGGCGAGATTGCCGATTTCTTCCAGCGTCAGGATGTGGCTGATGTCGGGGACACTTGCAGATTGGCTCATGGCTGAACCTCTTGGGTGAAGATAGGTTGTTGCTTCAAGAAGCTAAAGGTGTGCCCAGCAAAGTCCTCGTGGCGAGGACACTCGAACGATCCGCGGTTACAGGGGATTAGCAACAATCTAAACGCACTTC
>PLUT01000191.1 GCA_003162875.1 Granulicella sp.
ATCTACGCGGTCATAACACTAGAGGTGTTGGCTCTTCGAACCTTCGAGCACTACCAGTCCTGCAACGGAGACATTACAGGTGTCGCGAACGAAAAGCTAGTCGACATGTCTTCGTCTGGCTTCTGATGGAACCTAGGCATCCGGGGTAACGCCACGGGGCAGGCTCTCGGCTCCTGGCGGTTTATCGGTAGATGTGTTTCACAACCCACAGATTAGTTAAAGATTTATGGGCGAAAGGTGGCCGGAGGCTGGAGGACGGTGGAACTGGGCTCGGTGGACTGGAGCGTGAAGGTGAGCGTAGTGGTAGTGTTCGGCGCGATCTTGTCGAGGGGAAGCCAGAGCTGGTTGTACAGCTGACCGTTGAGGGCGATTGAGGTTACGTAAGGTCCGGTCCCTTCGGAGCGGATGACGAGGGTGCGATGGTCGAAAACGCCGCCGAGGTGGAGGGTGGCTTCCGGGAACATGGGCGTGCCGAGAAAGACTCCGGCGGCGCCCGGGACGCCGGGATAGAGGCCGAGGGCGTTCCAGACGTAGACGCCGGAGGTAGCGCCAAGATCGTCGTTGCCGGGAATGCCGTCGGGTTTTGTGGTGAAGGTCTGCTGCTCGATGCGGGTGATGACGTCGCCGATTTTCCACGGGGCGTTCGTGTACGCGTAGACGTAGGGCGTGACGAAGTCGGGCTCGTTAGCCATGTTGAAGCAGGGGTCGTTCCAGCACATGAGCTTCGAGAAAAAGCGGTCGAGGCGGGGAACGACGGCATCATTGCCGCCCATAGCGGCGACGAGGCGCGGGTAGTCGAAGGGAACCATAAAGGAGTAATGCCAGGCGTTACCTTCTTCGTAGCCGACGGGACCGACCCAAGCGGGAGCGTTGAGCACGCGCGGCAGCGAGCCGTCGGCGTCGAAGCCGGGGAGCCAGGAGCCGTCGGCGGAGCGGGGGCGAATCCATTTCGTTTCGGGGTCGAAGAGGTTCTGCCAGTTACCTGCTCTTTTCATGAGCATCGTGGCATCGGCTTTGTCTGCTTTGTCGCCGAGGGTGCGGGCAAACTGCGCGATGGCGAAGTCGTCGGAGGCGTACTCGAGGGTGCGGGAGACGTCGATACGGTCGTGGTCGACTGGGACGTAGCCGTACTGCAGCTCCGCCGCGAGGTAGGGTCGCTCGGAGTTGCCGTGGGGGCCGCTGCCAGGCTCGGTCGCGGCTTTGATCATAAAGTGGAGTGCGGATCCCACGTCGAAGCCGCGGGCTCCGAAGGCGAAAGCTTCGGAGAGAACGGCGCTGGGTGAGTCGCCGCCCATGACATACGTGACGTCGTTGGCCGCAGGCCAACGTGGGAGCCAGCCGGATTGCTCGGCGTCGTTGACGAGGGACTGAGCTTCGTCCTCGGTGCGCTGGGGATTGAGGAGGGCCTGGAGTTGGATGACGTCGCGGTAGATGTCCCAGTCGGAAAAGTTGGCGTACTGGGCGAGGTTGCAGCGCACGCCGACGCAGAAGCGGCTGATGTGGTGGACCTGACCGTCAAAGCCGATGTAGTCGCCGTTGTCGTCGTTGAAGATATTCGGCGAAAGGAACATGTGGTAGAGGCCGGTGTAGAAGATGGTGCGCTGCGCTGGCGTACCGCCGGCGATTTGGACCTGGTCGAGCAGCCTAGACCATTCGCGCTGAGCGAGATTGTGGACACGGTCGATGTCCCAGACAGGGATTTCGTGATTCAGGTTGGCGCGGGCGTTGGCGACGCTGACGAAGGAGAGGCCGACTTTCATCAGGACTTCGCGCTGGGAGCCGAAGTCGAACCAGGCACCGGCGTGGCGGGCGTTCTCTTCTCGGGCGGAGGGGTCCACGGTGTCGTCATGCCACATGGAGGTGCTGACGAACGGGTCGCGGAATTCAGCGGCGAAGTAGAGGGTGTAACGGGTGGGCGAGCTGCAGAAGCCGCCGGAGCGGGCTTCGCCTTCGACGGCGTTGCTGCCAACGAGGCGTATGGTTGTGCCGTCCTGTGTGCGGGCGGGGTCGTCGGGCTTCTTGTCGATGATGGTGGAGTTGGCGCTGCCGCCAGCGTTGAGCAGGAGGCGCGCGGGCGTTCCAGCAGGGAAATTGAAGCGGGCGATGCCGGAGGTGTTGGAGACGGTGATCTCGACGCGTATGCCGTTGGCGAGCGTGACAGCGTAGTAGCCGGGGTGGGCGGATTCCTGGGAGTGATCGAAGGGCTGGGTATAGAGGTCGCCGTTGACATGCGGGCTAACGGTGAGATTGCCGGCCCAGGGAAGGACGGGGATGTCTCCGTAGAGCGGGCAGCCGGCGCCGGAGAGGTGGGTGAGGGAGAAGCCGGTGATGCGGTGGGCGTCGTAGCGGTACCCGGCGTCGGGGCCGGTGTCGGGGCTCCACTGGATCATGCCCCAGGGGAGAGTTGCGCCAGGGAAGGTGTTGCCGCCGCCGGCGGTTCCGATGAAGGGGTCAACGGCGTCGTAGGAGGCGGGCGACGAAGACTGAGCGAAGAGAGGGAGACAGAGGAGCAGAACAAGCTCTGGAGCAAGTGAACGCGCGGACATGGGAACAATGGTAGTCCTGCGCATGGAGTGTGGAAGCGAAGGGCGGGGTGAAAAGAAGGGAGTCCAATTTCCGCGGGACCGCTTCCGGAGCGGCCGGTCCACGCCGGAGAGTGGCCTGATGTGGCGCGGCGGGACAGAATGGGCTGACCAACCGCTTACCTACGCGTCCGACCCGACCAAGAATACCGACCACCCATCCAAGTGCCCCAGCGAACCAAAAAGACTGCATCTGCCGAGTGGCTGATTTCGGCTACCGAACGGCATGACCCGAAGTTTGTATTGAACGCCAAAACATCTGTCCTGACATTTGCACCGTGGAAGCCTGGCGCGGTATATGAACTTCGTGTCCCGTTTGAGTGCCTATTTCCCGCTGGCGCGCGAGTGGGGTGAAACATCGCCGTATATAATCCCGCGCCCCTCGGTGCCAACATACACCCGGCCGTAGATTCTTGGATCCCCGGTGAGGTCGCCAAGGGCTCCGAACTGGTGCGCAACGTCATTGATGCGTGCCCACGAACTCCCCGCGTCTTTCGAGCGGAAGATTCCGTAAACGCCCTTCACCGTTCCGGCTGCATACACGGTTGGATAGGAACTCCCTTGAGCCGCCATTCCGAAACCCACCAGCGGTGCGCTATCGATTGAGGCGAGCCTGGTAAAGCTCGCACCGCAGTCCGTCGAGTGATACAGGCCGCTTTCCAGTGGTAGCCAAAGGTCGCCCTCGTGTCCCGGGACCGCCTTGGGTTTGGCTTCCGCCGTCCAGCCTGGGTTGCCATTGTCTTTCGGCAGGCGCGAAGCGCGTCCGACAAACGTTGCGCCGCCGTCGCTGCTCGCATAAACCGTTCCGGTGGCGGCGTCGTATCCGTAAAACTTCCTGGGATTCACGCGATCCGCCACCACCCGCAGCCCCTTCGGTGCGCCGGAGCACGCGGTCCATGTTCTTCCGAAATCGCTCGAGTAACCCGGCACGGCCGCGCCCGAGGCCCAAACGATTGTTGAGCCATCAGCCGCCACCGCCACCGTGGAAGCATAGCCGTCGACGGTCGGTCCCGGTCCTGCGCCGGCAGGCAAGCTGACGAACGGCTTCCAGGCGCTGCCGCCGTCAAGTGAATAAGCCCCCGCCACCGTTCCGCGATAGTCCAGCACCCCCACTCGGGCTACGATAGCCGGATTCGATTCGGCGTAATCCAGGGCTGCCACGTTGCTCATTACGGGGTTCGTGAACGTCTCCGGCGAAACCTGCAGGTCATCGTGCCGAAACCCGCCTTCGTCCCCCAT
Source organism: Granulicella sp. (assembly GCA_003162875.1). Lineage (GTDB taxonomy): Bacteria > Acidobacteriota > Terriglobia > Terriglobales > Acidobacteriaceae > Edaphobacter. The sequence goes on from PLUT01000191.1 coordinate 3,822, forward strand.
GGCGCTTAGCAGGTGCGCCCCCGTCGGTGGGCTCACCACCGCGTCAATCACTGTCTCCTCGATTCCATTGGCTCCCACAGTCCAGTGGGCCATGCGATGCGAGTCAACGTTGGTCGCGTCGTCGCTCGTCCATACCGTGTTACCGCCCTGGTAGAGTATGTGGCCGGAATCGAATGGATCGATCTCGAGCGACGAGTTCCAGACTCCGAAGACCGACTGGTGGTGCAGAAATGGGGACAGCGAAGGGTCAAAGGCGGAGTACTTTCTCAGGCTGGTCCAGGTTTTGCCGCCGTCTGTGCTGCGAAATATGTCGTCGCCTGGAGCCCATCGATTCCATGTACCGACCATCACCGTTCCATTGCGCCGCGCATCGGCTCCCACCGCTACATATCCATACCAGAGCTCTCCCTTGGGTTCCGGCGGCGTGATGTTCGTCCACGTCCCATCGTTCGTGTCCAGCTTGTACACCGCCCCGTTGCCGATGCCGGAGAGCGTTGCCGCATTGCAATAGGTGATGTAGAGTGCGCCGTCGGGACCGAGAGCCGATCGCATCGGCCGTGGCCTCTCTCCGTCTCCAAGCGCGGTGGGCTGACCGGGGATCGCCTGCCAGCTTTGGCCATCGTCGGTCGAGCGATAGATGCCTCCCGTGTATGCGGCAACGTAAATCGTACCTTTGTGCTGCGGATCGAAGCGGACAAAGTCCAGGCCCATCGTGTCGGTCGAGCGGGAGATGGGAAAACCCGCCATCTGGCTCCAAGTCTTCGCATAATCCTTGCTGCGCCACAGCCCGTTCTCGTGGGTGCACAGGTAGAGTTCGTTGGGTTGGAACGGATTGACAGCCAGTCGCTCGCCGCCTTGTTGGCCGAACATATCGTTGGCGCCCAGCTTGAAAGGCAAGTCAACCCTCTGGAACGTTGTGCCCTTGTCTGCGGAGATCAGAATCGCTCCATTCTCCGCCCATGGTTCAGTGTAGGTTCCCGCCGCAATGTACACCCGCCCGGGATCGGTCGGATCGAGAGCGATGCTCTCCACTCCCATGAGGTTCCAGTCCGATCTCGTTCCGCCTAGCCAGTCCAATAATGGAACCCATATCGCCTGGGTCGAATCCCAGCGATAAGCGCCGCCCACATTGGCGCGAATGTACATCAGCCCCGGGACCGCGGGGTGAATGTAGATGCCCGGCATCACTCCGCCATCCACTATCTTCACGCTTTGCCAGACGTACTGCTCGGACGTGAGCGGTGGGGCTCCGTCGTTTTCGCCGTAAGCCAGAGCCATGCACACGATCATCCAACCAACAGCGAGCATCGTGCGCACTGCGCCCAGTCGGTGACTGGCTATAAGCGGCACAATAATCATGTTCCAAAGCAACGGACAGCCAATTACGACCAAAGCAATCAACCCACCCTGCATCATCTCGGGAGCTCCAACGTCACAACATGATAGCCCCAAAACAGGTGCCTCTCAGCGGAGGGTTCTGCGACCGCCGCGTTTCCCGATGGTGGCGCACCGCGAAGGCTTCCAGACGGCAGTTAAGGCCACGCTGATGTCAATGGGCGCGTATGGGCCAATACGGTCACTGAGCCCAAATGTTGTAGGTCTTTTGAGTTCCGGTGGGATGGTCGCCGATCCGGAAGTTACTCCTTAGGCAATAGCCTTCCATGGACCGTGCGACAGACCAACGCCGGTCGAGATGTCTGTCTGCCGGCACTCCAAATTCGACCGTCTCCAGTCCGGCAGGCATGGTTAGTCCCCAAGAACGCCGTAGCAACCTACGATCCGGCCGGGCCGTTCTCGGTTCGCGCAAAATCGCCGATGCGCTCACTGGCCCAGATTAGTACCGGGATGTCGGCTTATGGCAAGTTTTCAGTGGGTTTGGAAGTGTTACTGGCAAACTGTAAATCGAGGACTTCGCTGATCTAGGCAGCGGCGCTCAGCATGGATGGGGGACCGGAAAGGCTCTTCCATTCACCAGCTCCCTTCGCCCATGCCGCTTTGCCTGGGATCACGCGAGAGGAACTCTCAGGTTCTAGCGAGTCGGGTCGCCAAAGAAGACGCCACGGCCGTGTGTGCCAACATAAACCCTTCCATAAATCCGCGGGTCACCAATAATCTGAAGGACGAGTCCCCATTGGTGCTGATCGTCGTTGATTCTCGTCCAGGTGCGCGCTTGGTCAATGGACCGGAAGATGCCGGGCTGCCCATGAACAGTCCCGACCAGGTAGAGAGCAGGATAGGAATGGTCAGGGGCCGCTTTGCCGAAGCCGAAGGCGTGGATTTCCTCGACGCCTGGTAGATAGGCGAGAGAGGTGCCTGCGCCTGTCTGTTGCTGGGCAGGGACGGAGTGGTAGAGACCGTCGAAGGCTGCCAGCCAAAGGTCTCCGGAGCGGCCGGGTGTGGCATAAATGCGATCCTGGCCTCCGCGGGTGTCACCTCTTCCTGAAGAAAGGGCAGCCGTCCCGGCATCCAGCAGGGTGAAGTGCTCTGGCGCGAAGGTGGCTGCACCATCCCTGCTGCGGTAGAGGGTCAGGTCTGGAATCGAGACTGCGTAAAACACCTTCGGGTCGACAGGGTCCGCGATGACGCGAAGACCCTTGGGCAGTCCTTGCACTGCAGTCCAGGCTGCGCCCTGGTCTTGAGTGAAAGACGCCCCTTCGCGTTCAGGAGTCCAGACCCAGACGCCGCCGTCGGCAGAGACGGCAATCGATCCTGCCCGGCTTGTGGCTGTTGGGGCACCAGGGGCGGGCTTCCAGGTGCGGCCTGCGTCGAGAGAGTAGCCGATGCTTTCGCCGGGCCTGCGCTGAGCGCTCGCGCCAACGCGGACAATGACATCGGAGCGCAGGGGTGCGGAGGCGATCCCTGTGGTGTTGGCCATCCGCGGCGGTGCGGAAGCGCCTTCGGGCGCCGGATGGTCCAGGTCCCAGTGAACGAAGCCGCCATAGTCGCCAATGGCGGTGATGAGATGAGCGCCCTGAGTGGGGCTGTCCAGTTGGAGGGCGACGGTCTCTTCGATGCCGGCTGCGAGGATCCTCCAGTGGGTAGGCTTTCCGCGATCTGCGGCGGTGAGGTCGAAGGTCTCCCAGCCCCCATAGCCAGTGGTGAAGACAGCATGATCGGGGTTGGTTGGATCGATCTCGATATCGAAGAGCCAGTGGATGGGGGTGCTCTTCACATAGGGAGCAAGTGTGTAATCGTAGACACCGCCGCTCCCGAATATGGTTTTCCAGGTCGCACCTCCGTCAGTCGAGCGGAAGATGTCTTCACTGCCGGCAGATCCTGGGCGACCAAATGAACTGGCGATGAGCGTGCCCGGGTGCTGGGCATCGACGGAAACGGCCGCATAGCCGAATTGCTTGCTGCCGGCAATGGGATGATCGGGCGTGATGTCGGTCCACTCGCCGGTGCGCGTGTTGAGCTTCCAGACTGCGCCGTCGGTCATGGGAGAGGGGCCCGGTGCGGTGCCGTAAGCGATGTAGAGGAATCCGTCGCTCGAGAGAGCGGAGCGGGTAGGGCGATACTTGCTGGGGGCATTGCCGACTCCGTGCCAGGTTGCGCCGCCATCAGTGGACGCAAAGAGGTTTGGACGGCCCATGAGCGAAACGCCAACATAGATGGCCTCAGTGGCTGAGTTTGGTGCTTGCGAGCTGGCCATGGGGACGAATTTTACGAACACAATGCCGCTGCCATTGACAGGCATCTGACGCCAGCGCTGCTCGGGCGTTTCGCCGGGGATGGGCGCGGGCGGAGTGGGAATGGCTTCCTTGACATCGGGAAAGCCGGCGACTGGCGCCCAGGTTGCGCCGCGATCGATGGAGCGCCACAGGCCGTCGTGGCGGGTTCCAAGGTACAGGATGTGGCCGTCCCGAGGATCAACCGCAAGGCGCTCGCCATTGCCGCGCCCATCCTCGTTGCCGCCGAATTTCAATGGCACGTCTGTCCGTTGAAAGCTCTGGCCCTGGTTGTCGGAGCGGAGGATGGCGCCGTTGGGCGTACGCGGGTTGGTGTAAGTTCCGCACGCGAGGTAGACCCGATTGGGATCGGCTAGATCCACCGCTATGGACTCGACTCCCATGAGGTTGAGGTCCTTGTAGGGCACCCAATCCAGAATCGGCTGCCAGCGATCCGCGGTGGCATCCCAGCGATAGGCGCCGCCCATGTCGGTGCGGGCGTAGCGGACGCCGGGCGCTGTGGGGTGAAAGATGACGCCGTCCACAAACCCGCCACCGACAATCTGGACGCTCTTCCAGGAATAGGTTCCTTGTTTCGGAGTCTGCCCAGCGGCAGCCAGTGTGACAAGTCCAGCGAGAATGAATGATTCCGCGAATCGCTTCACTTTAGGGGCACCTAATCGCAACCAGCGAGGGCCTTGGCTCCTCGCAGTGAATTATTGCAGCTTCAGTCTGATATCGGCACCCGTGTAGTCGCCAAGCCGTGTTTCCAGCATTGCCCGACGGTTTTGCGGGAACTGAGCGCCGGCAATCGCCGGGAATCCAGAAAAATCCGAGTCTGTGGCACTGACCGACGTCGGATCAAAAGATTCACCCGGCGGGCAGTAGAATATCGCGAGTCATCCGCGACAGTGAAGTTCGTCGTCTTCGAGCAGGCCGGCGAGGTGCTCGAAAAGCGGTTCGGATTCCGGATTGCCGAGTACGGACTGCGCTGGGTGTTCAAGCGCGTGCCCGATCATCCGATTCTGACAGGACTGGGCGACGAGCACTTGCGCAACTGGCGTGGCGCTTCAACCACGTTGGCCCCGCGCCTCAATTATGTTCTCTCGCCGCAATTCAGCGGTTCACCCACGGTCGAGTGGGCGGGCTTGCCTGTGACGCGTGTCTGGCGTCGCGGCAATCGCGGCACTGTCGCCTCCGCGCTCATTGAGAAGCCTGCCTGTGGAGACTTCCTGTCCATCCTCGACGGCGGTTACGCACTGCAATACACGTCCCTCGTCGAGCATCGCGCGGGCAAGGGAATGGTGCTCTTCTGTCAGACTGATGTCACCGGCCGCACAGAGAACGACCCGGCAGCGGAGACGCTGGCCCGAAACATTCTTCAATACGCTTCGACATCGAAGCTCGCGCTCATGCGGACGGTAGTTTACGCAGGCGACGCCATCGGCAAAGAATACCTTGCCTCGGCGGGAATTCGCAGCGCAGACTACAGTGGCGAAAGGCTCTCCGTTGGCCAGGTCCTGGTGGTGGGGCCTGGTGGAGGAAAAATGCTGGCAGCTCAGCGAGCAGATGTCGCCTTGTGGANNCCTGGACGATGCGGGGGCCAATTCATTCCTGCCAATGCATGTTGCCACGGTCAAACGCGAGTACATCGCTGCATGCTTTCAACCATTCGGCGCCGATTCTCCCATGGCAGGCGTATCGCCAGCCGAAGTGCATAACCGCGACCCGCGCGATTTGCCCATGATCGCAGAGATATCCGAGGGCGGGTCGGTGGTCGCCGATGGGGTTCTAGCCACAGCAGCGAATGGCAACGTCGTCCTCTGCCAACTCGTTCCATGGCAGTTTGACTATTCCGGCGAGAAGATGAATGTCAAACGTACCTACAGGCGTGTTTCATGTCTGTTGGCGCGGTTGCTCGGCAATATGCAGGCCGCAGGTGAAACACCAATACTCGAACACATCACGACGCCGGTATCGGAAAATGAGAAGCGATGGCTTACAGGTCTTTATCTGGATTCTCCGCAAGAGTGGGATGACCCCTATCGCTTCTTCCGCTGGTAAGCTGGGCACCCTCCTGTTTGCCATTCAAACTTCCTTGAGATGCTCACCCTCGCCTTGAACGTATCTCAGGTCAATGCTGGCTCTTGAAGACTGGGATTCTCGCCGCCCTGCTCACACTCACACGCTCCGCGCTTACCCGCACAATCTCAAGACCATCCCAAAGGGGGGCTCCCTCTGGTCAATTGATGAGAAATCGCCAAGTCGCTCACCGACACG
>PLUT01000250.1 GCA_003162875.1 Granulicella sp.
TAGCTGCGCTGCGCGATGCGCAGGTGCAGTTCGCGGAGCTGGGCTTCGGTGGCGTGCGAGGGCGCGTCGCACATCAGGTCGATGGCTTTCGCCGTCTTGGGGAAGGCGATGACCTCGCGCAGGCTGCTGGCCCCGGCGAGGATCATGACGATGCGGTCCAGCCCGAGCGCGATGCCGCCATGCGGAGGCGTGCCGTACTCCAGCGCGTCCAGGAAGAATCCGAACCGTTCTTTTGCTTCTGCATCGCTCATTCCTAAAGACCGGAAGATCTCCGCCTGCACGTCCTGGCGGTGGATACGAATCGATCCTGATCCAAGCTCCGTGCCGTTGAGCACAACGTCGTAGGCCAGCGCGCGCACGGCGCCCTTGTCTGAAGTCAGCCTTCCAGCTTTTATGTCATCTTCATGCGGCGAGGTGAAGGGATGGTGCGCCGCGTCCCAGGTTTTGGTCTCCTCGTTCCACTCGTACATGGGAAAGTCGGTGACCCAGGCGAATTTGAAGTCGGCTTCCGTGCCCGTCTGTTTGAAGCGCCCATGCTTGTCGGCAAACTTCGCGCCGAGCTGCAGCCGCAGTTGGCCCACGCGCTTCCAGATCCACTGCGGATCGTAGTTCCACATCGTGGGCGTGCCCAGCTTCGGCGTGACGACTACCATCAAATCCGCCACGGAACCGGGTGCCCCAGGTTCGACCGTAGGTCGACCCTGGGAAGTCGAACCGTTGAGCTTCGCCTCGATCACCGCAGCCAGCGGAGCAAAATCTGCGCTCGTCTTCAGGCGCGCGACATCCAGCAGGTCCAGCCCGCAGTCGCCGAAGCCCGCGCGCACTTCGCTGAGCAGAGACTTGCGCGCAGTGCCGCTCAGCTCGCCGACTTCCGGGATCACGAAGCCCAGCACCGGCAGCGCCTGCTCGATCTTCAATTGCTCGCGCAGCTCGGGAGTCAGTTCATCGGTCAGCGAAACCATCGCCGGCAGCCGCATATCCGGCTTGTCGATGCCGTAGTTCTTGATTGCCTCGTCGTAGGTCATGCGCACGAACGGCGTGGTCAGCCGGATCGGAGGATCAGCTTGTGCAAACGCGGCGGTCAGGAATCCTTCGGTCACGCGAAACACCGTTTCCTGCGTGGGAAAAGAGATCTCCAGGTCGATCTGGGTGAACTCCGGCTGGCGGTCGGCGCGCAGGTCCTCGTCGCGGAAGCAGCGCGCGATCTGGAAGTAGCGGTCGAAGCCGGAGATCATCAGTATCTGCTTGAAGATCTGCGGCGACTGCGGCAGCGCGTAGAATTCGCCGGCGTGGATGCGGCTGGGGACGAGGTAATCGCGCGCACCCTCGGGCGTCGACTTGGTCATGAACGGCGTCTCGATTTCCAGGAAGCCTTCGCCGACCAGGTAGTTGCGGATGGCCATCGCCACGCGGCTGCGCAGCGCAAAGTTCCGCTGCATCTCCACGCGGCGCAGGTCCAGGTAACGCCATTTCAGGCGCACCTCTTCGTTGGCGATGGCGTCCTCGGCGGGCGAGAACGGCGGCGTCTTGGATTCATTGAGAAGCAACAGCTCATCCGCGACCACTTCAACCTCGCCGGTGGGCATGTTGGGATTTTCGAGACCAGCACCGCGCCGCCGGACGTGCCCTTTCACGGCGACCACGTACTCCGGCCGCGCCGCATCGGCCTTGTCGTGCGCCGCGCCGACCTTCTCGTCGACCACCACCTGCGCGATGCCGGTGCGGTCGCGCAGGTCGAGGAAGATCAGCCCGCCATGGTCGCGCCGGCGGTTCACCCAACCCATCAGGACGACATTCTGCCCCGCATGCTCCCTGCGAAGCTCACCACACATCTGCGTCCGCTGCAAATTGCCCAGAAAGTCTAAAGTCACGATCTTCCTATTGTACGAAGTTTGGCGGGTCTAGCGAATCAGATGGACTGCGCAGGGCAGGTGCAGTTGAGCCCAGACCCGCTCCGCCGTGTAGACCTCGGCTCCGAGAGCAATGCCCAGGGCCAGACATGCACGGTCTCCCAGCGAGAGGCCAAGGTGCATGGTTGAGGCCCTCAATGCACCTGTGATTGCGGCCTGCTCTTCCGTGAATGGGACAACCTCTTCTGCGACGGAGAGCAGCTCGGCCAATGCTTGGCGCCCGGACTGTCCTCTTTCCGCCAGCTTCGTGTGGACTTCGGCAAGGTTGACCGTGCCGATTGCCGAATCCATCAGGACTGTGGCCACTTTGTCCGCGCCAGGCTCTGCGTCGAGAAGCGCCAACACGGCGGAGGCATCGAGAACGTATCTACTCACGCGACGCCTCGGCACGTCGCTCGGCGAGCAACTCGTCGACGAGCGAGCGGCCGGGCTGACGATACGGGCGCATCAACTCCTGCGCCCGCTGGATGGCCGCCTGTACCTCTTCCGGCGTTCGGCGGCGCGGCGCACCCTTGGCTCCGGCGGCCTCGAGGGCTGCACTCAGGACGAAACTATTGACCGAGCGGTGCTCCCGTCGAGCGGCCTCGGTGATTCGTTCGTGCTCCTCAGGAGTAGCGCGAACGCCCAGCGGCTTTCGGATTGTGGCAGAACTACTCATGTAGCCATTATGTATACATTTCGCAGACACGTCAAGCAGAGGGCCAGCGATAGTGACCTTTCGCTGTCTGCCTGAACGCAGCAAGCTCACTTTCTTGTACTCCCGCGCCGATATTGTGCACGACCTCAGGCCCCCAGGAGCCCACCGACACGACGACCCCGACGTGAGGAAGCTTGCCGTCCAGCAGCCAGGTCAGCAGGTCGCCCACCTCGATCGGCACTGGGAACGCGTCGCCCGCGGTCTTGCCGCTCGCGGTCCAGAGGCAAGCGTTGACACGCCGCCAGTACGTCTCCAGGTTGAGCACGCGGCGGTGGTCGATGTTGGCGTCCGGCCAGCGCGCATGCCAGGCCGTCGGGTAGTCGGCAAAATTGCGCGCCATGTCCTCATGAACCAACTGCTGCAGATCGAGGCTCAGCCCGTCGCGCGCCGCGCGCACCACCACGTCCGCGCAGACGCCGGTCGTACGTGCCACATCGCCGTTAGGATAGGCGATCTTCGTGTAGTTCGGATCGTAGCTGGTGGTCACGCCCAACTGCTTTTTCGCCGCCTCCGCCAGCTTCGTGCCCGAGTCGCGCACTCGCGCGTGGCCCGCAAGAGCCGCTGCCGCGAACGCGCCGCCGAGGAAGTTCCTGCGCAGCATGGGTGTCCAACCTTATAGACACCAGACGAAGGTGGTTCGTTCCAGCTCGAGCGCCGTTTCGCCAGGCCGGCTGAGATACGCTAGACTCAAACGACCCTCTCAGGAGAACCCTTCAATGAAGCTGACCGCGAAGACCAGCGTCGCCCTGCTTGTCTGCCTGATGCCACTCTGCGCTGTTGGCGCTACTCCGGACCTGATCCTCACCAATGGCCACATCTTCACCGGCGACACTGCGAATCCTTGGGTTACGGCCGTCTCCATCGAAGGCGAAAAGGTGCTTGCCGTCGGCACGGACGCAGCGCTCACCGCGACCGCTGACAAGCATACCCGGATCGTCGATCTGCATGGACGCATGGCAATGCCGGGCATCAACGACGCGCACGATCACGTCGGCGGCGCTCCGTTTGGCGTCGAAGCACATACGCAGACTCTGCCGCCCGCCAACCCATCCATCGATGAAGTGGCGGATGCGGTGCATGCCGCTGCGCTTACCGCCGCGTCCGGCGTGTGGATCGTCTGCGACGTTGGCCGGGAACTCATCGTGCATCCAAAAGACGCGCGTGTCGCGCTCGACCGCGCTGCTGCCGGCCATCCGGTCATGCTCGAATCCTACGTCGGTCACGGCATCGTTCTGAACACGGCTGGGCTCGGCAAGCTGGGCATCAAGGACGACGTCAAGGATATAGACGGCGGCCGCTACGACCGCGACGCCGACGGGCACCTGACTGGGTTGCTGGAGGAGAATACCGGCAACGCCATTCGGCAACGGCTTTCGTCGCAGGCCGGCGTCACGCCTGCGGAGATCGCCGAACTTCGTGTGTATGCGCAGCACCGGCTGGAGCAGGGTGTGACGACGGTGCAGGTGATGGCTTCGAATCAGAAGCTGAGCGACCTGGAAAAAGCTTTTGTGCAGGCGAACACGCCGCTGCGCCTGCGCATCATGCGTTTTCCATTTCCCGAGGAAGACGCGTTGAATCACGAGCAGCTCGGCTCCGGGGAGCAGCAGCTTACTCCGCTGATTCGTGTCGCCGGCGTCAAGTGGGTGCTCGACGGAACGCCGCACGACGGCGAACTCGCCTTCCAGACCACAGACTATCCGGATCGTCCGGGCTGGCGCGGCCGTCCCAACTTCAGTGTGGACTTCATCGACTCGCAGTTGAAGATCGCCCTGACCGGCAAGGATCAGTTGATGATGCATATCGTCGGCGATGCAATGACCGACGAAGTGCTCGCGGAGATGCAGAAGCTCGCGCCTGCGGAGCGCTGGCGTCCGCTGCGGGTGCGGTTCGAACACGGCGACGGATTCACCACCCCGGCGCGCATGGAACTCGCCAGGCAGTATGGGATCGTGATTGCGCAACCGCGGCCTGGACGGCCCTTTCACGCACTGACGGCCGCGGGAATTCCGCTGGCTTACGGCTCCGATGGTGGAATGGCGCCGTTCTTCATGTTCGGCATCATGACGCAGCCGGGCAATCCGCAATCCATCTCGCGCGAGCAGGCGCTTTCGATTCTTACCGCGGGTCCGGCCCACGCCGAGTTCGAGGAGAAAACGAAGGGGACGCTTGCCCCGGGCATGCTCGCCGACTTGGCGGTGCTTTCGCAGGACGTGATGACGGCGACCCCGGATAAGCTGCCCTCAACCCACAGCGTGATGACCATCGTCGGCGGCAAGATCGCCTACACCTCGCCTGAATTTGAGGCGAAGTAATCCTGAAGAATCGGTCTTAGCTGTGTAGAGGCGTGCGGACCGTCTGCTCCAGCTCCCTTGCGACTACCCTTTGGCCCGGAGCAACTCCCCAAGCTGTCCCCGCGCCACCTTCACCTGCTCGCCGGTGGCGAAGGTCTTGACGGTGGCGGTGTTGGTAGCGAGTTCGTCTTCGCCCAGGATGACGATGTGGCGCGCGACTTTATCCGCTGCCTCGAAGCTCTTCTTCAACCGGAAGGTTCCGTCGCCGACTTCGACGGATAATCCGGCGCGGCGGAGTTCGCGGGCGAGGGCCAGCGCGGCGGCGTTGCGTTCGGCGCCCATGGGCGCGATGTAGGCGTCGAGCTTGGGAATCTGAACCCAGGTCTGAGAAGCCAGGCCTGGGGCACCCGCACTTGATTCATCAGCGGCCTTCGCAGCCGCTTCCGCCTGGGCCTGCAGCGTCAGCACCAGCCTGTCCTCGCCAATGGCGAAGCCAATGCCCGGAGCCTTCGGTCCGCCCAGCATCTCGCTGAGGCCGTCGTAGCGGCCGCCGCCGAGCAGGGCGTTCTGCGTGCCCAGGCCGCTGGCCGGATCGGAGGAGGAGGGCACGGTGAACTCGAAGGTGGTGCGGGTATAGTAGTCCAGCCCGCGGACCAGGCGCGGGTTCACCGTGTACGGCACGCCGCAAGCGTCCAGCGCCGCCCGCACCGCCGCAAAATGTTCCCGCGATGAGTCATCCAGAAAGTCCGCGATCTTCGGCAGTGCGTTGATAATCTCCTGGTCGGCGGGCTCTTTGCTGTCGAGCACGCGCAGCGGATTCGTCTCCGCCCGGCGCTGGTTGTCCTCGCACATCTGCGCCTTCACCGGCGCCAGCGCCGCGCGCAGGGCCGCGTCGTAGCGCTTGCGGTCTTCCGTAGACCCAACCGAATTCAGCTCCAGCCGCCAGTTCTTCACCCCCAGCTCGTCCAGCAGCGTGGCCAGCATCTCCAGCACCTCGGCGTCGCGCACCGGCGACTCCGACCCGCTCGACACCGGCCCCAGCACCTCGACGCCGATCTGCCAGAACTGGCGATAGCGTCCCCGCTGCGGCCGCTCGCGGCGAAACTGCGGCCCGATGTAGTAGAGCTTCTGCAGGTCGCCGGTCTCGCCCAGCTTGTGCTCGATGTAGGCGCGCACCACGCCGGCGGTGTTCTCCGGGCGCAGCGTCAGGCTCTGCGCCTTCTCGCTCTGCGCGCGTGCGCGGTCTTCCCAGCTGTACATTTCCTTGGAGACGATGTCGGTTTCTTCGCCCACGCCGCGGGCGAAGAGCTCGGTCGCCTCGAAGATGGGCGTGCGGATCTCGCCGAAGCCGTAGCGGCTGAAGACTTGGCGCGCGGTCTGCTCGATGCGATTCCAGAGGGCGGTCTCGGGCGGCAGCAGGTCGCGGGTACCGCGCACTGCTTTCAATGGGTTGGACGGCTTGGGTTGCGTTGACATGAGCCTCCAGTGTAGCGAAAAGCCGCGACCTGGTTCGCTCCGCTTCCGAGCGCGTCCTCCGCTCTGTGTAATATTCATGTCTTCGCCAGGTTGCGCGCGATGCGTTTGCATCTCAACCATCAGAGGTAAATTTGTGAATCGACTTGGAAAGTTTGCAGCTCTTTCGACGCTCTCCGCAGTGCTCTGCAGCGGAGCGGCGTTCGCGCAGGACAACCACCAGCACCAGGATCCCAGCGCCGCCGCCGCTCATGACAACCACGCCTACGTCCATCACCCCGAGTGGAAGAACGGCGCGCAGATGAAGCATGAGGATTGGGGCCGCGGCGACCATGTGGATTATCGCTCCAACCACCTGAAAGCGCCGCCGAGCGGCTACGAATGGCGCCAGGTGGACGGCAACTATGTCATGGCCGCGTCCTCGACCGGCTCCATCCGGTTGGTCGTCGCAGCGCCCAGGACGCGCTAGCCTTCTGGGTTGTTCGGTTTGCGTGAGAAGCCCCGCCCACCGGTCCGCCGGCGCGGGGCTCTTCGCTGCCGGCGCGGCGTGGGGATGCCCCGGCCAACCGCCAGGCAACCTTTCGACGCGCATGCAATTTCCGCCACCTTTATTTTTGTTCTTGTCGGGCATTTCAAGTGGTGCGGGGGCGCATCTAAGAATAGCTGGAGGTAAACCGTGAACCGATTCAGCAAATTTGCAGCTCTCTCCACCCTCTCCGCAGTGCTTTTCAGCGGCGTGGCGATCGCGCAGGACGACCACCATGACAATCAAGCCGCGGCCGACGCCCACCACCAGTCATACGTCAAGCACGACGAGTGGAAGAAGGGCTACACCATGAACAAGGACGACTGGCAACGCGGCGAGGCCGTGGACTACAAAACCTACCACCTCAAGGCCCCGCCGCGCGGCTACGAGTGGCGCGAGGTGGACGGCAACTACGTTCTGGCGGCCGTGGCCACCGGCATCATCGCGTCGGCCATCATCGCAGCCGCGTCACACTAACGGCAGCATTCGACGCTGCGCATCAAACTGACCAGAAAGCCCCGTTTGCAAGCGGGGCTTTTCTGTTGTCCTCTGTCGTCCGGCGAGACCGCCTACTCGGTCTCTTTCAGGTAGATGGCTACGTAGTCCAGGTAGTTCTCCGCGTACTTCAGGATCAGCGTGTGGTCTTCGTCGCCCAGGGTGCGGCGGACCTTGCCGGGCACGCCGGCCACCAGCGAGTGGGGCGGAATGATGGTCTTCTCCGGGATGACCGCGCCGGCGGCGATGATGGAGCCGGTGCCGATGCGCGCGCCGTTCAGGATGGTCGAGCCCATGCCGATCAGGCAGGCATCCTCCACCACGCAGCCGTGGACGGTGGCGTTGTGGCCGATGGTGACCCACTCGCCGACGGTGACGGGGTAGATGTAGCGCTGGCCGTGGAGCACGGCGCAGTCCTGCACGTTGGAGTTGGCGCCGATGCGGATCTGGTTCACGTCGCCGCGGACCACCGCGTTCATCCAGATGCTGGCGCGCTCGCCCAGCACCACGTCGCCGATCACCTGCGCCGAGCGGTCGATGTAGCACGAGCCCGGGATTTCGGGCAGGATTCCCTGATATGGCCGAATCATCCAGCCTATTTTACCCGGGCGGGCGGCCTTTCTTTGTTCGGCAGCCCGTGGGGGAATCGGGAGGCTGGCATGTGCAAGTTTTTTCAGGGACGATACCGGCAAAATCGGCCAGAATATCGGTTGCGCTTGTACGATTCTGCGATATTCTAAACTTCACCCAGTTTGGGTCGTTTGGAGGTGTATTGGCCTTTGGCAGAGATTCGAGTGCAAGAAGGCGAACCTCTTGAGAACGCGTTGCGCCGCTTCAAGCGCAAGGTTCAGACGGAAGACATCATCAAGGAAGTGAAGCGTCACTCTTTCTATCTGAAGCCGGGCGAGAAGAAGCGTGTGAAAGAAGCGCTCGCCCGCAAGCGGAACCGCAAGAAGATACGCAAGGAACAGGACTAGGGTCTGTTCTATTGCAAACCGTGATGGCCGCCGCGTGGAGCTGGTCGGCGGCCATCCTTAACCCGCCCGGCTTGACCCCCCCTCCCCAGGTCAGACAGGCCCCGGCAGCGGCGAGAACTTGAAGCCGTTGTCCGGCAAACCCAATGTCGTCCTCCTGCGACGGCGTAGCAGTGTTTTGTTACTCGATTCCAGAGTATGCCGATCGTTTGATCCGCTCGAAGTTGGGCGGCGAGATGCGATCTTTTCCGTACGAGGGGAGAAGCGGTATGGAATTCGTGGACCGGCTCTTGATCTGTGCAGATTGCGGCGGTGAGTTCGTCTTCACTGCCGGTGAGCAATTATTCTTCCTCGACAAGCAATTCAAGAACGACCCCAAGCGCTGTAAACCCTGCAAGTCCAGACGCAGCGCGCAGGTAGCGGGCGCGACCGGGGCTGGTCCCGCGGCGGCGGGCATCTCGCGCACCGAAACGCGCACCACCTGCTCGGAGTGCGGCATCGAAACTACCGTTCCCTTCAAGCCGACGCAAGGACGTCCGGTGCTGTGCCGGCAGTGCTTCAAGAACAAGCGCCCGGTCGCCGCTCCGGGGGCGGAAGCAGCGACGGCAAACGGAAGCGCCGCACCCGACGCACACGCGGCCGCACCGCTCAGCGCACCGCCCGCGGAGCAGATGCAAAAGCCGGCGGACGTCAGCGCCATCGCCGCGGCACAAGCTTCCCCCGCGGCATAATCTCTTCAGGGACCATGCCGCAAACTTCCTCTCCGGGCCATGACCGCCAAGACCGCCCAGACCTCCAAGCCCTCCAGGACAGCACGCTGGTTCGCGCTCGCGCGAACCTCGGCGACTTCGAACTGACCGTCTGCAGCGACGGCATCTACCTGCTGGACGGCGGAGCCATGTTCGGCGTGGTGCCGAAGACGCTGTGGCAGAAGCGCATTGCGGCGGACGCGGACAACCGGATCCGGCTGGGGCTGAACTCGCTGGTGGTGCGCACCGGCCGGCACACGGTGGTGATCGAGACCGGCATCGGCAACAAGCAGACGCCGAAGATGCGCGAGATCTTCGGCAACCAGGAGCGGCTGCTGGAGTCGTATGCGGCCGCGGGCGTCGGGCTGGACGAGGTGGACATCGTCGTCAACACCCATCTGCACTTCGACCATTGCGGCTGGAACACGACGCTGCACGCCGACGGCCGGGTGACGCCGACCTTTCCTAACGCGCGCTACTTTGCCCACGCCGGCGAGGTGGCGCATGGGCGCCTGCAACTGGACCGCGACCGGGTCAGCTACCAGGCGCCGAACTACGATCCGCTGATCGAGTCGGGGCAGATGACGCTGCTCGACGACGCGCAGATCGCGGCGGACGGGACGATTTGCCCGGGGATTTCGGTGGAGCTGTTTCCCGGGCACACGGCGCACATGATGGCCGTGCACATCCAGCCGGAGCGGCCGGCGGAGTCGCGACCGGCGGGCTCTGGGGCTGCGCCGCACGGCTGCTACGTCGGCGACCTGGTGCCCACGGCGCACCACCTGGACGCGACCTGGGTGATGGGCTACGACCTGGACCCGCTGCGCTCGATCGAGGAGCGCAAGCGGCTGTACGCGCGGGCGATCCCGGAACAGTGGCTGCTGTTCTTCCCGCATGACCACGACACGCCGATGGCGCGCGTCGAGCTGAACGACAAGGGCAAGCCGGTGGTGGCGGGGTAGCTGGGCGGATCAGCGTCCAAGTTGATCAAGTAATCGGCCTACGTCGCCGAGGAGTGTGGGCAGGCTCTTCTGGATTGCCTCCCAAACCGTCTCATCGCGAATGGTTTCGTAGCCGTGGACGAGGCGGTTGCGAAATCCAACGATGGCATGGGCGGAACCGATCTTGTCCATGACCTCGGGGAAGGTCTCGCGTGCGCGAACGATGGCTTCGCCGATGATGGAAAACTCGCGCTCGACCGCCATGCGCATCATCTTGTTGGCTGCGTACTGTTCGAGGCTTGAACCGGTGGTGAAGTTGACGATGTCCCGGGCGGCCTGCTCGATGTCGCTCAGATAAGCACGCAGATCACGCTGCATACAATGCCCGCTGGTCGCGCTCGACGGCGCGCTGGATGTATGGATTCTTCACCGATCCGGCCTCGATCAGATCCACTTTTCGGCGCAAAATCCGCTCCAATGCCTCATGCAGATGGAAGTACGACTCGAAGCGGTTCTGGGCAAGGTCCGGCTCGAACTCGACCAGCAGATCGACGTCGCTGCGGGCTGGATCGAAATCGTCGCGTACGGCCGATCCGAAGACAGCAAGCCGGCGCACATGATGGGCTCGGCAGAGTTCCGCGATCTGCGCCTGACTTTCCTGGATGAAGGCCTGCATCGTGCTCTCCTTCTTGCGGCTAGTCTAACCCATACGCACAAAAACCCCGCGCGTGCGGGGTTCGGCGCGAGCGGGATGCTGGAAGGTTACGCCGGGACGGCGGAGACTTCGGCGGGGTCGATGATGACGAAGCGGCCGTGCTGGCCACGGTCGCGGAAGCGGACCACGCCGGAGACCTTGGCGAAGAGGGTGTCGTCCTTGCCGCGGCCGACATTGGGGCCGGCCTTGAGCTTGGTGCCGCGCTGGCGGACGATGATGGTGCCGCCGAGGACGGCCTGGCCGGCGAAGCGCTTGACGCCGAGGCGCTGCGAGTTGGAGTCGCGGCCGTTTTTGGAGGAGCCTAAACCTTTTTTATGTGCCATTCGATTGCCTCTTCCGCCAATCCTTGAGTTTTCCCTCAGGGGCTAAAGCCCGTGAAGTAAATCGGCGTTTGCGGAGCGGCTGAAGCCGCTCCCTTTCAAAACTTGTCCTGGGGCGACGAAATCCGCTCCCTATCAAAACTTGTCCCAGGGGCGACTTAAGCCGCTCCCTCAAATCTGTGTTTCCGGCAGGCGTAAACGCGTGCCCTTCCGGCTATTCCGCGGCGGCCTCGGTCTTCTTGGCATGTTTGGCCGCGGGCTTCTTTTCGGCCTTGGGTGCGGCGGTCTCCTCGCCTTCGGCCTTGTAGGACTTGCCGTTGATGAGGATCTCGTTGATGCGGACCTCGACGAAGTTCTGGCGGTGTCCCTGCATTTTCTTGTACTGCTTCTTGCGCTTCATCTTGAAGACCAGGATCTTGTCGCCGCGGCCCAGGCCGAGAACGGTCCCGGTGACCTTGGCGCCGGCCAGTTCGGAGGCGAACTTGCCCTCTTCGTGGGAGACGGCGAGCACGTCGAGGAACTCGATGTCGCCTTCGGTGTGGCCGGTGCGCTCGATCCTGAGCTTCTCACCCGGGCTGACCAGGTACTGCTTGCCGCCGGTGCGTATGACTGCATACATAGCTGAATCCTCATTGCGCAGACACTTGCGACCCGCCACTTGCGACCCGACGGCCCGCAGGTGCTGCATGGAATTTGTTGCCTGGGGCGCATACAGACCCAGAGCTGAAGCCCTGGGCTAATCGGGCCCGCTGACCCGGTCTCGGCTGAAGTTGCCCGCCGACACGGTTTCCAGCCGGCCGTGCAGCCGAAAAGATGGCTGCATCGCCAAACTTAAAGAGTGTACCAAGCCGCGCAGGCGGGGTCAATGCGGGAGTGGGCGCCTTAAGGGGGTATCGGCGCGCCTAATTTGCGTCCGCCCCCGTCGCGAACTGTTCGACCAAATAGAATTCTGTGGCCGGGGCCTCCCAATGAGCGCTCGAAATGGTAGTTTCCTTACCGTTAGAGAAATGGCGGAGGATGAGGATATATCCAGTGTGATACTCAACATCTTTGAAAGAGGGCCTATACGCGACACACGCTATCACCGTTGGAGCAGTGACGAATTGCGGCGGCCGATCTTTCTCAGGAGCAAAAAAGTCCTTTCTAGGTAGAGTGATCGTCACCCTGACTGTGTTCGCGTCGCCTGGAAACCACGTTTCAAGAAATTTCCCGTTGGCTTTCAATTTCGAGCCAAGCTCTTGACTCTTGCAGAGCTCTTTTCTCGCTGCGTAGAAATCCCTGGGAAAAGACATCAGGGCGAACCCATACGCCACTCGGACCGCCGGAGATTGGCCTATGTCCTTGGCGTTCATTTCGACAGTTAGATGCATTCCCTCTTCGTCGACCAATACCTTGTCCACGGGGGTGAACTTGGCCGCCACCCAAGGTCGTTGGGAGAGTTCCAATTCCCGAGCGCTCGTGCTGGACTGTTCTTGCGCAGCATTGGCAGACATTTGCGTGGCTTTCGCCTGATTGTCAAGCTTTCCAACGGCGCCTTCAATCCCGCCATTGATCAGTGAAGCGGTATTGGCAAATTGCTGAGCGGCGGTAGCTTGCTGTTGCGCGGCCGTTATTATCTTCTTGGTATCTTTTCCCGATTGGATTACAAGGACGATTCCGATTACGCCTGTTCCGGCAATCACAGCCGTGAGAAATACATTCACCCACTCAGACCTACTAAAAAAGCGAGAGAGCCGCTTGATGCGTGACCGCTTGACTGGCTTCAGTTGCGGGGCAGGCTGCTGATGACCCTCTACGTGCTGGACACCGTTAGCATCCCCTTCTTTCACGACGGGGGGCGGAGGCGGGACCCGTGCAGCTTGACTTCCCCCCACCCCCGCCACGGGCTCGCCCTTTGGCTTATCTTCCACGCATTCACGCTCCTGAGCGATGCACAAAATGTACCATCGGAGCGCGTGTTCAACACATTGAATCTGACATTGGAGTGGGGTGCGTGATGGCGATCACTATTGTGAAAGGAATTCAAGGAAAAGTCTGTTCTTCATGCAGGCAGTGGAAGCCGTTGGATAGCTTTCCGCGAGATCGTACGCATGGCCCAACTCAGGGCGGACGGCATTGTCGCTGCAAGGAGTGCCACCGAGTTGCTTACCAAGCACGCAAATCAACCTAGTCCCCGACGGCTCGGCGCTCCTTCGCGGGAAGGTTGCGGGCGCGGCGGACGCGGGCAAACACGTCGCCTTCCGCGATGCCGCTTGCGTCTCCTTCGTCGATCGCGGCACGGAGCACGGCGAGTTTCGCTTCGTACTCCCGCCCAGCCGCAAACCACGACCAGGCGCGGGTGCGGTCGGCGGATTGGAACAGGTAGACGGACAGGACGCAGATGATGGGTTCCAGCGGGTGGCGGAAGCGCGCCTGCACCGTGACGAAGTAATAGAGGAAGGGATAGATGGCGAAGGCCCAGAAGAAGAGCCACGCGCCGGGAATGTGGCGGCGTATGGCCAGCGCCAGGCCGAGGATGCCGGAGAAGCTGAGGAAGGCGAAGTTGACGCGGCGAACGGCTTCGGTAAGGATGCTGCCCAGCTTGTCGCTGTCGTATGGGTGGGGGACGCTGACCCAGAAGAAGAAGACGCGGCGAAGGGCATTTTTTGCAAAGAGATCGGGATGGGCGCGGATCTTGGCCTTGGCGATCTCGCCCTGCTGCTTGCTGTAGGCGATCTCGCCGATGCGCTCGTAGCGCCGGAACTCGGGCGCGGTCTCGGCGAGGGGGAGGGTGGCCATCCAGGGGAAGCCGTCGTTGGAGAAGGTGGTGGCCTCGTAAAGTTCGGCGCCGAAGTTGGAGCGCATGGGCACGAAGGCGTGGAGGACGCGCCAGTTGCGGATGACCCACGGACTGACGACGGCCACGAAGACGATGGCGGCCAGCGTGGCATTGCGCAGCGCGGCAACGACGCCGGTGCGGGTGCGCAGGGCAGGCCAGACGATCCAGAGGCCGCAAGCGGGAAGGAAGGTGAGCAGCGAGCTGTTGGAGAGCGCGATCAGCCCCCAGAGCAGGCCGAAGAGAAGCCACAGCCGGGTTCGAGGTTTGAGGTTCGAGGTTCGAGGCTGCTCGCCCAAGCCGCGCAGGCGCAAAGCGAGGACGAGGACCCAGGAGAAGAGGAACGCCGTGAGCGCCATGTCCCAGATCCACTTGACGGCGTACTGCATGGCGGCGGGATAGAGCGCCCAGAGCCAGCCGGACCAGCGGGCGATACTCAGGCTGCGGGCAATATTCAGGCCGCCGGCGCTGCTCAGGCCGCGGGCGCTGCTCAGGCCGCCGGCGCCGGGACTGAAGCACAGGCGCGCGATCCGGTAGACCGCGACGCCGGTGGACGCGGAGAAGATGCTGTTGACGAAGAGGAGGAACCAGGAAGCCTTGAGGGTGTAAACGCCGAACAGCTTGAACGCGGCGGCGATCAGCAGCGGATAGAGCGGCGGCGTCCAGGCGGTGGGGCCGCTGTGTCCGTTGAAGGGATCGGCGAAGCCGTAGCCGGTGACCAGGGCGCGGGCGATGCGACCCATCTCCCAGCCGAACTCGAAGTGGTCTTCGATGACCCGCATGCGGAAGGTGTGCGCGACGGTCATGGAGAGCACGCGGATCAGGAGGCCGGTCCAGAAGATGCGGCTGGGAAGACGGGCGGGGTCATCCGGGTTGAAGAAGGCACGGAGGCGGGCGAGCATTGGTTCCGATTCTAGACTCCGCACGGCCTGTGGCACCTCTACCCACGTCGTCATTCTGACTCGCAGAGTCAGAATCTCTGTCGTTGGTTCAAAACGTCTCCGGCGGCCGTAGGGTTCTTTCATCGAAGGGTGGGACTGGCTTTCCCCAGGGCTCGCTCAAATCCTGCCAAGTGCGGTTCATGGCCAGAATCATCTCGATTTTGCGGCCTCGATGCATGTTCTTGATCATGGACTCGCGAGCGATCGCCTCGCCGATTGTGGCGCAGCACTCGTAGTAGACGAGTTGGTCGATGTTGTAGCGGGGGGTGAAGGAGGTGGGATCGGACTTCGATTTGTGTTGGGTCACGCGTATTTGGAGGTGGGCGGTTACGCCGGTGTAGAGGCGTCTGCCCTTGCTAGAGAGAATGTAGACGTAGCCGCCTTTTTCCATGCGGGGAGTGTAGTGGATTGCAGGGCGTAGAGGAAAGCAACGGCAAAGCAAAGGCACCGACAAAGGCAAAGGCGGCGACAAAGGCAGCGACGGAGATTCTGACTCTGCGAGTCAGAATGACGACGTTGGGGGGGCAGAATGACGGCCCACTCATAGGCTCGATCTGGATTGGCTTCCGAGAAGTAAATGCCCGAACCGAGCCAGTCATAGGTATTTTCGCTTCTCTCAAAAGGCTCGTTGTTGAGAAGTTTCTCGCCTGCATCCTTATCGCAGCCGTGGTAAGCCAGAACGAAAGACGCGGAAAGACTATGCATCCTGCGGTTGACGCTGATCGGCACCCTCCCCATCAGGAGGGAGTATTCCAGCCTCAACCAAATAGGCGCGTGCTCTTTCCGGCGATGAAATGAGTTCGTCCCGAAGCGATGCCATCGCCTCTACCGTATTCTGAAATTCTTGGTCGCTCATATCGCCTTGGTGTGGGTCCGAATCCCACCGCCGCCATGACCTATACGGTTGGTGGCCGCTTACACACGCAACGCTGCATGTGTCGCCTTTAGNNTAGCCTACACGAAAATACCAGCGATAATACTCATTATCATTGGTAAATTAGGTGGGGCAGAATTCAATCCTTGCCAGATTTTAGTACCCCGATAAGTGCTTGAATTGAATGGGTTTTAGGACCCCGAGGGGAAGCTCGCTTATCAATCCGCACCACCGCCCAACCGTCGCCCCAAATCCGTCAAGCTTAATCGTGCAAGCCACCTGGTTTCAGCCACATCCAAATGCATCGAGTTAACGTCAACCTGTTATCCTTAAAGAGTGAGGAAACAGGAGAAGCCCCAGCCAGGTCTGGGGCTCTTTTCATCTAAGGCCAAGCTACTGATTCTGGCTAATTTAGGGGTAAGTCCTTTGCAAGAGATAGTTTGCAGCAACAACCAGCAGCTATTCATATGAAAACAGAGGACTTGCCCGCAAGATGGTACGGGGGGAGGGGGTACCCTCCAACTAAAGGGCTAAGAACTGAAAGCTGAAAGCTGACAGCTAAGAGGGCAGGTAGAATCGGGGCTTATGGTTTCGATCAAGGTGAAGAAGCTGAGTGCGGCGGCGCAGGCGCCGCGGTATGCGCATGTGGGGGAGTTTGGCGACCTGGCGGCGGACTTGTACGCGTCGGCGGGGACGGTGCTGGCGGCGGCGGGCGAGGCGGGATCGACGGCGGCGGTGGCGACGGGGATTGCGCTGGAGTTTCCGGCGACGCACGGGGCGCTGGTGGAGGACCGCTCGGGGCTGGCCGCGCGCGGGGTGACCACGCTGGCCGGGGTGATCGACCCGGGCTACCGCGGGGAGATCCGGGTGGTGATGACCAACCTGGGCACGGAGCCGGTGGAGATCAAAGCGGGCGACCGGATTGCGCAGCTGCGGGTGGTTGAGCGGATTGAGGCGAGCTTCGAGGTGGTGGAGGAACTGGGGGACGCGGCGCGAGGGGTGGGAGGATTTGGCAGCACGGGGAAGTGAGGGAGCAACCACATCTCAAAATCGAGAGATAAGTGGGCCAGCAGGGCTGACGGGGCCAAGCCTGAAGGCTTGGCTTACTCTAGAAGACCTGGTCGGAGTGGCGGATGTTGCCGGCGCTGCCGATGTTGGCCAGGGTGAAGTTGAACTTGTAACCATTGTCGTTACGTGCCGTGCCCAGCTCGTATTTGCGGTATTCCACGCTGACGCCGCAGCAGTTCCAGTTGTAGGAGGCCAGGATCTGGCCATACTGCACGCTGCCCAGGTTGATGTCGATGCCGGCCGCCGCCTGGGCGCTGAGCCCGGAGCGGGTGGGCCTGCCGAAGCCGAACAGCACGCGCATCTGCTGGAAGTCCGCCACCGAAGACAACACGCCGTTCGAATAGGAGCGGGCGGGCGCGTTCAGCCCGGCGTACTCCACGCCGGCGTGGATATCGCCCTGGTGCACATCCATGTAGACGTTGTCGGCGGTAAAGCGGTTGCCGCAGGGCTTGGGCGCCGCGGAGAGCGTGGTGGCGGAGAAGGCGGAGCAGAGGTCGTAGTCGAAGTCCCACCCCACGTCGATCTTCTCCGAGGTGCGCACCCGCAGCCGCGAGGTGAGGGGCGAGATATTGCGCGGGCCGGTAAGAAAAGCGATGCCGGAAAAGTCCAGCGTGGTCTCCAGCACGCTGCGCGGGCCGTTGTCCACCACCGCGCCGCCGAAGGTGTGGTCGAAGAAGTACTTCTGCGCCACGCGCCAGCTGATCCACTCGCGCTGGCCGCAAACCGGCGCGGCGGCATCGCTGCGGCCGGTGGCCTCGCCGGGGTCTTCCAGGGCATCGGCGTCGCTGCCGGCGGACCCCAGCAGTTCGGTGGCGTCGGCGCCCTCGCCCGCCGCGCGGCACGGGTTGCCGGGCCTCTGGCGCAGGTACAGCCGCTGGGTCACGCCGTACTCAATCTCGTTGGTATCGCTGGCGACATCGACTGCGTCGAAGCGCAGCACGTCAGGGAAGTTCCCGATGCCGCTCACCAGGCGGTAGGTCAGCTCCGGCTCGATGATGTGCCTCACGTCATGGCGGAGCAGCGTCCTGAGGAATCCCGAGTCGAAGGTGCGCTCCAGCATCGGGGGGCGCAGGTCCAGCTCGAACTCGATGTCGGAGCGATTCAGGCTGGCCTGGTTCTCGAGCACCGCCGGCGTGCCCGGCACCACCGGCGCGCCCGCCACCGCCGGGTAGCGGCTGCGGCTGTAGAACGTCTCCCGGGCGGCGACCGCGGGCCGCAGCCGCCAGCCGAGGAATCCCATCGGATAGGCGATCTCCGGGCGCAGGTCCACGCGCGCCACCATGCCCCCGGTGCTGAAGTTCGGCTCCGCCCGCTTCAACGCCGCGACCGAGCTCTGCAGGTTCCACTCCAGGCCGGTCGACCCGAGCGCGTGGTCGGTGCTGGCGAACTCCAGGGCGGGCGCGTGGAAGATGTGCACCTGCTCCTCCGGCAGCACCGTGATGACGCCGGTGCTGGAAACGTTCTGGCT
The DNA here is from genome assembly GCA_003162875.1 of Granulicella sp. Classification (GTDB taxonomy): domain Bacteria; phylum Acidobacteriota; class Terriglobia; order Terriglobales; family Acidobacteriaceae; genus Edaphobacter. The sequence goes on from PLUT01000250.1 coordinate 18,258, forward strand.
GGCCACCCGCTTCTCGCCCTGGTAGCGGTCGCCTTCCAGCGAGGCGGCCATGCCGTCGCGCTCGCCGACCGCGAACACCGTGGAGACAACGTCGCTGGAGACCGCCTGGTTGAAGTTGGAGGAGAACGCCTCGCGATAGGGGAATGAGCTGAGGTATTCCACGTCGCCGACCAGGCGGGCCTGCGCCGGCGCGGGAGCGCTGGCAGCGCCGGAATCGGAGTCGTCAACCAGATCGTAGCGCGCGGAAAAGGTAACGTCGGTGCCGCTCTGGTTGATGTATGTACCCCCGGACGGCGTGTAGCCACGGTCCTGAAGTCCGCTGTAGCGCGCCTTGACGAAGTCCTGCCCGCGCCCCAGGTAGCGGAAGCTCGCGGTCTGCTCCCAGCCGCGCGCGGAGTAGTAGATGGCCCCGGCGGTCAGGTCGGTGCTGCGGTTGATCGCCCAGTAGACCTGCTCGCCGACGGTGGTGCCCTTGCTGGCGGAGTTGAACCCGATCTCCGGAATCAGAATGCCGCTCTGGCGGTTGTCCGCATCCACCGGATGGGTGACGTAGGGCAGCCACAACACGGGAAAGCTCATCAGGTGGAAGACGCTGCCGCGGGCCCGCGCGGTCGTGCCGTCCATGCTGAACTCCGCCGCCGACAGCAGCCAGTCCGGGCTCGGCAACTGGCACGACGTCACCGTGCCGTCGTAGATCTGGTAGTCGCGCGGGCCGGTCTTGACCACCATCCGGCCGGTAAACAGGAAGGGATTGCCGTTGGCGTAGACCTTGTTCCCGGTCTCGACCTGCGCGGTGGCCTTGTTCCCCGTATTCAGTCTCCCGGTGTCCAGCGTGACGCCGGCAGCCGGTTTTCTCCGCATGCCGACCGAGCCGGAGACATCGTAGAACTTCCCGGTTTGCGTCTTGAGGTTGACGCTGCCGTGGCTGGCCTCGATGCGCAGATCGTTCTCGGCTTCGGTGACCACCAGGTGGCCGGTCAGGGTGACGTCGCCGGTGTCGGCGTCGTATTCGATGTGGTCGGCTGCGAACGTGCGGTCGCGGAAGGTGATGACCGCATCGCCGTCCAGAATGTCGATGTTGTTCTCTTGGGATTGCTTGTTCTTCGCGTCGATGGAGATGGGCGTGCCCCGATCGGCCGCCGGCAGCAGCACGGCGTCGGGATACTGCGGCGTTTCCACCGCGCCCTGCGGCGCAGCCGCTTCCGTTGCCGGCGCGGCGTCGGTTGCGGCCGGAGGTGCCACAGTCGTCACCTGTTGCGCAGCGAGATGCGCAAGACTTGCGCCGGACCCCGTGATACTTATGAAGAAGCAGACGGCACGGAAGAACTTCGACGGCGAAAATTGGCCGCATCGGCGGCAACTATCTCCAGAGGTTCTCCGCGAAACCGTTAGCTGCTCGAGGTTCAGGTTGGGTACACGCACCACTCTCTGAGGTTAAACGATTTCAAGGAAAGTAGTTCGGGTTTGAGCAAAATGGGCTCCGCATTGTTGGATTCCACCCTCGCGGTCGCCGCGGCCAATATCGCCGGCAACTCCTCCACTGAAGCGCTTCGGCAGCAGGTGGCGGAGCGGCTCGCCGCGCACCGCAGCCGCCGCGCCGGGCCGGCCATGGCGGAGGTAACGCCCGCGGCCACGCGCCGGGCCGACAGCCGCGCCGTGCGCATCGCCGCCGCAGTTGCCGAACGCTATGCCAACTCGCCCACCTATCGCGCCTTTCTGGCCGCTGAAGCCGAGCGCGCGGTGGAGCAGGCGCGCGCCGCAGCCGAGGTTGCCGCGCTGAATGCAATGGCGGTCGCCGCCGCCCAGCAGACTCTGCTCGATGCCTTCGATAACGCCAACGATGCACCCGCCGACGAACCGGGTGCCCCGTGCGAGACGGCTCCATCGTCTGACCTGGGATCGTCTGACACGGGATTGCCGCCCCAGGCCCGCGCAAATCTCCACGAGGACCTCCCGTACGCCCTCAACCTCTGGCCCGACCTCAATCTCAAGTCTCCGCATAAAACTCGAAGTGTCATTCTGAGCGAAGCCCTGAGCGAAAGCCAGACCAGCGCGACCGGCGCAGTCCTGAGCCCGTCGAAGGAACCTGCCACGCCCTCGAACCATCGCAGCCGTCCCCACCATTCTTCCGGCGAAGCGCGCCTCTCGAACCTTGAACCTCGAACCTCGAACTCTCCGCTGACCGTCCGCCTCTACCAGGACGAAGCCACCGCCGGCCACTTCGACGCCGACCTCGAACTCTCTCGCGGCACCGCAAACCTCGGCCACGCCAACCGCCGCGACCGGCAGAACGACGCCGAGGCGCGCGCGCTGGACGAAGAGATCGCCTTCCGCCAGGCGCCGGTGTTCGAAGAGCCCGCGGGACCGCCCATGCCGCTGCCGGCGAACCTGATCGAGTTTCCGCGCCAGTTGGTGGCATCGCGCAAGGCCCGCCCGCGCTACGCGGAAGGCCCGCTGCGCGACGAATCCGCAACCCCGCCGGCGGATTGCCAGTTGCGCATCTTTGAGGTGGACCCGGCGCAGATCTCGACCCGCCCCGAGGCCGTTGCCGATCCAGCTTCGGGTTCGACCGGCGAAGCCGCGCCAGCGCCGCAATGGACTTCGATCTGGCTGGACGCGCCCGCACCGGAGCGCACCACCCCGGAGGCAGAGACAGCAGAGGCGCAGGGAACGCGGGCCGCGGGCAGACTGGCCGATCCCGGTCATCTGGGCCTGGCGCTGCCCCAGGTTGCCTCGCTGGGCCGGCGCGCGCTGGCCGGCGCCGTCAATGGCGGCATTCTGGTGGCGGGACTGCTTGCCTTCGCGGCCGCCTTCGCGCTCACCACCGGCCATGCCGCCGAACTCCGTTCCAGCGCAGCCATGCTCACCCTGCTGCGCGAGTTGGCCGGCCGCGCGTCGGACCAGCCCGCGCTCCCGCTTCAGCCCAGCCTGATGCTGGCTGCGGCCGCGATCGCCGCCGGCTTCCTGTATCTGCTGTACCAGGGGCTATTCTTCTCGCTGAACCAGGCGACCCCGGGCATGCGCTGCGCGCGCATCGCGCTCTGCACCTTCGAGGACGAAAACCCAACCCGCCCGGCCATGCGCCGCCGCATCCTCGCGGTGCTGCTCTCCGCGTGTCCCTTCGGCCTGGGATTCCTGTGGGCGGCGCTGGACGAAGACCGCCTGGCCTGGCACGACCGCGTCTCCCGCACCTACCAGCGCAGCTATTAG
>PLUT01000166.1 GCA_003162875.1 Granulicella sp.
CCGGTTATCTCCGCCAATGCGCGCATCGAGGTACCGATCACTAGTGGGATGTCGGCTATTCAGCAGTCAACCCTGATGGCGAGAAACGCATTTTCTCGTTACTTGGGATTGGTGACTTTGTCCCGTGCCTGCACCGCGGAACGTGATCTGGTGTCTGCTTTCGAAACTGGATGGGCGGAAACTCCGGACGCCGGGCCACGACTGGTCCACTCTCTATAGGTCTTCTGCAGAACAAAAAATGCTTCCTTCTTTTCGCCGCGGTTCGGGATTAGACCTTTCCGGTTGTATCCGCACTCCGCCCGACACTCCAAGGCCCGACCAACCGACTCTGCCATAGGTTGCGCTGCCCCGAAAATGCGCATGGGATCAGCGGCAGGATCTCCAATAAGCGAAATACGGAGATTCTGGACTTCGTCCAGAATGACGACGCGGAAGGGATACGGAGATACTGGACTTCGTCCGGAATGGCGACGCTGGAGAGGCGTAATATCCATATGCCGGTTGGGAGGCTTCTAGTGCATTTGTCAGTTCGTTACGCGGTTCTGAGTATTGTTCTTCTGGCTTCAGCAGCAAGAGCTGCGGAGACTGAAACCCAGTATCTGTCCGGTCTGGGCAAGGACGACCCGGTCAAGTGGGAATTCATGTGCGACAAGGGCATGAATGCCAACAAGTGGTCCACCATCGGTGTCCCGTCCAACTGGCAACTGCAAGGCTTCGGCATCTACGAATACGGCCGGCCCAATCCGGCGGACGGTTGGCCCCGCACTCACGGCATCTACAAGCGCACCTTTACCACGCCTGCGGCCTGGCGGGACAAGACCGTCTTCATCGACTTTGAAGGTGTCATGACCGATGCTCAGGTCACCATCAACGGTCAGTCCGCCGGCCCTGTCCACCAGGGCGGCTACTACGCCTTCAAGTACGACATCACGAGTCTCCTTAAGCCCGCTGGCGAGAAGAATGAGCTCCAGGTCGACGTCGATGACGATTCCATGAACCCCTCCGTCAATAACGCAGAGCGCCGTGGCGACTACTGGAATTACTCCGGCATCTACCGGCCCGTGTATCTCGAAGCCGTGCCCAGGACATTTGTCGATCACCTGGCCATCAGCGCCACCGCGGAGGGCTCCCTCTCAGTGGATGTCACTACCAGCGACACCCGCACAGGCGCCGCGAGCGCGGGCAAAGCCTCGCTTGAGATGCGGGTACTCGACTTGAACGGCAGGCCGGTTGGCGATCCGATAATGGCGAAGGATGTCAGCTTCAATGAAGTCACCCATCTCGCCGGAAAGATTGACAATCCGCGGCTCTGGAATGCCGAAACGCCGAATCTCTACCAACTCGAAGTGCGGTTGCGATTAGGCGATGCCGTGGTGCATACCGTGCACCAGAAGTTCGGATTCCGCACCATTGAACTCCGTCCCGGCCAGGGCATGTTCGTAAACGGCAAGCGCGTCTTCCTCAGGGGCGTCGACCGCCATTCGTTCTGGCCCGATTCCGGCCGGACCCTGTCCGCGCAGATATCCAGAGACGACATCAATGTCATAAAAGATTTGAACGGCAACGCGGTCCGTACCAGCCACTATCCGCCGGACGGCGATTTCCTCGATGCCTGCGACGAACTCGGCATATATGTGCTCGATGAACTCGGCGGCTGGCACGCGCATTACGACACCGACATTGGCCAGAAGCTGGTCAAGGAGATGGTTGAGCATGACGTAAACCATCCGTCGATTCTCTTCTGGGACAACGGCAATGAAGGCGGGTGGAATACCGCGCTCGACAGTGACTTCTCAAAGTACGACCCGCAGAAGCGCGTGGTGCTGCACCCGTGGGCGGCCTTTCCTCCGGGCATCGCCGATACCAAGCACTACCCGACCTATGAGCAGCTGCAGCAGAAGCTCGCCGCCGATGCCGTCTATTTCCCCACGGAGATGCTGCACGGTCTGTACGACGGCGGAGCGGGGGCAGGCCTGAATGAGTATTGGGATCTCATCCTCAAGAGCAAGGCCGGCGCCGGCGGGTTCCTCTGGGCGTTCCTGGATGAAGATGTGAAGCGCGTGGATAAGGGCGGCATTCTCGACTCCGCCGACAACCAGGCCCCAGATGGCATCGTCGGCCCATATCGCGAGAGGGAAGGGAGCTTCTACACCGTCAAACAGCTTTGGTCGCCGATCATCGTGACGCCGCCTGACGGCACCGCGCGAGCCTACACCGTAACCAACCGCTATGCCTTCATCAACGCCGATCGATGCACCTTCGAATGGGAGGCGATCGCCTTCCGCCAACCCAATGACGCGGCCTCCGGTTCGGTGGTGCTTTCCTCGCGCACCGATCGCGGCCGCTCGCTGTCGCCGGGCGCCTCGGCAAGCTGGGACGGCTGGGGATCGCCTGCTCCTGCCGCCGGTCCAAACGCAAAGAGGAGGCCCGATGCCACTCGGCTGCGCATTAAGGACGCCACCGGCCGCGTGATTCAGACCTATGTCTGGCCTGCAACCGATCTCGCGCATCGGTTGGAGCAGGTGGAGAAGTCTGCCGGCCGCGCAAAGCCCGCTGCTACCGAATCCGGCGATACAATCACTGCGACTGCGGGTGACCTGTCGCTGCAGATAAGCCAGACCACTGGCCTGCTGGTCTCTGCCACTCGGCAGGGCAAGTCCTTCTCCCTGGTCAACGGCCCGCGCGTCGTGGCGATGGGGTCCAGGCTTCCGCCGCCTCCGAGCAGGCCGCAAAATCCGCCGGCTGCGCCGCCCACGCCACCCGCGTTTGCGCCCGATTCCAAGCTTACGTCTTTAGGCCAGAAGACCGACGGCAACGATCTTGTAGTATCGGCGACCTTCGACGGCCCGATGAAATCGGTCACCTACCGTCTGAAGCCCAATGGCTGGGTGAGCATCGACTACGTCTACACACTGACCGGGGAGCATGAGTATTTTGGCATCGGATTCGATTACCCCGAAGCGAATGTCAAAGGCATGCGGTTCCTTGGGCTAGGGCCCGCACCCGTCTATCGGAATCGTCTCGCCGGCGGCACTCTCGATGTCTGGAACAGGCCCTACAACAACACTATGGTCGGCGATCCGGACGATCTCAAGCCTGGAGAGCATTTCGACTACCCGGTCTTCAAGGGCTTCTACACAGGCGTGCGCTGGCTGCAGCTCAATACTTCGGAAGGCCCGATCACCGCGCTGGTGGACCAGCGCAGCGACTCTCCCATCTACGTGCAGATCTTCACCCCGAAGACCCCGCCCGTAAGCCTGGTTGGACAAGCCTACGCGGTGTTCCCGCAAGCCGGAGTTTCCTTCCTGCACGCCATCCCGGCGATCGGCAGCAAGTTCGTGGGTCCCAAGTCCAGTGGTCCCATGGGGCAGCCCGCGGTCGCCAGCGGGGAATACAAGGGCCGCATCAGCCTGTATTTCGGAAAGATGCCGTTGCCGTGACGCAGAGCCAGGTCGTGATTTCGCACTTTGTGAAGAGCTGCTGCGCGCTTTCGGAGTTGCGCGAGTAGCGGATCGCCCCTACGGCAGCGGAAGCGGATAGAGACGGCCGCGATACTGTCCCATCGGTTCCGTGGCGCGGATCTGGATCACCTGTGCCGTTGCGTTATCGGCGCCATCCACTTCCACCGCATAACTGACCAATTCCTGCGCTATCGTCGCTGCATCCTTGTTCTGCGACGCAATCCGGGCGATGTCTTCGGGATACATCGCTCCATAGAGGCCGTCGGTGCAAAGCACCAGGACGTCGCCCCGCTTGAGCGAAACGCTTCCCGTCTCGACGGTAACAAACAGGTCCGGGCCGAGCGAGCGGGTGAGGACGTGGCGATTTTCCGACCGTTCCGCCGCGGTCTCCGTGAGTAAGCCCAGTTTGCGTTGCTCACTCACCCAGGTATGGTCGCGGGTCAGCAGGTTCGCGGCGCCGTCCCGCACCTGGTAGCAGCGGGAGTCGCCTACATGGGCGACGAACGCGAGGTCGTGGCGCAGGGCACAGGAGACAACGGTTGTCGCCATGTGCCGTCCGCGGCGATCCGGCTGTAGGCCTTCATCATGGATCGCAGCATTCGCATTCTGGATCAAGCGCGGCAGCAGGCTCGCCAGCGAGGTTCCTTCCGGCGAATGGGCAAAACCATCCACCACAGTCTCCACCGCCTTGGCGGAGGCCACCTCGCCCAGGTCTACTCCTCCCACGCCGTCGGCCACCGCGAACATCCAGCCGCGCGAACGCGCTTCGTGGCCCGATCTGGGAATGAATGCCGCCGCCGCATCCTCATTATGCGGTCGCACCCTGCCGGCATCGCTCGCCTGTCCAAACACTACGTCCAGCATCGGAAGTCTCCGCCTCCCGGCTATCTTTGCCGCAGGATTGCCATCGCCAACACACGCCAAGGAGAACCGCCCCTCCGAAGCTTCCTGGAGGGGCGGAAATCCGAGCCATCAGACCGTGTCCAGAATTACGCGCTCTGCCTGTCTACCATCGCCGGCGTTTTGCTCTCCAGCAGCACTCCCCTGCCTTTATCTTTGGAGGACTTTATGAAGTAAAACGCGCCGTAGCAGCCCCAGAGGAACGCGATCGTAAGCGCTCCCAGCGGTTCCATCTTGGTGCCGATCCCGAGGAACGGTCCAATCAGGTAGAACATCATGCAGCCGATGTTGGCCGCCAAGCCAAATGCTGGGATCAGAGTGTGTTTGATAAAGCTGTGGTTGGGGTGCTTATGGTAGGCAATCATGCACAGGGTGCAACTCAACGCATACAGGATGAACGTGCCGAAGTTGGATGTCAGCGTGATCATCAGCATGGAGTTGGGCAGCGCCGCCAGCTTGTCGTGGGTGAGAAAGCCTACGCTGGAGAAGATGCCATGCGGCAGCGCCGCAATAGCCGAGTCCGCCAGGGCGGATCCGTCGCCGAAGTAGAGTGAGACCGAGATGACGCCGATGATCGCCGTGATGAACGACAGCGTGCGCACGGCACGGTGAGGGGTAAGCGTCTTCGAGTGAAGCATGCCGAAGTGTTCCGGCGCCTCGTCGTCCTTGCCCATCGCGTAGGTCACGCGAGCCCCGGTATTCATGCAGGCCAGCGTGGTGCCGATCAGCGCCAGGAAGACGGTGACTGCCTCGCCCAGCATGAAGTACTTGCCATGTCCCGGTCCCAGCAGAGCGTCGCCGACGATGATCATCATGTCGCCGATCGGTGCGGCGGATCCTACCGCGCTCTGCATGTTGTATCCGGAATTAAGGAAGTAATTCGCCGCAAAATACTCGAATAGATAACAGAACATTCCCTGAATGAGGAGCGAGAAGATTACTGCCTTCGGGATATCGCGTTTGGCGTTGCGTGCCTCTCCGCCCATCGCGGTCACCGATTCGAAGCCGACCAGGATCAAGATTGCGACAGTGGCTTGAATCATCATCCAGTTGAAGCTGTGTACGGAAATCACCGACTTGGCGTTGGGGTGGGCCTGGAACAGCTTGCCGGTTGAATCGTACGGCGTGTAGTCGATCGTGAATGGAACCGGCTTGCCCGCCTTGTCGAGTTGAGGAGTTGGGTTGCCGCTGGCATCGCGGATGATGGTCCCGTCGGCTTTAGTCGCGAAGTTATAGGTGTAAGTGGACAGCGAGGAGGAGTCGTAGTTGAGTGCGGGTGCGCCCTGAGGGTGGTTGACGCGATAGCCGATGGCGAGAAAGCTGAACAAAATCAGCGCCGAAATCTGAATGACGTTGATTGCCAGGTTGACGGCGGTCGAAGCGTTTGCGCCCCGCTGGGCGATGGCCGCGACAAAGAATGTAAAGATGACCGCAATCAGCGCCATGAAGATGGGACCCGGAGTTGATCCGGCCATGAAGGTGGGATTGAGAAAGCCCACTACATATCCGACGAATACACCGGTGACGCCGACCATCACGCCCGGGTAGACCCAGTAGTAGAGGTGCGAACCCCAGCCGACAATAAACTTGGCGATGCGGGCATACTTGAACGCCTTATCCTTGGAGAGCAGGGCCTGTTCTGCGTAGTAATAGCTGGAGCCGGTGCCGGGATAGAGCTTGGAGATTTCAGCATAGGCTACGGCCGTGGCCAGACAGAGCAGCAGGGCGGCGAAGATGCCCAGCCACATGGTTGGCGCGGTGCTGCCGGTGCCAGCCTGGATGACGAAGGTGAGCCAAAGGAAGGCGCCGGGAGCGATGAGGGCCATTGCGTTTGCGGTCAGCCCGGTAAGGCCCAGGGTGGACTTCATCT
>PLUT01000189.1 GCA_003162875.1 Granulicella sp.
TTCAAAACGGATCCAAACTGACCCACTACCGGTAGATGTTCGCTCTGGCTGACGCCGGGGGCAATACTCTAGACTAAGAAGCGGTGCGCCCCTGGGCGCGGTACGCGGTGCGGGCGCAGGTCCGAAAAGGTGAGATGAGTTTGTTGCTGCGGATTCTGTTTTACGGCGCGATCGCCGGCACGGTGACGTCGACGATTTATTGCGGGATGGTGGCGGTAAGCGCGGTGCGTTTCGCGCGCCGCAAGCGGCGCGAGGAGCGGGCGCCCCAGGACTTTCTGCCTCCGGTGAGCGTGCTGAAGCCGCNNCGCTTTGCGCGGCGGAAGCGGCGGGAGGAACGTGCCGCGGTGGAGTACATGCCGCCGGTGAGCGTGCTGAAGCCGCTGCACGGGACCGAGCCCGACCTGGAGGAAAACCTCAGGCACATATTCGAGATTGACTACCCGGAGTTCGAGGTACTGTTTTGTGCGCGCCATGCGCACGATGCGGGGTTGCAGATGGCGCGGCGGATCGCAGCGGACTATCCGCACATCCGCACCCGGTTTCTGGCCTGCGGCGAGCCGCAGTTTCCCAATGCGAAGATGTGGTCGATGGCCGCGCTGAGCAAGGCGGCCGCATACGACACGCTGGTGACCAGCGATGCGGACGCGCGCGTCTCCCGCAACTACCTGCGTGAGTGCGTGCAGGAATTGGCGGACCCGCGCAACCAGCTGGCCTCGTGCCTGTATGTGGGGCGGACGTCGGGAGGCTTGTGGGCGCAACTGGACGCGGTAGGCAAGAGCGTGGAGATGACGGGCGGGATACTGGTGGCGGACATGATTGAAGGCGGCACGCGGTTCGCGCTGGGAGTCACGATGGTGCTGCGGCGGGCCGCATTCCAGAAGGCCGGAGGGTATGAGGACCTCGGCCAGTATTACGCTGAGGACTTTGTGCTGGGCCAGAGGCTGGCGGAGCAGGGTTACGGCGTGCGCATGGCAAACTACGTGGTGCGGCTGATGGTGCTGCCGCAGGGATTGCGCGGCTCGTTCCGGGACCAGCTGCGCTGGATGAGGAGCACGCGCCGCTCGCGGCCGGCGGGACACCTGGGAACGGGGCCGACCTACGCGGTGCCCTTCGGGTTGCTGGGACTGGCGTGGGGGATCCTGGCGGGACACCCGCTGGTTGGGCTGCTGTGGCTGCTGGCGATGTGCGCGAATCGCTGGGTGATGGCGGCGGTGGTGCTGTGGGCTCTGGAGGATGAGCAGGCGGGGAAGCCGACGCTGATTTATCCGCTGCGCGATCTGCTGGGCTTCGCGGTGTGGGTGGCCAGCTACATGGGCGATACCATGCAATACCACGGCGGGGCGTACTCGCTGGGCGTGGGCGGGCGGTTTGAACCGGTGCAACCAAAGGCGAAGCCGGTCAGCGGGACGGACCTGCCGGGCGGGAAGTTGCCTGGTGCGACGGCGCGGGGGAAGTAGGGTTTAGTTGCTAGTTGCTAGTTGCTAGTGGCTAGTGGCTGGGGTGCCTTAGCCGATCAGCAGCTACGGTTGGTTGGTGAGGATGGATTTGCCTCCGGCGGAGGCGAGAACGTGGACGGGGCCGAAGCGGGAGAGTTCCGGCGCGCGGGTATCCGGGCGATAGGTGAGCAGGAAGAGGCGGTGCGGGCCAGCCCAGATTCGGTCGAGCGAGGAGTCGGTCTCGAAGACGGCAGGCGCGTCGGGCCAGAAGCTGCCGAACCAGGGGCCATTGATGCGGCCGTTGACCAGGTGCACGGGCTGGCCGGTGTAAAAGAGCAGGGTGGAACCGGAGGTTAGTTCGCCGTCGATGAGGATGAGATCGTTTGGTTGGGGACGGGCTTGCTGGTCGCTGAGGATGGCGTCGGCCAGGCCCTTGGAGCCGAGGGTGGGGTAGAAGCGGACGAGGCCTGCGTGCATGCAGAGGAGAAGGCAGGCGGCGGCGGCGGCGAGGGTGAGGTTGGCGGCGTAGGTGCGGTGGGTGCGGCGCAGCAGGCAGGTGAGTGGGCCGATAGTAATCATACTGAGGCCGACCAGGGTGAGCGGCCAGCGGAAAAGGCCCATGGCGCGGCTAGTGAGATCGAAGAGGTGGTCGAGCGAGAGGTTGTATTCGCCGCCCTGGGAGAGCAGCGTGGCGATGTCGGTGTGGGGATCGACGCGGTGCGCGGTGATGGCAAAGAAGAAGGCGATGGCGGCGCAGAAGGAGCCGATCGGGACGAGCAGCCAGAGATGCCAGCGGAGAGCCGATTTGTCAGCCCACATCTCAGAATCGAGATGCTCACCCCTGCGAGCAAGCTCGCCGGGGACCCCGAGATGTGGGGCACCCGAATTTGTGACGGAGGACTCACGGTCGGCGCGGGCGAGGAAGCATCCGGCCATGAGGGCGAGCGCGGGCAGGACGGGCAGCGAGTAGTACTCCTGGCGGGCGGAGAGGGTGAAGAAGCCGAGGATGAGGGCGGTCCAGAGAAGGAGGGTGAGGGCGGTTTGGTAGGCGCGTGGAGTTCCCATGTTCTGCGCAGAGTCGCGCAGAACATGGGGCACCCGGATTTCGA
>PLUT01000386.1 GCA_003162875.1 Granulicella sp.
CGCAGCCATGCTGAGGATGGTGTCCTGCGCCTTTGCGTGCAAGATCAGGCGGGTTGAATCGGCCTTGGGATCGCAACCGACGATAAGGATCTTCTGCCCCATCTCAGCCAGCGCAGCCAGGGTGTTTTGTGAAGTGGTGGACTTACCGATACCACCCTTGCCGTAGAAAGCAATTTGCCGTAATGCTGCCATCTCATCCTCCTTCGATCAATCCTCGGTTGGGCCGTTCTGTTGCGCTTGTCCCAAATCCTTGTGCGGCGCTGCCTGCTGCATGTTCCGCTTGTCCTCTCTATCGCAATCGGCGTGCCAAACCTAGGAAATGGCGAAAGCCCCTTTAGATGTAGGGGCTTTCGTCTTTGTTGCCGGTTATTGGCTGCATGTGTCGAACAGGACAATGTGGCGTTCGGTGTAGCGAATGCGACGAAAGTTGTTACATTCCCTCAGTGCACTGTCTGCATCAGCTGGAAGGCGGCAACAAATTCGCTCAACGGCATATCGATGCGCTCGATATTGAACTGCTCCAGGAAGTGAACCTCGTTGCGGGTCGGCTCTTCCGGCAACACGGCCCAATGCTTCTCAGACGAGCGCTTCATGATCTGGCGCGCAAACATGCGCTCCATCTGGGTTGAGAAGCGGCAGCCGAGGAATAGGAAACTCCGGCCCTTGCGCAGCTCCTGTACGGACTGTGGGATCGGGGTTTGAATGTCGATCTCTGTCAGGACTTCGACGAAATCGGAGTCCGAGACAAGAAAGTTGCGCGCGGGCCATACGGAGCCGAGCGGTTGATAGAGCAGCGTGTCCCAGCTCTCATGTCCCGACGACTCGACGCCGGCATGGGTGCCGTCGGCCTCGAAGTAGTTGATCCAGTTGCCATAGTGCTCCGCCTGGCTCACGCCCTGCGCCATGCCCCAGCCGGAACGCGAACGCAGCGCCTTCTGCGGAAGGTCGTCGTACCAGGCATGCACTACCAACGGAAGGCACGGCATATTCATGAACAGCGTGTGCAGTGCGGTTGGTTGCGCCTCCATATTGAAGGCTTCGGTCATTGCATTGGTCACGGTCGTCCGATGCTTGAAGTTCTCAATGAACTGCGCCGTCGCAGTCAGGTTAGTCCTGATCTTGTGGGGAACGCTGGACTTCGACGTAAGGTGCCCGACCAGGGCAGAGTGGGAGCCAGGCAATTGATGTCCTGCTTCCCCAAGCGACAAGACGCCCGGTCCAAGGTAAGGAATTGCATTGCCTTCGCTCATCATTTCTGAGATGGAATTGATTGCTGCGCTATTCATAGTTATATCTCCATTTCTCCAAGCTTCCGTGCTTCCACGGTGATTGGCAGTACCGTTGACGCGTCCATGGCAGGCAGCGCCAGCCGCCAGCCATTTGCCAGCTTCACAAGGCCACCCCACAACTCCAACTTTTCGACCTCGACAATCGGCTCTTCAAGGTCCTTTTTCGCGATATATGCCGAGAGACCGCCCGCCTTGTTCCTGCGTATCATTACCTTCATCGTGTTGCTCCTGTCGTCTCCAACGGCATCAGCTCCGACTCGAAACATCCAATCACCTTATCCGCACCAAACTCGACCATGTAGACGATCGCTCCCGAATCAACGTGCTTCCCCACCTGGATGACTTCGCCCGCGTCTCCCTCGCGTACAAGTAGTGCATCGATTGGCTGCTCCGGATAGGAGCCGTCGTTGTAAAGATCTTCCGAGGCCCGTACACGTCTTCCCCAATCGAAGCGCGACTCAACCTCTGCGCTCAAACCGCGCCTCCATTCGCACTGCTCTCCGCAATCTCCAGTTCCTTGCGCTTCATCCCCACACGATGCCCGGTCCCCAGAAACTCAACACCGTAGATATAGAACTGCTGCAGAAAAGTCCCAATGGAAGTTACATAGCCGACCTCGCCTTTCCTGACCAGAACTTCACTGATCTCCTTGCCGGGGAAAGTGCCATCGTTGCGTACCACGTATCGCGAGCGAACTTTGGCGCCGTACTCGAAAAACGGTGGTCCATCCAGTTCCACTACCCATCCATCGCGAACAATGTTCGACATCAGGGCCTCCTCCCTTCGCGGGCAGATGCACTCATCTCGATCACAAGATGTTCGCCGGCTTTGGCAGCGCGCAACTCGGCAAGCCGCTCCGCAGCGCGTTCGCGCACCATGGGATCCTCGTCGTCCTGCATTGCGGCAACCGCGCCGGTTGGGACTCTTCCTGCTGCTTCATAGCGGACACGGAAATCGCGGTGAAATCGAAGCGGCAGCAACTGGCTTGGAGCAAGCCGTTCGGCAACTGCGAGTACGACCGCTGCGTCCGGATCGTCGATGAGTTCGGGCAGCCACTCCACCACGATTCGCTGCGCTACAACGCGGCGCACCTCGGGATCAGGATCGTCGATCATGTGCTTCAACAATGGGACGCCGATGCGCTGTGCCACCATCTGGCGCACGTAGTAGTCGGGGTCCGACATCATCGGCACCAGTTCTTCGCCTTCAATATGGGAGGCAACCCGAGCGCGCACTTCGCGGTGCGGATCGTCGCGGAGCCGCAGGAGAAAGCGGCGCGGCAGCCGCAGGGCTGCATGCCAGCGAACAGTCTCATCGGGATCGTTCAGCAAAGCTGTGAGATAGAAGATGTCGGCGAACTTGGCAGCAGCGGCGCGCACCTCAAAGTATGGATGATCGAGGAAGTCTTTCGCCAGGCCGGGATTGGTTTTGAAGAAGAGCTCGATTCTCGACGGCGAACGGTCCTGCACGCAGATGTGATTCTGCTGGCAGCGGTGTTCGTGAGCCAGTTCGTGGTGGACGCAGCCCTCGCAACAGACTTCGTGGCCGCGCCAGTCCAGAGGCTTCTCAGCACCCTGCGCCATGGCTGACTCCCCTGTTTTGACTGAATTGCCCTTGGACGAGCGACTTGATCGACACCAGCTTCGCGAGGGGGGTGCAAGCTGCCGGAGCTGCTCCCTTTGTCCTGACGACAAATCCTGTGTGCGAGAGCGTCTCTACAAAATCGAGGGTCGCGCCATCCAGGAACTTGCGGCTTTCAGAGCCAAGAATGATACGCAGGCCTTCGTACTCCCACACAAAATCTCCGGCGTCGGGTTTGACCACCAGATCGAATGCCGTGGCAAATCCGAAACATCCGCCCGGCGCCACCTTGAGCTGGAATCCGGCCTCCGGCCCCGCGGCGAACCGGCAGATGCGACGGATGAAGGCCTTGGCCGCCGGCGTCAGTTGCGCGCTTATCTGTGTCGTCTGAGCCATTAGACCGCCGCCTGGAATCGTGGCACATCCGGGTTGGGGTTGATGGTCCTGGGGATTGGGCAGATCGCGACGCACTGTGGCTCGTCGAAGAACCCAACACACTCGGTGCACTTGGTCGGGTCGATGCTGAAGAGAAAGTTCTTCTCTACGATCGCGTTGTTGGGACACTCATTCTGGCACGCCGAGCATCCTGTGCAGGTTGTTTCCTTGATTTTGTAAGCCATGTCCTTCTCTCCTCCGGTTGGTCAAATCTCAATTGCGTTCGAAATCTTCTGGGTGGATCACGCGATCAGCGCACCCTGGCGAATATCCGCATCTCCGCGCAACTTATGCATCAACTCGCCAGTGCGCACGCGCGCCAGATACTCCTTGAAGTAGGCAATTGCGGACTGCTCGATATACTCGAGTGCGAAGCGGTCGACGGGCTCGATTCCGGCGCTCTTGAGCCCTTCGCGCGGGCAGCCACCGATCCTCGCCACAAATACCGCCTGGCAGTCGTTGATGGCGCGGACCACCGTCTCCAGGCTGTCCTCCTCGGCATATCCTCCCTGGCAGTAGTTATCCACTCTGCGATGCCCGACAAACTTGCTGCCCGCGGTGCTGACCTCGTAGATCTGGAATTCCCTGGCGTGGCCGAAGTGCTCATTGATGCGTCCGCCGCCCTTGGTGGCCACCGCAATCAGGATGGAAATGTCGCTTCGCTCGCCGGCCAGGGTCGCAAGCTCGGCATTTCTGGCGGCAACCACGGCCTGGCGTTTCACTTCCACCTTTTCCTGATAGGCCTGGCGGCTGGCGAGATCGTAGGTGACCTCCATGGCCATGACCTTCTCGGTGGTGAACTCCGCGCTGCGGTCCTCGCCCAGCAGACCGACTGCGTCGGCGCGGCACTGCCGGCAATGCCGCATCATGTTCATCTCTCCTTCGCAGGAGTCCTGCAGGAGCTTCAGTTCCTGTGCCGTCGGTCCGCGCTGTCCGTTCAGCCCGAAGAACGTCCCATGCTCCGGCGCCGAGATCAGCGGCATGATGTTGTGCAGGAACGCGCCCCGGGACTTGACCGCCTTGTTCACCGCAACTAGGTGCTGGTCGTTGATCCCGGGAATCATCACCGAGTTCACCTTGCAGAGAATGCCGCGCGCGGTGAGCATCTCCAGGCCAAGCAGTTGCCGTTCGCTCAGAATTCTCGACGCCTCAACGCCGGTGTAGCGCTTGTGGTTGTAGAACACCCAGGGATAAATCTTCGCACCCACATTGGGGTCGATCATGTTGATCGTGATGGTCACATGATCGATGTTCAGGGCTGCGATCCTGTCCACATGGTCGGGGAGCATAAGGCCGTTCGTCGAGAGGCAGAGCTTGATGTCGGGTACGAAATTCGCAACCAGCTCAAACGTCCGGAAAGTCTTCTCAGGATTGGCCAACGGGTCGCCGGGGCCCGCGATGCCGAGCACGGTCATCTGCGGAATCGTCGAGGCGACGGCGAGCACCTTCTTCGCCGCCTGTTCGGGTAGGAGTCGCTCGCTCACCACGCCGGGCCGCGATTCGTTGGAGCAATCGTACTTGCGGTTGCAGAAGTTGCACTGCACATTGCAAGCCGGAGCGACCGCCGCATGCATGCGCGCATAGTGGTGATGCGCCTCTTCGCTATAGCAGGGGTGGTTCTTTACCTTCTCCCACACCGTCGGAGACAGGTCGCCCTGGCCGGCCGAGGAACCGCAGCCCGACTTGCCGTCGCCGCCCTTCGAGCCGCAACCCGAGCCGCTGCCCTGCCCGGCGGGCCGCATCACCCGCAACAGCGAGACCACCTTGAGATTGCCAGAGTCCATTGCGACACCCGTCCTGATGCAGGTTTAGCTGCGGGTACTGCAAGCCGGAGAAGCAACTCGGTAGCCAAATGGCAAGTCGCTGATTTGTCGTCAATTACAGCAGAACCGGCGATGTCGGAATCGCGACATACACCACATGCAAACCTCGATTTTGTCTGAAAGCAATCAACCCGACGAACCAAGGGAGCTCGCCCCTGTATGGCAACGGGGGCATCGCCTGCCTGCGGGAAGAAAAGCAGAATCGTGTCGTTTGTCGGGAGGTTTGGAAGCGCCTAGAAGCGCTTTATCTCGATGCCGTGCTTGCGCAGGGCATACCCCATCTGACGCGACGTCAAGCCCAGCATTCGAGCCGCCTTCGCCTGGACCCAGCCTGAACGCTCCATCCGGTCGATCAACCGCGCCCGCTCCTCGGAGTCCGCGTCCGCACTGGTCCCATTCCTCGTCTGTCGAAGTATCTCGCCGTCCTCATCGGAAGACTGCGCGTTTGGCTCAACGGCCTTTGGCATTGCTCTCGCGCGGGCAGGCGGCGGACTCACAACCGGAAGCTCAAAATACCCCTTCTTGCCGGGATGCTTATTGTTGTTGTTGATGGACTTGCCCAGTACCATCGAAAGACACGTCCCGTTGCTGCATGCAAAGTCTTCAACCACGATTGTTGTGTTCTTCGCCAATGCCGCTGTCCGGCGCACGCAACTCTCCAGCTCGCGTACGTTGCCGGGAAAGTCGCATGCGCTCAAAACTTCCAATGCGCGCGGCGACATGTTCAGCGAAACGCCATGCTCTTTGTTGAAGCGACGAAGAAACTCACTCGCGAGCAGCCCCACATCCTCGCGCCGTTCCCGCAAAGGTGGCAGGAAGATCGGCACCACGCTGATCCGATAGTAGAGGTCCGATCGGAATTCTCCGGACAGCACAGCCGCCTCCAGATTCCGGTTGCTCGCAGCCACCAGTCGCACATCCACCTTGATGGTGCGGTTGCCGCCGACACGCTCGAACTCTCCCTCCTGCAACACTCGCAGCAGCTTGGCCTGGAAAGCTGGCGAGATCTCCCCGATCTCATCCAGAAAGAGGGTGCCCCCATCTGCCATCTCAAAGCGGCCCTTGCGCATTCCCACAGCGCCTGTGAAGGAGCCCCGCTCGTGGCCGAAGATCTCGGATTCCAACACCGACTCCGACAGGGCAGCGCAATTCAGGCGAATATAAGGTTTGGCCTTGCGCGGAGAATACTCGTGGATGGCACGCGCAAACAACTCCTTGCCGGTTCCCGATTCGCCGCAAAGCAACACCGGAAGATTGCACCGGGCCACCTGCTGGATCTTCCCGACAACCTCGCGAATCGCCGCACTCTCCCCGATAATCCAGGAGATCGCTTCGTACTTGCCATCGGTCCGTTGCTCCAACTCCTTCTCGAGCCGATGGTGCTCAGTCATCAGCCGTTCGCGGTCCTTGGCAATCAGCGTCTGCACCGCCGCCGCCTGGCCGACCAGATTCGCAACCATGGTCAGGAAGCGAACATCTTCATCGAGCGTATGCGGCGAAGAATGGCCAACCCGCCGCTCAATCATGATCGTCCCTATGGTGCGGGCCTCGCCTTTGATCGGAACGCCCACAAACGCTCTTGGTTCGCTTCCTCGTTCGGCCTCGCTCCAGTCCGTGAACAGTGGACTCTCCGCGATGTTACGCACGATCAATGGCATGCCGGACACAACGATCTGCCCAACGGCCTGTTCCGGCAGCCGCTCAAAGTGCTCCTTTGCCGTGGCTTCGCTCCAACCCGCTCCCACAACCGTGGTGGTCTCGCCCTCTTCGTCCAGCAGCGCAATCAGACCATTGTCCATGTCCAGGAAGCTGGCCAGAAGATTGATGACTCTGGAGAGCGCCATCTCCAGTCGAGCCGGGCGAGTTAGTGCCTTCGATATCTCGTAGATGCCGGTCAGCGCAGAGTGTGCGCGGCTGATCGATTGCGGATTGGGTTCTTGGTAGGAGTCTTCGTGATCTTTCGACACGTCATCCCCCTTTCCCACGCTGGGAGAAAAACTCTCAGGGAACCATATGGATATCAGTGCCGCTGAACTTAATGAACACGGCTGCAAAGGTGAAAGAGCACCGGAGCACGATCGATGCTCACAGTCTACTTAATCCCGCAAATAACAAGGATTTGATCCAATCTTCGCAGAGTTCTTAGCACGGGTCAATCAATTTGCGGCATTCCTCCCTCGAAATTCCCAATGATGATGCGGATGGCGACCTCGCAATCTGCAACAGGAGTGGTAACGTATTGCAAGGACGCTAATTCCAGAAGAGCACGCTGAATCAGCAATATCTCAGTCCGAAGAACTGAATCGGGTCGCGAATTGGTATGAACAGGATTACAATTCACAGTCACTATGACAATCTCCGCAAGAAACCAGCTTTCAGGCCGTGTCGAGGAGATACTTCTCGGCCAGATCATGGCTCACGTCACCGTCCGGGTTGGAGACAATCTGATTGAAAGCGTCATCACTCGCCGCAGTGTTGACGCATTGCAACTCAAGGTCGGCGACGAGGTCAAGGCCGTCGTCAAGTCCACCGAGGTCATGCTCCAAAAAGACTGAAGCCGTTGCCGCGGCGAGAGACCCTGCGGCGAAAGCCTCTGCACACCCACCGCGTGCAGGGGGCAGGGCGAATTGGGTCAACAGCACTCAGGTAGAAACTAAGTCATGTCCACAACAAACCCGATGCTGACACCGCGCGAAGCAGCCCGCCTCATCGGCGTAAGCTATCCCTCCATTAAGCAATGGATACTGAGCGGCAAACTCAAGACCGTGCAGACTCCCGGCGGTCATCACCGCATTGCCCATTCCACGCTCAAGCCCTTCCTCCAGAAAGACAAGGCCAAGCCCCCCGCCGCCTCCCGCGAGCGCTTCCGCCGCGTCAGCGGCCGCAATCAGCTCGCAGGCAAAGTCATCAGCGTCCGCATCGAAGGCCTGCTCGCCGAAGTCATTCTCTCCATTGGCGACACCAGTGTGACCGCCATCATCACCGCAAACGCAGCCCGCGAACTGCAACTGAAGAAGGGTGACGCCGCCGCTGCTCTCATCAAGTCCACCGACGTGATGATCGAGCGGCTCGACTAGCAACTCCTCCTAACAAGCTGGCGCCCATTTTCAAAATCGTTTGACTATACGAATACAGTCGTCTAAAGTTGTTGTGAATATCTTAACCCTATTTTCGCTCTGACCCTCGCTTCAGGTTGTTCCAGACTTGCAATCCGATCGCCAGACACAGCCGGATGCAGCCATCTGCGTCGTGAGGAGACCTTCGCGTGAAATTTATTTGTGCCCTCTCCGCCCTGCTTCTTGCGTCAGCCCTTTGCCCTGCCGCCCTCGCGCAGATCACTGCCGACCTCAGTGGCCGCGTGCTCGACGCCTCCGGAGCAGCCATCCGCGGCGCTCACATCGACCTCACCGCCGCCGCAACCGGCATTCACCAGCAGACCATCTCCTCGGCGGCAGGAGACTATCTCTTCACCAATCTCAATCCCGGTTCCTACTCAATTGACGTCGCCGCGACCGGCTTCCAGCATCTTCAACGCACCGGAGTTACTGTCATCCTCGGCCAGACCGTTAATGTTGACCTTGCCCCGGCAGCGGGCGGTGATCAGCAAACCGTTACCGTCAATGGGGACGTCCAGTTGTTGCAAGCTGAAACCAGCAACATTGAGACCAACATCCCTGGGACCACTGAGCTTGCGATGCCGCTCAACTCGCGTAACTTCATCCAGCTCTCGACTCTTGCCCCCGGAGTCGAGTTACCTCCAGGGACCCTGCTTCCGCGTATCAACGGAGGTCGCCCGCGCACCAACGAGTATCTCTACGACGGAATCTCTGCCCTCCAGCCCGAACCCGGTCAGGTGGCCTTCTTCCCGATCCTCGACGACATCGAGGAGTTCACCATCGAGGCAGACAACGTGCCAGCCGAATTCGGTCGCTTCAACGGAGGCGTCGTCAACGTCGCCACCCGCTCCGGCTCCAACACGCTCCACGGCAGCCTCTACGAGTTCTTCCGCAACGAAGACCTCAACGCCCGCAACTACTTCTCACCCGCCACCGCGGCCAACCCACGCAAGCCCGAGTACCGTCGCAACCTCTACGGCGCCACGCTCGGTGCGCCTATCCTGCACGATCACCTCTTCTTCTTCGGCGACTACCAGGGCATCAAGGCCCTCATCGGCCGTACCGTCATCTCGACGATCCCCACGATCAATGAGCGCCAGGGCATCTTTACCGGCGTCTCGCACATCTACAACCCGGCCACCACGACCGTCGTCGGCGGGGTCAACTTCCGCCAGGAGTTTGCCAACGACGTCATTACTACGCCATTCGATTCTGCCGCCGCTGCATTGCTCGCCCGCTTTCCGACACCCACCAACCTCACCGCAGCGGCCAACAACTATAGTCGCACCGCAAACGATGCCGACCACCAGAACCAGTTTGACGCCCGCGTCGACGGCGCCATCGGCATCCACGACCGAAGCTTTGGGCGATACTCCTACTTCTCCGATGTGGAGCAGCCAGTTACTCCATTGCCCGATGGCAGCGGCGCGGTTACCGGTTCCGTCATTGGCACCGGTGGAGTCGTCGGCCTCTCGCACGTCCTCGGGCAGCAGGCCGTCTTCAACGAGACCCACACCTTCACGCCGCACCTCCTCAACGACTTTCGGCTGGGATACACGCGTCGTGGCAACACCATCGACGGTCCCACTCTAGCGACCACGGCCTCGACCGCGCTCGGCATACCAGGCATTCCCACCAACGCCGCGTTCAACGACGCACTGCCGCTCTTCACCTTCACCGGCTTTCAGCAACTCGGCCCCTCAGCCAGCACCTTCTCCGCCTATCAAACCGCCGTCTGGCAACTCGTTGACTCCGTCGTTTACACCCGTGGCCGCCACGCCTTCAAAGCCGGCGTCGACCTCCGCTGGTACCAGCTCAACACCGTCTCCCCACCCAACCCCACCGGCTCCTTCGCTTTCACCACCACGGGCACCGACCAACAGGGCGTCACCGGAAGCGGCAACTCCATCGCCAGCTTCCTGCTCGGCCAGGTCGACACCTTCCAGATTGACCTGCAGACATCTAAACTCCGCCCACGCGACCACATCCAGGAGTACTTCGCCGAAGACGACTGGCGCGCCACCGGCAATCTGACCCTCAATATCGGAGCACGCTGGACCCTCCACTTCCCGTCCACCGAGAAAAACAATCAGGGAGCCGTCTTCAATCTCTCCACGCAGCAACTCGACTACCTCGGCGTCAACGGCTACCCCACCCACGCCCGCCAGCTCCACTGGGGCAACGTCGCTTCGCGCCTTGGCTTCACCTACAGGCTCACCCCGAAGACCGTCGTCCGCTCCGGTTTCGGCATCGTCTTCATCGATCAGTCGGGCATCACCACGCCCTTCACTGACCCCCAATTTCCCTTCATCCAGAGCGTCACCCAGAAGACCCTGGATTCGGTTAACCCAGCTTTCACCCTCTCCAACGGCCCCTCCGTTGCGCCTATCCCGCTCACGCCCGCCGCCGGCCTTGGCCAGAGCGTCTACACCGTCAACCGCACCGCCGGCTCCGGCTACTCGCAGCAGTGGAACCTCGCCGTCCAGCGCGCCATCACCAACAACCTCTCGGTCGACATCGCCTACGTTGGCTCGCATATCGTCCACGTCGGCATTCCCGACTCGAACCTCAATCAACTCACCGCCGCCCAACTCGCGCAAGGCTCTACGCTGTTGGCCACTACCACCAATCCCTACTATGGTCAGCTTCCCGTCTCTAGTTCGATCGGCGGCAAGACCGTCACCAATGCCCAACTTCTTAAGCCCTACCCGCGTTTCCTTAACGTAGCCACCTACCGCAACAACTCCGGAACCACCAACTACAACGGCTTCGAAGCCAAAGTCGAGCAGCGCTTCACTCACGGCATCTATTTGCTCTTCGCCTATACCCACTCCAAACTCATCGACGACGCCAGCTCCGTCTTCTCCACCACAGTCCTCTCCTCGCCCAATTCGAGCTCCCTTATCGCCGCCGACACCTTCCGGCCCTACCTCGAACGCGATTCCTCTTCCGGCGACATGCCCAACGTCCTCTCCTTCAGCGGCATCTACGATCTGCCCGCAGGCCGTGGTCACCGCTTCGCCTCAACCAGCATCGCAGCGGCTGCTCTCGGCGGCTGGGCTCTCAACACGATCTTCCAGATGCAGTCGGGGATGCCTGTGACTGTCACCCAGGCCACCAATAGCAACGCCTTTGCTGGGTTTGCCCTGCAACGTCCCAACCTCATCGCCAATCCGAGCTTGCCACCAGCCCAGCGATATCCCGCACACTACTTCAACACCGCCGCCTTCGCCACCGCGCCTCAGTTTGTCGTCGGCAATGCTTCACGCAACCCCGTTCGCGGACCCGCCTATCGCGACCTCGACCTCGACCTCGTCAAGCACACCCATCTCGGCGAGATCGCCGACCTCGAATTCCGCGCAGAAGTCTTCGACATCACCAACACCCCCGCCTTCGCCCAACCCAACGGGAGCTTCGGCTCCGCCGCCTTCGGCTCGATCACGGCGACGACGACCGACCCACGCGTTGTGCAGTTTGCCCTGCGACTTAGCCGGTGAGGAAGAAGCGGGTCTCACGATAGTCATGTGTTTCAAGGTTGGGGTTGGGCTTTCTGCCTGTTTCTCAACCCGCACCTTTTGGAACAGAGTCCCGCGTCAAGTTCGCCCGCATATTTCTCAGCATGTTACAGCGGCCCAACCGTAGGCCCTTTGAAACAATACCTCGCACAGTGTCTGAACGGCGACTAGGAACCCGAAGTTAGTTGGCGATAACAGGGCATATCACGTTTCCAGGCCCGGTCTGTCGGCTTAGGCAATTGTTGACGACAGGCACACTCGCGATGACAAGCTGTCTTGCCCGATCCCAACATTGGGAATTATTCGTCTCTTCAGCGTAAACAACGGCAACTAAAGCCTCGGATCGACTGGCTCGCTCTCGAGCGCAAGAACACCGAAGACGCACTCGTGAGTAAGTCGCAACGGTTCCTTGCGGACAAAACGCTCCAGCGACTCGACTCCCAAGGCGAATTCCCGGCTGGCGAGAGAACGCTTCGCTCCAACGTTCCGAGCGCGCAACCGTTCAAGGTTCTGGGACAGGAGATATTCGGGGCCGTAGATGATGCGGAGGTATTCGGGACCACGGCATTTGATGGCGGGTTGAGTGACGCCCCGGCGGCCCTCCGCGATGAAGTTTAGCGGCTTGACCACCATGCCTTCGCCGCCACGAGAGGTCAATTCCGTCCACCAGGCGACCGCGTCGGCAGAGCTCTGCTCGTCATCCAGATCGACGACGTGAAACGGCGTAGCAAGCAAGACTTCCGGATCCGCCGCGCAGAGCTTCCCGATTGTCGCCATGTGCCAGGTGTGCGGTTTGTCGGTGTGGACCGCACCTTCGCTCGCCAGAATGTGGAATGGCGCAAGTTTGAGATCGGCAAGTGAGCTTACCGGCCAGCAATACTCCCGATAGGCGCGAGTGTAGTGCTCGACGGCATCCAGCCGCGCAGAGGTATTTGCGGAAAGAGCTTCCAGGCCCGGAACGCGCAACATGGCCTGCGCGATGACGTCGCTCTCTGTCTTGAGAGCCCTAACGCCGGCATTGCCCACGGGGGCATATTGCTTCTGAAGCAGTTCCTGCGCCTTCGCCGACCAGGGCATCAACTCACAATCGAGGCAGAGCCAGTCAGTCGCCAGTTCGTCCCAGAGACCAGATGCGCTGACGGCCGTTGCAATCCGAAGCAGAAACTCGCGCTCCAGGTTCTCGTCCGTAAAGAAGCGGCGGCCGGTGCGGGTGTAGACCGTTCCAAGCGAAGGCTGGACCACTCCAAATCGTTTCTGCGATACACCCTCGTCCTTGCAGAGAACCACCACGGCACGCGAGCCCATGTGCTTCTGCTCGCACACGACCGTCGAAATGCCTTCCTTGCGGTAGAAGGCGAAGGCCTCGTCTGGGTGCTCCAAAAGATTCTCGTGCTTGCTCGTCTCCGTAGGCGACATCGTCGGCGGTAGATAGATGAGCCACTTTGGATCGCTCGCGAAGCGGCTCATCACCTCGAGGGCGGCGATCGCGTTCTCGTCACGAATTGTGATCTTCGGTTTTAGCCGGGTGTCGATGAGGCGCTTGCCCACCACATCGGCCAGATCGAGCACGTCATCCTGCGCATGCTGAAGAGGGCGCTGAGGTTCGTTTGATTCAAGGAGAAACGGTCGTGCGGGCTCATAGTAGGTGCGGTGCGTCTTGACGGAGACGATCTCACGTTCCGGATAACGCAGGGCTGTGAGGCTCCCGCCGAAGACGCAGCCGGTGTCGATATTGACGGTGTTGTTGAGGAACAGTGGCTCGGGAACCGGCGTATGTCCATAGACCACAAGAGCCCTGCCGCGGTAGTCTGCGGCCCAGTTGTAGCGGACCGGCAGGCCGAACTCGTCTGTCTCGCCGGTCGTTTCGCCATAGAGGGCGAACTCACGAACCGAGCCTGAGCCGCGGCCGTGCATCGGCTCCTTCAGGCCAGCGTGGGCGACGACCAGTTTCCCGTCGTCGAAGACAAGATGGCTGACCAGGCCATCGAGAAACTTTGCAACTTCGATGCTGAAGGATTCAGGCTCATGGCTGAGCTGCTCCATCGTCTCCGCCAGGCCATGGGTGCGCTTAACATCCCGTCCTCGCAACGCCCGCACCAGTTTCATGTCGTGATTGCCGGGAACGCAGAAAGCTTGTCCTGACTGAACCAGCCCAGAGACGAGGCGAAGTATCTGCACGGTGCCGGGACCCCGATCCACCAGGTCGCCGACGAAGATGAGCTTGCGCCCCTGGGTCGGCGAAACCGAATACCCACCTTCATTCGACAGGACCGAATAGCCGAGCCGTCCCAGAAGTTCGACGGTCTCGTCGAAGCAGCCATGCACGTCGCCAATAATATCGAAGGGGCCGTGCTCGGACTTCTTGTTATTCCATAGTGGCTGACGGTCTATCGTGACGGAATCAACTTCCTCTGGAGAGGACAGTTTGAATACGGGGCGGATTCCTTCGCGCTCCAACCCACGCAGCGATCGCCGGAGCTGCTGGGACTGGTTGCGAACCACATGCGGCCCAAACTGCCGATCCGGTCGGAGGGCATTGCGATCCTGACAGAGGCGCTCCGGCAGATCGAAGACAATCGCCTCCGCAAAGAGGTGGTATTCCTTCGCCAGTGCGATGAGCGATTTGCGAGCCTCCGGCTGGACATTAGTGGCATCGACCACCGTGAGCTTTCCTCGCGCAAGCCGTTTCCGGACGATCTCGTGCAGGAGATCGAAGGCGTCCCCCGTGGCCGACTGATCGTTCTCGTTATCCGAAACCAGCGCGCGACAGAAGTCTGATGAGACGGTCTCCGTCGGCAGGAAGTGCTTTCGGGCAAACGACGATTTGCCGCAGCCTGACGGGCCCACGAGAAGTACCAGAGAGAGCTCAGGAATGCTGATCTTCATGCGGCAACCTGCTTCTGGGAGAAGATCGCCATCTGCGTTGGGGCGCCGCGTTCCGCGTCCAGCGGCCCTACCGGTTCAAAGCGGACCTCGTAGCCGAAACGCCCCGCGACTCCGGTTGCCCAGGTCTCGAACTCAGCCCTCTTCCATTCGAAGCGGTGGTCGCCGTGCCGGAAGTCGCCAGCCGGGAGCGTCCCAAAGACCGTGTTGTATTCGGCGTTCGGAGTGGTCAACACAACATGCTTGGGGCGCGCGAATTCGAAGACGATGCGCTCGAACGTGGCGAGCCGCGCTGCATCGAGGTGTTCAATGACCTCGACGATTGCAGCGGCGTCAAAGCCATTGAGACGTTGATCGCGATAGGTCAGCGAACCCTGAATCAGCTCGATGCGACCTCGCTGCCGTTCGGGCAGTTCGTCGAGCCGTAGGCGCTCCTTCGCGATTTCGAGGGATCGCCAGGAAACATCCATTCCAAGGATCGACTCGAACTGTTTCTCGGCCAACAAAAGACGCAGGAGCTTGCCTTCGCCGCAGCCGAGATCGAGCACCCGCTCTGCGCCCGTCGCCTGGATGGCGGACAGAACAACCTGTAGCCGCTGAGTATGCAGCGAAGGCGCGCGTTCCGTCGTCTCCAACTTGACAGGAGCGCCGTCAGTTTCCTCGCTCGGCGCGTCGTCTTCCAGGAGACGGGTCAGCGCTTCCCGCGTGAGGTGCCGCTGACGCTTGAGATAGCGCGAAACGATCAAATCCTTCTCTGGGTGCTGCGGCAGCCACCCCTCGCCTCTTTTCAGAAGCTTCTCGATCTCGTCCTGCGCCACCCAGTAGTGCTTCTCGTTGTCGAGAACTGGAATGAGCACATAGAGGTGGGTCAAGAGGTCCTGCAGTCGAACTGTTCCGGAAACAGTCAGCGACACGTAGGGGGACCTACCCCACTCCGGGAATTTCTCGTCCAAACGCGATCCCTGCACCGCGAATGTGTAGCCCAGCGGTTCGAAGAGCCTCCTGACTAGATCTTCGCCGCCTCTTACCGCAATCACAGGGAGGAATGCGGAGAAGGGAATAGCCGTATCCGCGAGTTCCTGGCGCTCTTTGCTCCTCCCGCTCATCGCGGTCGTGAACATCCGGCCCATTGCGACGCTGAGGAAAGAGTTCGCAGCATACGGCCGGTCGTTGACATACTGCTCCAACTGGCCGCCTTCACCTGCCGGTCCGCGGCCCCGCACCAATGCCAAGGGATCAATTTCGATCAGCAACGCGGCAGTGCATTGATCGGCTGACGCCTCGG
Source organism: Granulicella sp. (assembly GCA_003162875.1). GTDB lineage: Bacteria > Acidobacteriota > Terriglobia > Terriglobales > Acidobacteriaceae > Edaphobacter. The sequence goes on from PLUT01000386.1 coordinate 15,928, forward strand.
GATAGAACACAAATCCCTTCCCAAACGATAGTTCTTCGGTTTGGAGGCGAGCCGGATTCTTATGCAGGAGATAACCGAGATCTGTAGCTGGCCGGTGAGTGGTCGAGATGGTGAGAAGCATCGGCTCCAGTGTAGTTGACGACGTTCACTTACTGCTTTCAGGACAATGTTGTAAAGAGATGTTGAGGATGATGGCGAATGGCGTCTTACAGAGAGCCGTCTAATCTTTCAAGCCCAGGAAGCCTTGCCGCAGCTTACGCACCAGCAATTCGCATTGCGGCGCGGTATCGCGATCCAGACCTCTGCTCGATGCAATCATCTGGTTGGTCAATTGAGTCATCTGACGGTCGGACGTCAAGATTTCGGCTAGCTGCTCGCGAGTAGAGTCCGAAATGCACCGCGACGCGTCGAGGCCCAGCAGCAATGCGCCCGCCGGCTCAAAGTTGAATCCCTCGGCCTCCAGAATATCGAGGTGTTCCCCGAACAGGCGATCTTCATTGCCGGCATCCCCATACTGCCGCAACAAGGTATGGATGTCTTCGGCGTCGCGGTTTTCAGCCTTCCGATCAGTCCACGCAAAGAGTTTTAGAACCAGCAAAAGAGGCAGGCTGACAATGGGAACGATCAAGTCAGGCGTGAGACGAACCGGAACTGCACCCACGAGTGCATCCTCGAAGCCGGTCACTCGCAACACGATGTCTTCGTCAGGAGGCCAGAAGATGCTTCCGTCACGCTCGATGCCGCCGAATGGAATCAGATCGACGGTTACCGAGGTCTCCGAGTCAATCAGCCGTTGTTTCTGTTTCGGATCAGGAGCGAAGCCGGCTTGGCTGGTGAGAACGGATTTCAATGCTTCGAATTGTTCCCAACTTGCTACCGCGATACCAAAATCGACATCCAGTGTTCGTCTTCCCGGCGCCCGGCCAAACACATGCCGCAGCATGATCTCGCGTGCCGTTGCACCTGCCATAAAGTACCTGGTGTCGCACTTGCGGGCCACTTCGTCGATTTTTGTCACTACCTTCAGAATCGCCGGATCAACCCGGTCATGCTTGATTTCTAAAGGTTGGGCGAATGAACTGGTCATAAATCATCCTTGCGGCCTCAATATCTCTTCCTTCCGTGGTCGTGAACAGGTCAGCATAGGCCAACACCGGGGGAACGATGTCATCAATGCCGTGGACTCGCTCGGTATTCCAGAACACATCGAAAATCTCTACGTCTCCATTCACGTCAGCTCGAAGGCGCTGATCAACGATCAGTTGCCGGGGCATTTCAGTGGTGTAGATCGTCGCGGTCTCTGGTTGGAGATGGTGTAGGAGTTTCTTCGCAGCAACTTCTCCACCCCAATAAGCGCCGTAAGTGCGAAGAGCCACCTGATCGGTCCAATTTGGTTCAGGTGCTCGGAACCTCCTCGCATTGAGCTTAGGTCTCAGAGCGGTAGGAAATGCGGCGACCCACTCCTCGAAGAGCCGATCCGGGTTCAAAATGCGGCGGGGCGTAATACCCAAGGTCAGATGCTTCCGGTTCTCGAGATCTTTGATCACGGGGCCAACCGTACCAAGTGCCACGCGGGCGGCAGTGGCAAGCTCCCGATAGGTGGCGTTCAGGAGGTGCGGATCGCAGAGGAGGGTGAATACGATCCGCAATCCCGCGGGGGTCACCGCTCGGCCTTCGTCCGCTGCTGCTTTCCAATCCTGGTCCGGGCGTTTGCCGGTTACGTAGACATGCAACCCGGGCGCCTTTAGGAACATATTGCCTGCTACATCCGCAAAACACAGCCCCAAATCGCGGCACTGCTGAGCCAGATTCGGTGTGATATACGGTGCAACAAGAAGGGGCCGCTCTTTTGCCAGCGGCTGCCAACGGTGCCAGAGTTGCTCGACGATTACCCGTCTGGCAGCAGCTTTGATCTCGACAGCGAAGCGGTTTGTGGCTTCTGGGCCGGCGATCTCAACGACGGCATCAACTTGATGTCTATCCCTGCCAACCTGCAATTCCCATCCGAGGATCGTTGTTTGGAGGCCAGTCTCCGCCTCGATCGCAGCAAGCGCCCGATCAAGCATCCCTCGATTTGGTCCGAACTGTCCCATCGCCCCCGCCTTTTACGTTCACGTTATTGGATTGTACATGAAATCATGAACGCACTATTTAACGTGAACAAGGTGAGAGCTGAAGCTGATCTGGAATGAAACGGATTGTAAATAAATGACTTACCAAGATGTGCGTTCAGTTATTATCCACGTTCATGATTCATGAACAGAAATACAAACGGGCAAGAAACCCGTGCCCGCGTCGATTCCCATAAATGCGCTAGTGGTCACGAACCGTTGTCGACGACTCTGCTGTACCCGAGAGCCGGGCGTGCACCGAGTCGAACTCGGCCAATTCAGGGTGCAGCGGTACCCGCTTGCAGGTAGTTGATGGCATCCTGCCGGGTCTGCACGCTTGCTAGGGCAGCATCGGGATCGGCGTTGCGCTGGACAGCCAGCGCAGAGACCATGCTCTTCTGAAGCGTATTTGGAGGAAGGAACGTGGACGTCTCGGTGACTTCCACGGCGGGCTGGGAGATGGCCGGCAGGGTAGTGCGTGGTTGGTCGAGCGTCAGCAACTGAGCCAGAGTCGGCGCCGCGGCAATTCTTTTGCTCGCCAGCATCTTGTCAGACGGGATCGAGAGCCAGTCCCGGAGCGTCGCGAGCACGGAGGTATGGTCGTAAGGGACGGAAGTATCGGAGCGAAAGACCGTACCCGGCGCGATCCACGGCGAGACGGCGATCATGGGCACGCGCACGCCGAAGCGGTCGAAACCGAAACCCTGTTCCCCTGGGCTGCTCTTGTCGTCCGGGGAGGCAGCTCCCCAGGGTGGCATCACGTGGTCGTAGGTGCCGCCGTGCTCGTCGTAGGTAATCAGGAGCAAGGTCTCGGGCCACGCGGGGGACTTGCTGACCGCCTGCCAGATCGCCCAGAGGAACTGTTCTCCGGCGACGACATCGTGCGGTGGATGCTCGTCATTAGGCTTGTCCACGAAGCTGGGCTCGAGGAACGAATACCGTGGAAGCGAACCGGAGGCACACGCGGATTGGAAGTCATCGAAGTGGCCGAAACGCGTCAGCGCATACGGCCAGAGTTGCGGAGACATCAGCCAAGTGAGCGACGGCGTGATGACGGTGTCGGTGTAGATCCGCCAATCGACTCCCATTCCCTCGAGCACATTGAAGATGGTGAAGACGTTCCATGCCAAGGGATCGGGAGTGGTTCCGTTGACAACATTTCCGTTGGAAGTGCCGGCATGGAAGAAGCTGCGATTCGGCCAGGTGTTGCTCGGAACGGAGGAGAACCACGCATCGCTGATGGCGAAGTTGCGGGCCAGGGATGAAAGAATGGGCACCTGGACTGTGCTGAAGGACTCCATAACTTGCACGGGTATGTTTGTGCCGGTGACATTTGCGTAGTTGATGACGAAGCCGAGGTTCGGCCAGCGGGGATTCTGATTGGGTGATTCGGGCCCGAAGAGCTGATAGTTCACATTGGGGTAATCCTCCTCGGGGTCGGGATTAGGCATATTGGTGGCGTTGGCCTGCGGAAAAATGGGATAGGTTGGGCCGGACTGATCGGTGAAGTAGGACTTCTGGACCGGGTTGAAGAGGCTGGGGCGTAGGCCGTTGAAAGGTGTTGCCGAAGAAGACGCGGGCAGGAAGTGCGCAGGCTGGGGCGCGCCCTGGTAGAGCCAGCCGCACAGGTTGTCGAAGGAGCGGTTTTCCAGCATGACCACAACGACGTGTCGAATTTGAGGAAGAATCCCGGGCATCGCAGCGGCCTCCGGAGGAATTTGCTGAGTATACCCAGTCTCCACGTCTTGCGGCCACAGGCGTACAGCGACTTCGCTGTGAGAATACGGTGCAACCGTGCCAAGGATGGTTGCCGAGGTTAGCCGTCAGCGAACAGAGACGTCGGCAGAATCAACGGACGGGATCCGGGGTATTCGATTCACGATCCGTCCGTCGCCTAGACAAAAAGAATGTAGACGATCACAGCAACTTGATCTTGGCTGCGACATCTTTGGTTGATTTTCGCGATACGCCTGCCAGTTCGGCATAGCGGGGCCAATTGGCCACGGCTCTTTCTACCTTCGCCAGAATCTCCGGCGCGTTTTTTATCCCATGCTGTTTGCCCAATGCTTGAAGTTGGGTCGTGCCAGGATTCCTTCCCTCGCCCATGA
>PLUT01000203.1 GCA_003162875.1 Granulicella sp.
CGTTAGTGTGAACACGCCCTAACACGAAAGTTGCAGGCGTATACCACCAAGGTTCTATGAAGTAATTCCTAGGTGGGATGGGCCGCGGGGGAGGGACAGGCGATATTGGAGGGGCTGGTGAATCTGTTCCCCGAAGAAAGCTGAGGCAACGACATGCATGACGCGATGATGGCCCTGCTGTTCATGGTAGTTGTGATGTTCCCCTGCTTCCTCTCGTCGGTTACCCCCGAGTAGGCGGTTTCCCGGGGAACGGGTGGCGCCGAAAAGCTTGCTCGCAGCGTTCGATCCGAACCCAAGTGCGGCGAGCAGGGTTGGTTGGGGTTGTGCAGGAAGGCCCACGTCTCAGGCATAGAGACGTGGGCCTTTCTGCGTGTGCGGTCTAGAAGAGGAGCTTCAGGCCGAGCTGGATCTGGCGACTGGTGTTGGCGGTTGCCGAGATGACGCCAGGTGAACCGAGCGCGGCGACGGTATTCTGGTTGGCGGTCGTGCCCTGGGTGGGACCGGCTGAGTAGACGACCTCGTTGGGCAGTTGCAGGTTGGTGTGGTTGACGATGTTGAAGAACTCCGCACGGAACTGGAGGCGGGTGCGCTCGCTGAGCGCGGTGGATTTCAGCAGCGAGAGGTCCCAGTCCGCGAACCCTGGACCGATGAGTGAATCGCGGCCGGCATTGCCGACGTAGCCGAAGGCTGGAGCGGAGAAGGCGGCGGGATTGAAGTACTGCGCGACCCGCTGTGCGGTGCTGCCGCCGGTATAGAGATGGCCGGCGAAACCGGGCGTGACGTTGGGGCGGACGGGGTTACGTGAGTCGCCGGAGCCGGTGGGGTTATAGCCCAACTGCGGGCTGAAGGGGAAGCCCGAGAGCAGCGTGGTGATGGACGCGATGGACCAGCCGGAGACGATATGGTCGGTGAGATTGCCGGCGTTACCGAGGAAGGCCTTGTTCTGGCCGAAGGGGAGTTCATAGGTGGCGTTGATGGAGGCGACATCGCGGATGTCGGACGCGGCGGGCCCGTAGTCGAGGTGGGGCAATGCGGGGACTTCGACGTAGGCTGGCGTATTGGACGAGACGGAGGTGTTCCAGGCTGAGCCGTCGTCGAGGTTCTTGGACCAGGTGTAGTTTCCGCGGAGCTGGAGACCGTGATTGAAGCTGTGGCGCAGATCGACGACCAGAGCGTTGTAGTTGCCCGATGCTCCCGCCCACCATGAGGTGGTATTGGCGACGGCGGTATTGGCCTTAGTGGTATTGGGATAGTAGATGGCGCCGTTGGACTGGACCTGGTAGGCCGGCTCGTTGAGATCGCCGTTCATGATCTGGTGATAACTGTGCGATCCGCTGTAGCCGATGGTAAGAGACGTTGCCGGAGCGAGTTGCTGCTCGATCTTGAGATCGTACGAGAACAGCGTGGGCGTGCGGATCGCCGAGTCCACGGTGGAGGGGCTGACTGCCGGTGTCACGCCGGTAGGGTTGGCAACTGTGCTGCTGCTATAGGAGTAGACCGTGTTGTAGGGTGCGGCTTGGTCGAGGCGGTAGTCGAGCGCATCGAGCAGGGTATGGTGCAGGCCTGCACCTCCTGTCAGGCTGGTGTGTCCGTCGCCAAACACGTTCCATGCGAAGCCGACACGCGGCTCGGGAAGAAACAGCGCATGGTTGCTGGTCAGGGCATTGGAGAGACCGGAGGTGGGCGTGGTGCCGATGACTCCGTTGGTAAAGGTGTAGACGCTGGCGCGGTTTTGCGATTCGCTCCAGCCGGTCGAGGTCTCTGTGCGGAAGCCGATCCGAGCCTCGAACGTTGGCGTGATGTGCCAGGTGTCTTCGAGAAACGCATCGGCGAAGAGCGTGCGCCAGCCAAGTTCGGTGGTCACCGGAGCGTAGGTAAAGGTCTTGATTGTGCCGGCGAGGAAAGTGGTCAGCGAGGCGAAGGAAGCCTGGCCGTACTGATCCTGGGCGAGGTTGTCGTTGGACTGCAGGCGCTGCAGCCAGACTCCGGCCTGGATGGTGTGCTTGCCGATGGTGTAATACGCATGATCGTCGAAGGTGTAGAGATTTCGCGTGATGCCATTGTTGGATCCGACATTGGCGCCGGCGGTGGTGATGGACGATGCGCCTCCGACGGCGGTTGAACCGGAGATGACTAGAGCGTAGGTGGGTACGCCGGGTCTGACACTTGGAGCGAGTGCCTGCTGCGCGGCTGGAACGTAGCCGAAGAAGTAGAACGTGGAACGCGAGAGGCCGGCGCGGGCGACATTCACCAGGCGCGGCGAGAAGACATGCTGCTCCTGGAAGCTGAGGACCTGCTCGCGCAGATTCTCATTGACGTATGAGTAGGGGTCGGCCGAGGGGCTGGAGGCGTAGGAGTCGTCGATAGTGTAGATGGTGTTGAACGTGTCCGCGCTGCCGATGGTGTAGTCGAAACGCGAGGTGCCGAAGTCTTCGCGAATATGCTGGGGCGCGGTGCCAATGTACTCGGCGATGCCGGTGCTGGCGCCGTTTTGGAAGATTTCAGGACCGTTCGCGACCGGCCACAGGTTGAGCAGCGGCTGAACGCTGGCGACCGCCTTGGCGCGTGAGGTAGCGTCCGGCACCAGCGTAACGATGGACTCACCCAGGTTCTGGCGATAGCCTTCGTAGTTGCCGAAGAGGAATAGCTTGTCCTTCTTGATGGGCCCGCCCAGCGCCGCGCCGAAGTTGTTGCGCTGAAACTCGGGAATGCGGGGGCTGTCGAAGTAGTTGCGAGCGTCGAAGAAGCTGTTGCGCAGGAACTCATAGACGCTGCCATGGAGCGCGTTGGTGCCGCCGGTGGTGGAGATGGATACCTGGGCTCCATCGCGCTTGCCGTAAGAGGCCGAGTACGTGTCGGTGACGACATTGAACTCGTGAATACCGTCGATGCCGAGGAGTTGGCCGGAGGTCCCGCCGGGGGTGGTGTTGATGAGCGATGCGCCGGTGTACTCGATCCCATTGAGCAGGAAGAGATTGTCCTGCGGGCGGCGGCCGGAGGCGGAGAACATGCTGCCTACCGAGGAGTTCGAGGTTCCTACACTGCCGGAACGCTGGTTGGTGTAGTTCACCGTTGCCGGATTCAGCAGAAGCAATTGATCGTAGCTGCGTCCGTTGAGCGGGAGTTCCTTGACCTGACGCGCGTCGACCAGGCCGGATATCTGGTCGGAGGAAACATTGACGGCGGAGGGAACGTCCCGCACGGTGACGGTTTCGCTGCCGGTGATGCTGACAGACAGGGTCAGATTGAGAGTTTGACCGACGGTGAGCGTGATACCTGTGCGCTTGTAGGCGGCGAAACCGCTGGCGTCGACGCTGACGGTGTAGCTCCCGATGGGCACGGCAGGGGCGGTAAACGCGCCAATGCCGCTGGTCGTGAGTGCGCGCTGCACACCGGTGTCGTCGTTGTGAACCACGACCTTGGCGTTGGCGATGACCGCGCCGCTGGGATCAGTCACAGTCCCGGAGATAGTGCCGCTGACCACCTGGGCCGGGGAGTGGATGACCGAGGCAAATAGAGCGGCAAAGACGAAGAAACGGGACAGGTTCGTGCGGATGGTGCGGATCATGCGGGTCTCCTGATGAGTGGGGCGCGCGGGTTCGCGGCGAGTTAGGAAAGCTGGATTGCGATGGGACGGGCGTGCGGAGGCGTGTTCTCGCTAAGGGCGACAACAACGGATAGGTGCGGAAGTCGAATTGGCGGGAGCATTTCGCGTGATCGCGCGAATGCCCGTCTTCGGCGGCGCAGGCGCGCCGAACACGAGGCTCCCATATTCCGTAAAGCTTGCGAGCGGCGTCATCGGGCGACTCCGTGGTTATAGCTCCAGAAGACCAGGCCGAGGGTGACGATGGCGATGAATACTTCGCCGAGGATGCCCACCGCGAGTGGACGCCAACCCTGGTCGACCAGGTCTCTCATATTGGTCCGCAACCCGACGCCGGCAAATGCCGGCAGGAAGGCCCATTGCGACAGGCTTGAAATGCTGTTGAGCTGACCTTGGGTGAAGAAGCCGGCGGTGGCCAGGATGGAGATTGCAAGGAAGCCGAGGATGAACTTGGGGAACTTCTGCCACAGAAAGAGCGGCTTGTTCTTGACGTGCGCGGCCTTACCTTTGGACGCCCAGTAGACGGCGTAGCCCAGGACGACAAATCCGATGAAGGACGAGCGCGCGGTTTTGGCGAGGATCGTCCAGCGACCGGCATCCTGGCCGTAGAGCGCGCCTGTGGCAACGGACTCCGCGGTGTTATCGACGGCGAGCCCGGCCCACATGCCATAGGCCTGCTGGCCCATGTGCAGCGAATGGCCAATGGCAGGGAAGGTAACCAGCGCGATAGCGCCCAGGGTAAGGATGGCTGCGATGGCGGTGGAAGTGTCTTCCTCGTCCGAATCGATGGCTCCCTGCGCGGCCATAATGGCGGTGACTCCGCAGATGGACGAGCCAATCGCGAGCAGGCTGGTGAGCTTGGGCGGCAGCCGGAAGATGCGGCCGAGCAGCGTCATGACCGAGAGCGACAGGGCGAGTTCGACAGCGACCAGCAGCAGCGACAGCCCGCCGATGTGCAGGACGTCCTGCAGCAGAAAGCGTGCGCCGACCAGGACGATGCCGAGCTTCAGCCACAGTTCGTAGGTAGCAATCCCGGGGCGGAAGATGCGGGCGACGCCAAGGAAGTTCGAAACAATGAGGCCGAGGATGATTGCCCAGACGACGTATTCGATGTGCGGCACGGGCAGGTGATACCTGGTCCGGAGAATGGTAGTGGCGTTTTGCAGCAACTTGCCCAGCAGGCCGATGCCGAAGAGCAGCGCAACGCCCGGAAAGAGTCCGGGCAGACTCGCCGGTTTCAGGGGAGCTGTCGAGTCCGGCGGCGCCGCGGAACTGGACGGGCTGTCGGCGGCGATGGGCATGGGGATGGTCTGGGTCGACATAGGACAGGCGTGCAGGAGATCCGTGGTGCGAGGGTGGCGGGTTATGCCCTTGCGGAAGAGCGCTGGCCTGACTAGAAGCTGATCTGGTGAATGACGCCGAAGCGGATCAGAACGGCGAGCGCGAGGCCGATTCCGATGGCGAGCAGGTCCACGTTGATGGGCAGCTTGAGTCCATGCCGTGGCTGAGCGGGGCGGGTTGTTTCGGGGGTTGCCATAAATCTCCTTGGTGAGTCTGCTTGCTGTTTCGGTTTCTCTTGGTTTGGCGGGCAAAAGGAAAAGCCCACATATCGCGCTGTGCGCTGATACGTGGGCTCCTGAAATTCTAAGGCTTTGGTGTTGCTATAACTCGCCTAGACGGGGGATGCACCAGCGCAGCAGCGGCTCTTGCCCATACAACAAGGGCAACAGCTACACATGCACACGTTGATGCGTACAACTCCCATGAATTGAAGGTACCGGTTATCGCACCGTACGTCAAGGGGTCCGGCTGGAAAGAGATTGGCGGTTAAAGAGGAAACCCACGCAGCGCGGTGGGGGCTGTTGCGTGGGTATTCCGGTAATGCAACGAAGTGGGTGGACTTCGTTGTGACCGACTCAACCCGAAGGGAGTCCTGTCACCTCTTCAGAGTAGTTCGGAGCGAAGGGTTCGTCAAGGGGAAATGGTGGAAAAAGTGAGGCACAGGCGGTGCATGTTGTGAAAAGAGCTATCTTCCGGCGCTCCTGCGGGCGAGCAGACACGGTTCAGCGTGATCCCGGAGGCGGCAGCGGAAAGAAAATGCAGAAGAACCGCCAGCCGCGACGCGACCCACCCGCGGGCTGCGCTCTACAACCGGCAGATGAGGAGCTCGCGCTGGAAGATCATCTCGGCGGGGAGGTGGTCGTGGAGGGCGATGAACAGCTCTTCCTGGTCCATGACCTCGCGCTTCCAGGCGTCGGTATCGACCTGCAGGAGCTGGTCGAAGGTGGCGCGCAGTTCGGCCTCGGATCGGTCCATGCCATCCCAGTGCATGTCTTCGAAGTAGGGGACCCAGCCGATGGGCGTCTCCCTGCCCTTGGCGCGGCCGTGGATGCGGTCGACAATCCATTTGAGGACGCGCATGTTCTCGCCGTAGCCCGGCCACAGGAAGCGGCCGTCGGCGTCTTTGCGGAACCAGTTGACCTGGAAGATGCGCGGCGTGTCGGAGAACAATCGCTTCATCTTGATCCAGTGGCGGAAGTAATCGCCCATGTGGTATCCGCAGAAGGGGAGCATGGCCATGGGATCGCGGCGGACCTTGCCCACGGGCGCACCGGCGGCGGCGGTGGTCTCCGAGCCCATGGTGGCCCCGGTATACACGCCGGCGGACCAGTTGAAGGCCTGGTAGACCAGCGGGATAGTGGTGGGGCGGCGGCCTCCGAACAGGAAGGCGGAGATGGGCACACCCTGTGGGTTCTCCCAGTCGGGATCGATCGCCGGACACTGGCTGGCGGGGGTGGTGAAGCGGCCGTTGGGATGCGCGGCGGGGGTGGGGCTGGCTGGAGTCCAGGGGTTGCCGCGCCAGTCGATGAGACGGTCGGGAATAGTGTCGGTCATGCCCTCCCACCAAATGCCGCCGTCCGCCTTTCCATCCGCTCCGACGGTCAGGGCGACATTGGTGAAGATGGAGTTCCGGTTGAGCGTCGCCATGGCGTTGGGGTTGGTCTTGAGCGATGTTCCGGGAGCGACGCCGAAGAAGCCTGCCTCGGGGTTGATGGCGCGCAACTGGCCGCTGGCGTCGGGCTTGATCCATGCGATGTCGTCGCCGACCGTCCAGACCTTCCAGCCGTCGAATCCGGCGGGTGGAATGAGCATGGCGAGGTTGGTCTTGCCGCAGGCGGAGGGAAAGGCGGCGGCGAGGTAAGTCTTCTCGGTGCGGCCGCTGGCGTCGGGCGGCGTCTCAATGCCGACGATGAGCATGTGTTCGGCCATCCATCCCTGGTCGCGCGCAATGTTGGATGCGATGCGCAGGGCGAAGCACTTCTTGCCTAAGAGCGCGTTGCCGCCGTAGCCCGAGCCGTAGGACCAGATCTCGCGCGTCTCGGGATAGTGGACGATGTACTTAAGGTCGTTGCAGGGCCAGGGGACGTCCTTCTGTCCGGGCTCGAGCGGCGCGCCGACAGTGTGCATGCATGGAGTGACGCGATGGATGTCCTTGTCGATCTCGGCGAAGACAGGCGCGCCGATACGCGACATGATGCGCATGTTGACGACGACATATGCGGAGTCGGTGAGTTCGACGCCGATCTGCGAGATGGGCGAGCCGACGGGTCCCATGGAGTAGGGAAGGACGTACATGGTGCGGCCGCGCATGGAGCCGCTGAAGAGCTGCTTCATCCGCTTGCGCATGACGAAGGGGTCTTCCCAGTTGTTGGTGGGGCCGGCGTTGTCCCTGGAGAGGGAGCAGATGAAGGTGCGCTCCTCGACACGCGCGACGTCGGTGGGCACGGAGCGGGCGTAGAAACATCCCGGCCACTTGGTCTCGTCCAGCGGGAAGAAGGTCCCGGCCTCGACCAACTGGTCGCAGAGGCGGTCATATTCCTGCTGCGAACCGTCTACCCAGTGGATGGCCGCGGGCTGGGTCAGTTCGGCCATCTTCTCCACCCAGCGGATGAGGTGTTTGTTGGTGGTCGGAGGTGCAGCGGCAGGTTTCTTTGTCATGTGTTTTGGTGAAAATGTCCTAGGGTGTCGATTCAAGTCTTTCGTGGGATGAATGGACTGTCAACCTGATTCGGCTGGAAACGGCAATCATCGATCAGAATGAGCGATTACCGTCCGCCAGGAACCGGAGCCGTGGTTCGAGCGTACCATCCCCGCTATGAGGTGAACGGATGATCGGAAGGGCTTTGATAGTGGGGGCGGCGGAATTTGAAAAATCCGACATATTCGCATATACGCTCGATCGCCCGGTGATCGACAAGGCCGGGCTAACCGGGGCCTACAATTTTTCGCTGGACTTCTCCTGGCAGCCGATCTCCAGCGCTCTCGCATCGGAGGGGATCGCATCCGAGCCCACCAGTCCCGACATATTTGCCGCGCTCGAAAAACAGCTCGGACTGAAGCTGGAACCCGCGCAAGGCCGCATAAGCCAACTCATCGTGGACCACGTGGAGCGACCGTCGGAGGATTGACCAAAGAAAGAAGCAGATCCCTCCGCTACGCTCCACCCCAGCGAGCAAAGACCGCTCGTCGGGGACCCCGGGCTGCGGAATGACAAGCAAGGGAGGAGGGTTTCAGTCGGCGACCATGGATTCGCCGGGGACGATGGGGCGAGTGCGCGGGAGTGCTCCGCGGTGGGCGACGAGGGCCACCGCCAGCAGCGTCCCGACAAAAACTGCAAGCTTGATCAGGCTGGCGACACGCGTCTCCGGCAACATCCTCCAGACGATGAGCAGGGCAGTCTGCGCGATGACGACGGCCCACACCACGCCGTAGAAGTAGCGGCGTTCCGTGCCCTCGCCCCGGGTGGAACGCTTCACCCGCGGCAGCAGGCCGGCCGCGCCCAGCAGCAGAATAGTTGCGCACAGCGGCGCGTAGGCGTAGTTGTAGATTTGCTTGAGGTACCAGGTGCCGGTGGCGGAGGCGACGATCAGGCCGGCGAGGTTGAGCAGAGCGAAGCAGAGGACGGCGTTCCAGGCAAAGGTGTAGCAGACGCGGCGGTAGAGGGGATTGGGCTTGTCCTCGTCGAAGCGCAGGATGTAGGGCGCGGGCTCGGCGCCGGGAAGGCTGCCGCGGAAGGCGGCGATGCCGGTGCCGATGAGGACCAGCGCGAGCCAGGCGAGGTTGCCGCGGCTGAAGCCATGCGCGAAGAGCGAGAAGGTCAGTGGGCCGGGCGCGAGGAAGAAGACCCAGATCCAGAGGGGCCAGTGGGCCAGGCGGTAGAGACGGGTGTTGCGGGTGCGCATGCTGCGCGCGTGGGCGTATTCCAGCTTGCCGCGATACTGCATAAGCGGAGTCTCGCAGAGTAGTCGCGGGCGCGTCAATCGGTGCAGTGGCCCCGCGCCGTTTAGACCCGGTGCTACAGGCTGCTGGCGCGGACTTCGTAGTGCATCGCGATCAGTTCAGCCTTGCTCAGCAGCCTGCGCGCTTCAGGCTCGAAGATCGCCGTTGTGTAGTCCTGACCGGCAAAACGCTTCACCGATTCGAGCGAATCGAACAAGTTGATGACGACAAATTCCGCATCATGGGGGCCATCGCTACGAAGAATATATCCGCCTCGATAGCCTTCGATGTCTTTCAGGCCCGGAAGGACTTTGTCCCTCAGCAGGCTCTCATATGCGTCCGCGTCGCGTGTCTTGGTCCAACCGCGCCAATGCCGTGCGATCATGATTCACCTCCCAGCGGCCAGCATATCGCGGCAGGTCGGTGCTCGGCTAGGAGTGCTGTCATCGTCGAACGGAAACCGGGTCGCCAAGTGCTACATTGAGGAGTTGCCTCGCCAATCCTCTCGCGGAGCCATCGCTTGAATAACCCTGTGGAAGAGCTGGCAGCGGAGTCCGGATCGGCCGAAGGTCGAGCGCAGAGTCATGCGCTGAAGCGCGAACTGGGGCTATGGGACCTGGTGCCCATGCAGATCCTGCTGGTAGTGGGGATCGCTTGGTCCGGCATCGCGGCCAAGCAGGGCGGGACGCATATCTGGTTCTGGCTGGCTGCGATTCTCTTCTTGTTTATTCCGCTTGCGGCCGTGGTGGGATGGTGTGCCAGGATCTGGCCGCTGGAGGGCGGCGTCTACCAGTGGACCAAGTACGCGCTGGGACCGTTCGCGGGATTTATGAGCGCGTGGAACTTCGGGATGTGGGCGCTGCTGGCGGTGTCCAACGTCGGAATCCTGACCGCGACCAGCATCAGCTATGGGCTGGGGCCGCGCGCGGCATGGATTGAGGACAATCACACGCTGATCGCGGGCTTCACGATTGCGTTGTTTCTCGTGATTCTGTTTGTCAATCTGCCGGGGTTTGGCATTGGCCGGTGGGTGTCGCATTTCGGCACGGCTGTGACGGTGCTGGTGACGGTGCTGCTGATGGGACTGCTGTTCTACCATCCGCACGCCAGCGCGGCGCACCCGCATGTGAGCCCGCAGTCCCCGTTCAGCTTCGGCAGGCCTGTACTGACGCTGATGACCATGAACCTGTTCACCAAGATTGCGTTCAACGGGCTCAGTGGCCTGGAGCAGGTTGCGGTCTTCGCCGGGGAGACGCGCAACCCGGGGCGCGCGATCATGCGTTCGGCGTGGATTAGTGCGCCGATCATTGCGCTGATCTACATCCTGATGACGGGTTCGATGCTGGCGTATATTCCCGCGGCGAAGGTCGATCTGACCGGACCGATTCCGCAGATTCTAGCGGCGGCGTTTGGCGGCGGTACCGCAACCGGTGGCGTCGACTGGGGATTGACGCTTGGCCGGGCGGTCATCCTGGTACTCGCGATCGCGCTGGTGGCGCAGTACGCGGTGATCGTGGCCGAAACCAGCCGGCTGCCGATGGTGACCGGCTGGGACAAGATGATTCCGGCGTGGTTCACGCGACTCGACCCGCGCTGGAAGACGCCGACCCGCTCCATCGCCGTGATCGTGACGCTGGCGACTGGGATGGGCCTGCTGGCGACGTACGGGACGGGCGCGCAGGAGGCGTTCCAGGTGATCAACAGCGTGGGCAATGTCAGCTACGGGATCTATTACCTGATGATGTTCGCGATTCCGTTGCTGGTTGGCGAGCGGTTTGGCGTTCGCGCGGGGCCGTGGATGAAGGTCGCGGCAGTGAGTGGGCTGGTGGTGACGCTGCTGGCAATGGGCTTTCTGGTGCTGCCCATCGTCGGAGTGGCCAGTAAGTGGCTGTTTGCGGCGAAAGTCGCGTTGCCGGCGCTGGTGCTGAACCTGGCGGGAATCGCGATCTACCGGAACGGGACGCGGCGCGCTTGATCGGCCAGCCCTACGGCTTGCTCGCGGCAGCCTGGATGTCCGTCATGTACTGGTCGAGGTTGTGGGTGGGGCCCATGACGTGTGCCATGACGAACCGGTAGAGCGGCGGCTTGATGAAGCCGGTCTCGGTGATGCGGAGCGTGGTGGTGGAGGGATCGGGACCGGGCGAGAGTTCATACGTCCAGGTGCCGCCGTAGGCAGCCTTCGGGTCGTCGAGCAGGACATCCCGCCGGACAGGCGGTTCGGTGCTGGTTGCGAGGAAGGTCATGAACTGGCCGTACTTGAGATGTTCAACCCAGTGATCGCGGCCCTGGTCGGGTTCGAGCACGGTGACGGACTTGACCGCCGGGCGCCATTGGGCGCCTTTGACTACGTTGGTGATAAGGGCGAAGACCTTGTCCTGCGGGGCTGGGACAACTCCCGTCACCGACACGGAGTGGCTGTACGGGAGCCGCGCCCCAGCGATGTAAACACCGGCAATCGCGAGCACGAGGACGAACAGGATGATGCCGAAGACCTTCATGGAAGCTCCAGATTAAGTGCCACAACGCCGGAATTGGCTGGGGAGGTCTTAAAGCGTAACTCAGAGCGCGGTGGTAAGAAAGGGAATTCGCCCGGCCTGCGAATAGAGGGTTAGAATACCGCTCTATGAACAGACTGACGATGAACAGAAGGACAATGGTGACGGGAATCGGTGCAGGGGCGTTGCTGGCCGCGTTGGCCGGACCTGAAGGCTCGGCCCAGGCAGGCGCTGGAGGCGGCGACGTGGTCTTTGAGTTGCGTGAATACCACGCCAACGAGGGCAAACTCGACGCCCTGCTGGCGCGCTTTCGCGACCATACGATTGCCATCTTCAAGCGGCACGGCATGGAGAGCATCGCCTACTGGACGCCGACCGATGACCCGCTGAAGGGCAAGACGCTCTTCTACATCCTGAAGCACCCCAGCCGTGAGGCGGCGACTGCAAACTGGGCCGCGTTCCACGACGATCCGGAGTGGAAGAGCGTGAGCGTCGCCAGCGAGGTCAACGGCAAGCTGGTCGACAAGGTCGAATCGACGTTTCTGAAGCTGACCGACTTCTCGCCAAAGCTGTAACCGGCACGCCATCCCCGATCTTCGCTACAATCGGAATCGGAACCGCAGCCTATCCCCGACCGGAGATTTGCCATGACTGACTCTTCCGCTGTTTTCTTTAGCGCACTCGAGGACCGCATCCAGTGCTACGACCTGCTGAAGCATCCCTTCTACCAGGCCTGGTCGAAGGGTGAGCTGACCCGCGACGACCTGCGCGAATACGGCGCGGAATACTGGCACCACGTGTCGGCGTTTCCGGCGTACCTGAGCGCGCTGCACTCGCACCTTCCGGACGGCAAGCTGCGCCGGCTGGTGCTGGAAAATCTGGCCGACGAAGAGGGCCTGGAAGACGGCGTTCCGCACAGCGACCTGTGGATGGACTTTGCGCGGGGCATGGGCGCGGAGCCGAATGAGGTGCGCGTGCGCAAGATTGCGCCGGAGACGCGCGCGCTGCTGGAACACTTTCGCGCGCAGATGCAGCACTCGCCCGCGGCGGCGCTGGCGGCGCTGTATGCGTATGAGTCGCAGGTGCCGGCGATTGCGAAGACCAAGGCCGAGGGCCTGATGCACCACTACGGCGCGGATGCCGCGACGCGCCACTACTTTACCGTGCACATGACCGCGGACGTGCATCATGCGCGGGTGTGGCGCAACGCGCTGACGGCCGAGTTGGCGGCACACCCCGAGGAAACCGAGGCTGCGCTGACCGCCGGAGAAGCTGCGGCACGCGCGCTGTGGACTGCGCTGGACGGCGTGGAGCGTGTACGCCAGGCACGCATGCCGACCCCAGCGAGCAAGCTCGCCGGGGACCCCGCTCCGGTTGCGGCGGCGTGAACGGCGTGAATCAGGCGCGCAGGCTGGCAACGGCGTGCGTGCTGCTGGCCGTGGGGCTGGCTGTGCCGGCGGCGGCGCAGGAGGTCTGGCGGTTCGACCAGACAGCCTTGGTCGGCGGCCATGCGACCAAGGTGCTGGGCGCGCCCAAGGTGATCGACACCGCGATCGGCAAGGCGGTCGCGTTCAATGGCGTGGACGACGCGCTGTTCTTCGATGTGCATCCGCTGGCCGGCGCGGCCACGTGGACGTGGGAGATGATCTTCAAGCCGGACGCGGACGGAAAGCCGGCGCAGCGGATCTTTCACCTGCAGTCGGTCGACCCGGCAACCGGCGATGACATCGCGAATGAGCGGATGCTGTTCGAGATTCGCATTGTCGCCGGGGCAGACGGAAAACCAGCGCAGTGGTGCCTGGACAGCTTTGCCACGGCCGGCGGCCAGTCGCGCACGCTGCTGAACTGCGAGAAGCTGCACCCGTTTGGGCCGTGGTATCGCGTGACCGCGGTGTACGACGGCAAGATGCTGCGCAACTACGTCGGTAATGAACTGCAGGGCGAGGGCGAGCTGATCATTCCGCCCGAACGCCCCGGTCGCGCCTCCGTCGGCACCCGCATCGATCTGCGCGACTATTACAAGGGCGAAATGTACGAGGCGCGCTTCACGCGCAAAGCCCTCGACGTAGCCGATTTTCTCAAGCTACCCACCCCCAAATGATGTAGGCGCGAATCACGCCGCAAATCTAGGCCTAGCGGTCAAGATACTGTCGCGGCGTGAGTATTTCAATCCCCCGAAACGGGTTGAGAGTGATGAGGTCGGCGTCGCCAGTCATAATAATGCCGGCTCGCCCCGCAAGCGCAAGAGCCAGAAATTTGTCATCCTTCGGATCGCGGCACGCTGCTACTTCGGGAACCTTTTCGATGTACGTGGCCGCACGGCGAAGCAGATGGAAGAACTGCAGGCGATCGGCAAGGCTGAGGTAAACCTCAAACTTCTGTCGCGAGAGGACAGATTCGAGTTCCTGTAAAGTAGCAGCGGAGACAATGATCCGGGACGCGTCCATGGCTCGCCGGACCGCCTGTGCCGCAACTGAGTTGCGGAAGAGGAGTCGGCTGACGAGGACGTTGGTATCGACAACGATTCGTGATCGCTCAGGCATTGTTCAGAAGTTCGCTGAGCTTCGATTCGGTGAGGCCCCGTGCTGCGGCCTTGTCGGAAACCGAGTCGCAGAACTCCTGAAAATCGAGGTTGGCGGCGCTGCTGAGGCGATCATATTCGCGTGCCGATACCAGCACGGCGACCTCCTGCTGTCCGCGCTCGATAAAGACCGGCTCGTCCTGAGCAGCGTCCACCAGAGCGGCCAGCTTAGGTTCGCTATCGATTGCTGCTGTATATCGCATAAGATAGCCCTCGTCCTTGATTGTAGACGATTCAGTAGCGACATCGCCGAATTGCCGGATTCTAAACCTTCAGGCAATCGCCGCGTTAACCAGCTGCTGCGCCTCTTGCTGAATCTGCTTCAAGTGCGCCTCCCCGTTGAAGCTCTCCGCGTAAATTTTGTACACATCTTCCGTCCCCGAGGGCCGCGCGGCGAACCAGCCATTCTCCGTCGTCACTTTCAGCCCGCCGATGGGGGCGTGGTTGCCGGGGGCTTCGGTCAGGATGGCGGTGATGGGCTCGCCGACGAGCGTCTTTGCGGTCACCTGCGACGGTGAGAGCTTGGCGAGCTTCGCCTTCTGCTCCTTGGTCGCCTCCGCGTCGATGCGCTGGTAGATGGGGTCGCCGTACTTCGCGGTCAACTCGCGGTAGAGTTGGCCCGGGTCCTTGCCGGTGACGGCGGTCATCTCGGCGGCGAGCAGGCCCATGATGAGGCCGTCTTTGTCGGTGGTCCAGACGGCGCCATTGCGGCGGAGAAAACTGGCGCCGGCGGACTCTTCGCCGCCGAAGCCAAGCTCGCCGTCGATCAAGCCGTCGACGAACCACTTGAAGCCGACCGGCACTTCGAGCATCGGCCTGCCCAGCCCCTTCGCCACGCGATCGATGATGGAGGACGACACCAGCGTTTTGCCAATCCCCACCTTTGCCGACCACTCCGGCCTATGCGTAAACAAATACTGAATCGCGACCGCCAGGTAGTGGTTGGGGTTCAACAGGCCGGCGGTGCGGGTGACGATGCCATGGCGATCGTGGTCGGTGTCGCAGGCCCAGGCCACGTCGAACCTGTCCTTTTTCGCGATCATCGACGCCATCGCATACGGACTCGAACAGTCCATGCGGATGCGTGAATCCCAGTCCAGCGTCATGAAGCGGAAGGTGGGATCGACATAAGGGTTGAGGATTTGTAACTGCGGCAGATACTTGTCCGCAATGCGCGGCCAGTAGTGGACGCCGGCGCCGCCCAGCGGATCGACCGCCAGCTTCAACGTCGTGCCCTTCAGCGGGGCGAAGTCGATGACGTTCGCCAGGTCGTTGACGTAGGCGGTGATGTAGTCGTGGCGATGGGTGGTGGAGGCGTTGAGCGCAAGTGCGAAGACCTCGCGCTTCACCTCGGTGAGTCGTCCGGCGATGAGCGCATTCGCACGGTCCTGGATCCACCTGGTGGCGGAGGTGTCGGCCGGGCCGCCGTTGGGCGGGTTGTACTTGAAGCCGCCGTCTTCGGGCGGGTTGTGCGACGGGGTAATCACGATGCCGTCCGCCCATTGCATGGAGCCATCGCGCGCGCCGCACGCAAGAGCTTCTTGAGAAGCAGTCTTGCCGCCATTGAGCTTTGCGTTGTAGGTCAGGATGGCGTGAGAGAGCGCGGGTGTAGGCGTGTAGGCGAGCTGATCGTCGACCATGACGTCGATTCCATTGGCCGCGAGCACCTCCAGCGCCGTGGTGAAAGCCGGCTCCGAGAGCGCGTGCGTGTCCATCGCCAGGAAGAGCGGCCCTTTGATCGACTGGCTGCGGCGATAGTCGACGATGGCCTGCGAGATGGCGGCGATGTGGTCGTCGTTGAAGGAGCCGTTGAGGGCGCTGCCGCGATGGCCCGAGGTGCCGAATGCGACGCGCTGGGCGGGGTTGTCCGGGTCCGGGCGCAGCGAATAGTAGGCGGTGATGAGGCGCGGCACATTGACGAGAGTGTCGAGGGAGGGAAGCGTGCCGGGCGTATTGGCGGGTGCGGCCTGGGCCATGATCGGAAACCTCGATGCTGGGTGCTTTTGCAGTCTAGACCAATTGCTGTGAGTTTTGGCTTGCATTTCCGGTCGCTAAAGCCTGAAATGGGTCTGCTCCCAAGTCTCTTTCGAACCATGCCGTCAGGTGGATTCAGGCGTGACCAGTGGCAGCGTGCATTGTTGAGCAGGGATCGTTGACCGGGTACGGATCGGAACGGCAAGCCTAGGACCAGTTGACCAGCCGGATTTGAGTTCGTGCCTCGAACTGGGGTCTGCGCATGGTGTGTGGCATTCGGCGTTGGTTGAGACTATCGCTGGGGCTGGGAGCCTGTGCTTTGGGGGCGGCTCCTGCGTGGGGCGCGCAGGCAACCCTGGTGGCCGACGCGCATGTGAACAGCGCGCTGCCGGCGGTGAATAGCGGGGCAATCTCCAATCTGAATGTGGGCGGCGGGTATACCACGCTGTTGCAGTTCGACCTGTCACTGCTGCCGGCGGGGACGACTCCGGCGAAGGTGTCGCGCGCGGTATTGCGGCTGTATGCAAACCGGGTGACTACGCCCGGGCTGATTGCCTATGCGCCGGTGACCGGAGCGTGGGGCGAGTACAGCGTAACCTACTCGAGCCTGCCCGCGGTGGGCAGTGCGGCCGGGCTGTTCTCCGTGAGCCAGGCGGGAGCGTTCATCGCAGTGGATGTGACGTCGCTGGTGCAGGGCTGGATCGGCAGTCCCGCGACCAACAATGGAATAGCGCTGACCGCAGGAACTGCGATGGCGACGTTCGATAGCAAGGAGAACGACCAGACCGCGCACGCTGCGACGCTCGATATCGAGCTGGTGGACGCCGGACCGGCGGGAGCTACGGGTGCGACCGGTGCGGCAGGCTCCACGGGCGCGGCGGGGCCGGTTGGAGCTACAGGAGCGACCGGAGCGACGGGACCGATGGGACCGCAAGGATTGACCGGCGCGACGGGTCCGGCTGGAACTTCAGGGGCAGGCGGGCTGGCATACCAGGGGAATTACAGCTCGACGGAGAACTATGCGTTGGGCGATGTAGTGCTTTGGCAGGGGACGAGTTATATCTCGCTCATCGCAAGCAACCACGGGAACAGCCCGAGCGCCAGTCCACAGCAGTGGGGCGTGCTGGCGGCGCAGGGTGCGGC
>PLUT01000267.1 GCA_003162875.1 Granulicella sp.
CTGCGATCTTGAGGAAGCCGTCTTGAGCTTCGATCAGGAGATTCGACAGAATCGGAATCGTCGTCCTGGACGAGGTGATGCCTTGGGCTGCGGCGACCTCGGCTAAGAGAGCGTCGCGATTCACAACAACCTCCATGAGAACGCTTGCCTTGGCTTTTGCGACTGAAGTGGTGGAGGGCACAAGCGCAGGCCCCTTCGGCGGGGCCNNCCTGCGGCTGGGGGGTGACAGGAGCAGTGGACATGAAAACCTTTCAGGGGATGGATCTGGTGCGGGTGTTGCGATGGGGATTTCGGCCTCACAACCCTTGGGAGATATCCCTGAGCGCTGCGAGATCGTCGGCTGCGACCACGGCAAGATCGAGCGAGCATCCGGCGTTGTCGGCAGAGGCAATCAGCTTCTTGATTACCTCCCTGACGCCAGGGCTCGCATATGCAGCAGGTGACCAGCTCGGACCGGGATTCTCAATGCAATCGTCGACCACGTCGACTTGCTGGTCTTTGGCGTAGATACATCCTCGATCCTCTGCGTCGTCGCCATTCCAAGTGATTTCCCCATCAACTGAATAGCCTTTGGGGGCAAGGAAGTGCTCAACCGTGAGTTGGAGCCACGTCCCAGCGCCTGATCGGCTTTCATCGGCCTCCGGCAGAATCTGCGACCGATCTTCGCTGAGTTCCAGCAGTCCCACGGAATAGGGGATGTCCCGCTCTGGACTGGCGGCAACCCGGTCGAAGAATTCCTTCGTGTGGTCATTGCGCTGGTTGTTGACGATTTCGAGGAAGGTGGCGGCATCTTCCTCGGTAAGCGACGGTGTGACGTCAATTTCGCCACAGTAATACACGCTGTATCCCATGTGTTCCTTTCGACTTGAAGCACTTTCTACCCGACCGAAGCGCCGGGCCTTAGCCAAACAGCGAGATTTGAACGTCGTTGTCTGAAGAGAACGCTGGACGCGGTGGGAGCCGCATAGCGACGAAAACAGGTTCGCCGGCTGCAGGGGCCAGGCAGGGCGCCGGCACAACGGTTGGACCACTCTGATATTTCTCCTGCAACGCGACCAGTATCTGCCGTTCCCGAGTCTCTATCTCGCGCGCCAACCGTGCAGCATAGGCCTCGACGTAGTTCGTCGACTGAATCGCTGCCGATGTTGCACGTTCGACGTCAGAAAAAGTGACCTCCGAACTGCCATAACAGGGCCACTCGACCAGGCACCTGAGAAACCGGAGTTTGCCCGCGGTATCGGTAAAGAACGTGGAAAAGAAGCCGTCCACGTTGTAATGAGCATTATGCGGCGCACTGCATAATGCTCATTATGTGGAGGGCGTGATTATGCGGAGTACTAACGTCAACACAGCGTGGATACAGCGTTCGAACACTCGTTTGCTATGCATAATCACACCATTCAGGCCCCTCCGCCCCCAGCCAACTTCCGGATGGCCCGTGACACGCCAGAAATCCGGATGGCTGGACGGTCCCCGATGCGCCTGAACCCTCGCTGAGTGACTTTGCGATTTAGCGCCAACTGATGATGCTGAGCAGCTCACTCACGGCCAAGCCGCCGCAGGTTACCGGTCCGCACGAGCGCTACAGGTCGGTGGAAGGTCGGTCGCCCATCGCGTTTTATAGATGGGCACTGAAAGCGGTGCCGACATATAGGGCAATGCGAAGCGCAACGTCGATGTCCAATAACCACCCTTGTCCGCGAGTGTGTAGACGATTTGCCCTGATTGCGGCTCTACTGAAAAGCTCTTTACATCGAGCAGGTTTGCGAGCGGACCATAGGGCACGAACTTCTCTTGAGCTATCGGAAACTCATAGGCATGGTGCGTGGTGCTGACATACAGGGTTGAGCAATCAAAGCTCATTCTGAAGTCGTGGCCGGTCGATTCTGGAAGACTGTAAACTTTGACGAAGCTGACGTGGACCGCACCGCCCTCATCTCTTTCGACTCGTACGTTCACCAATTGGTCAAAGCCGTCGGCCCATAGCACCTCCCTGCTTCCATCCCAGACCAGACCGTGTGCTGCATGAAGCGGCAGCTCAGCGAGCCTGACGTTTGAGACTCGACGGTCGAAGAATACGATTCGGTCGCCTGTACCATCGGTGGCGTCTGACGATGCGACGGCGATCAGATGATTGGGAATGAGAACGGCGGAGTGGGCGTTCTTGACATTGGCACTGAACAGCGTGTCGCCGCTTTGTCTTGAGACGATGGCAACTGCATCATGCGAAGAGGTTACGAGCAACTCTGCACCGCCGCTCGTCGGTTTACATTCGTCGATGGTTGAAAACTTGCTGACGAGTTCCGATGGCATTCCCTTGCTCTTGTCCGGCGTCCACGTCCAGACCGGAGTGAGTGTAGCGCCGCCCTCATGCATGGCGACCTGGCTTTCAACGACAATGGAGCGACCGCAGGTAAGGACGTGGGGCGGAGCGGGTGCTGTGACCGGCTCTCTCTGCGACCAGGACGGAAAGGCCGCACAGGTAAGGAGGACGCTTAGAATTGCGCTGGAGCGCATGATCGATTCTCCCGAAAGAAGAAGCCGGAACACTCGGCAGAGTGTCCCGGCATTTTGGATTAGAACGCGAAGCGCGTCCCGAACTGGAGCGATCGTGCGGCAGTGGTTGCGTTAGGCTGGCCGAAGTTGCTCGCACCGTAGGCTGTGCCGATGCCCGCGAAACGATGGCGATTGGCCGGATTGAACGCCTGTGCATAGAACGACCAGGTCACCTTCTCCGTCAGCTGCGTCTGTTTCGTGAGCTGAACATCTTCCGTCAGCACCGGGAAGTTGCGTAGGTTGGAGTAGGTCGGTCTGGCATTACCAAAGCTGCTGTTCCCAGGGGCAGCAAACGCTGCGACATTGAAGATGTTGTTTGTCCCAGGCTTGAAGTCGTGGTTCGAGATGTGTGATGACGGGTCCACACCTGCGACCAGGTTGGGGCGTTGATAGTAGTTGAAGATCGGCAGAGCGTTGCTACTCATCACGAGAGCCAATGGAAAACCGCTCTGATAGCGCTCGACCCCGGACAGCGTCCAGCCTCCGGCGAAGGCATTGGTCAGCTTGCCTTCATGCAGCAGCCAACGGCCTTTGCCGAAGGGCAGCTCGTACGCTTCATTTAGAACCAGTGCATGGCGAACGTCCTCGGGCAGTAGCGTGTAATCGGCGCTTGGGTTGTACGCGTTCTGTACCGAGTTGTCCGTTCCGGTGTTGCCCTCAAGCGTGGTGTACGAGTACCCCAGAGCCTTGCCGTAGGTGTAGTTGGCGTTCAGTGTCAGGCCGTGCGAAAGACGATTCTTCAACACAACCTGCGCCGCGTTGTAGTTGGACGAGCCCGCCTTCGCAGCCAGAGAAGTCAGCGTGCTGTACTGCGGGAACGGTCGCAGCGCCTGCGCGACAGTTCCGCTGAAGCCCGAATACGGAAGGGAAGCGCCGATCGCCGCGAGGTTAGCCGCCGTTGCGGTCGAGGTCAGCGTTGAGCTTCCCAACGAGAGGTAAGAAGGGTTGAGCTGATTGATGTTGACCAGGTTGGGGTTCACCTGGCGCGTATTCTTATCGGCCACATAGGCCACCTCAAGTACGGTGTTCGCAGTGATCTGCCGCTGCACGCTCAAGCTGTAGTTCTGCGTACGAGGCATCGCACCGACGTTGCTCGCGTAGTACGAACCGGCAGAGCCATTCAGCGCAGTCGGCGTGAGCGTCTGGCTCGTCGAGTAGTTGGGCACTCCCGAACCCAACGTGAACACCGGCGACACGCTTCCGGTGGTATTGGTAAACTTGCCCGTCTGCGCAAAGCCCGAGTTGTAGATATCCAGATTCGGCAGGTAGTCGGTGTAGTACACACCGTAACCGCCGCGGATGACAGTCTTCGCACCGAGCTGATAAGCGAAGCCAACGCGCGGCCCCACGGCCGAGTAGTCCGTGTTGAACAGAGTCGACCGACCGTTTCCATAAGAAGCGTTCCCAGCAAAGGTCAGCGCCCCCGGCAGATTGCCCGCACTAGAGTTGGGCGTCGTCAGGTTGATGATGCTCTGGTTGTTATGCGCTTCATGCGGAGCGTTCTGCCACTCCTCACGCAACCCAAGATTGATCGTCAGATTCGGCAGGACCTTCCAATCATCCTGCAAGAAGAAGCCCACATACGACTTCCTCGTGTCGAGCGGGAAGGGCACAGCAATGGTCGCAGCATCTACCTGCCCGAGCAGAAAGCTGGCAAACGCATTGCCTGTGCCCGATTGCGACTGCGGGTTCCCGGTCTCGTTGGTCTTGAAGGTGAAGGCCCCGGTCGTGGTGGCCGGGCTGTAGTCGTTGTACTGGACGGCACGAAACTCCCCACCAAAACGGATGCTGTGCCTACCGCGCGTCCAGTACATCTGGTCCTTGTAGTAGAAGTCGTTCTCCGTCTTGTTGGCATCGGTGATATCGCCAAACGTGCTGTAGCCCGAGATCGCAAACGTCGGGAACAGCCCGCCAGCAAGGCCATTGATCCCCAGCAGCCCCGGATAGTTGGGGTTGCTTCCGGTCGGCGTCTGCGGATTGACGAAGCGGTTATAACCAATGTTGATGAAGTTCACCAGGCTCGGCGTAAGCGTCCATGTGTGATTGATCCGCGCCGTATAGCTCGAAACCGTCTGGTGATAACCCGACGCCAACGGGATCGGAAACGCGCTGCCAATGTTGATACGCGGCACCGACGTGTGCACGAATGCAAGACTCAAGTGCTGCGCCGGCGTCAACACCTGATCGACCTTCGCCGTATACGTGTCGGGCTTCAGCACTTCGTCACCCTCAAACGCGCCGATGGTCGTCTGCCCAGGCTTTGGTATCGGGTACAGCGCGAGAATGTTCTTCGCGACCGGGTCCAGTCGGCTAGCGGGAATGAGGTTCCCTGCAAATGCAGTCCGAACGAAGCCCGAGCCCTTTGGGTTCACGACCGTCGTTGCAGGATCGTAGATGGGAATCTTCAGGTCGCTGAAGTCGTAATACCCGTTCGCATTCACGGTCAGCTCCTGAGCCGTAGGCGTCGTCGAAGTTCCATAGCTCGTCGCGCCCGAAAACCGCGAGCCAACATACGAGAAGAAGAAGAAGGTCTTCGCTTTGCCGTGATAAAGATGCGGAAGTACAACCGGCCCAGAGACCGTTCCGCCAAACTCGTTCTGGTGAATCGGAGGATTGGTCAGCACAGCGCCCTGGTTCTTGGCAAACCAGTTGGCCGCATCAAGCGCCGTATTGCGAAAGTACTCAAAGATGGAGCCGTGCATCAGGTTCGTACCCGACTTGATCCCAAAGCTGCCAACAGCAAATCCCGTGTGCCCGTAGTCAGCCGGCAGCAGGGTCGTCGTCACCTTGAACTCGTTGACCGCATCGACCGGTGGCGAGCTCTCCGTATAGTTGCCGACGATGCGCGTCTGGCCGCCCGGCAGCCCTTCGATCAGCAGCTCCGTATCCCAGNNCGGCCCGCCGTTGACAGAGATCACATTGGTCGCACCCGTGTACTCGTTGCCGTCCAGGCGGATGTTGCCCTGCACCCCAGGCGCAAGGTAAACAAAGCTGGCAGGGTTCCGCAGCCGGTTGTTCTGCACCAGCGGCAGATGTTGATACTCCTGCTCCGTGATCGCCGTGGACATATCCGCCGAGTTCGGCTGTAACTGGTTCGTATCCGCGGTCACCGTGATCGACTCGGTGGCTGCACCGGCGGTCAGCTCTACGTCGAGGGTCGTTGTGGTGTCGAGTGCGAGCGTGACCCCATCGCGCTGCTGCGTCTTGAATCCGTTGCGGCTCACTGTCAGCGCATAGACGCTAGGCTGCAGGCTCACCGCCTCGAACCTGCCCCCCTGATCGGTGTGCAGCAGTTGGGCCTGATCGGTCCGGGTGTTCACCACCTTGACCTCCGCACCGGAGACGACGGCGCCGGTGGAATCAGTAACGTGCCCGTTAAGCCGGGCAGTCTGAGCGTGGGTTGCCACAGTACCGGCCAGCACAAGGCAGACGGCAGCCAGCACCGTGGGCAGCTGAAACAGATTCCTGAGTTTGATTCCGAGTGACATGGTCTTCTCCTGATGGTCGAGCCTTGCGCAACCTCTACCGGTGATCGGTGATGACACCACAAGCTTTCTCAGTTGCGCACCCTGAGAGTGTCATGCGGTCTACCCCACGTTCAGGAGGTTTACAGGAGAACACCCCAGGGAGAACCCGGTGTAAATCCAGCAGTTGTAACCTCATAGCAACAAAGTCACTTTCTATACACAATTTACTGCTAGACTTAAGTCGAATTTCAAACCCTCCATGCCAGCCATTGAAAATATCTCAGCCGATCACGATGTGACCGCTATGGAAGACGACCCGCGATGGGCTCTGGTGCAACGCATCCTCGCGTCGCGGAACTTCTCCAAGTCGGGTCGGCTGAGCGCCTTCCTCCTCTATATCTGTCGTTGCGCTCTAGAAGATCGTGACGACGAGATTACGGAACAGCAAATAGGTATTCACGTCTTCAACCGTCCAGCCGACTACAACCCTGGGGACGACAACATCGTCCGCACCACGGCCCGCCAACTTCGGCAGCGACTGGCGCTCTACTACCAGGAGGAAGGTGGTGGAGACGACATCCGGATTGAGGTTCCCAAGGGGGGCTACCACCCCAGCTTCGTCCATCTCGCCGAAGAGAGTTCGCTCCACCGTGAGGCTCCGGTCGTTGAGTCAGGCCCTGCACATTCCGGGCCTTCCATCCATATTCCGCCTGCCATACCCATCGAAGCAGCTCGCTCCAGCGTTCCATCCCATCGCTGGTCGTCGTTCGCGGTCGTCCTGGCTGTAGTCTGTGGGGCTTGTCTGGCGCTGCTCGGCCAGCGCCTCCTACGTCGAGTCGCAGTACAAACGGGAACGACCGCTCCTCTCTGGTCGACGGTCTTCGTCACAAGTCAGCCGACGGTCTTCGTCTCCGGAGACGCCGGCCTGAACATGTACAACAACCTTGCTCGCACCCAGGTGAAGCTCGGGGACTACGCCAGCGGGGCCTATCTCTCCACGCCTGCGGCGCAGGCACCCGATGGGTACACGTGGGCGTCACTGGCCTCCCGTCGCTACGTCAGCTTCGTCGATCTGACCTTCGCCGATCAACTGCGCCAGATCGAGGCGGCCCATGGTGCGCAATACTCCATCAAATTCGCCCGTGACGTACACCCCGAGGACTTTCGTAACGTCAACGTGATCCTCCTCGGCGCGCCGACCTACAACCCGTGGGATGAGATGTTCGACAACCGCCTCAACTTTCATCTCCATTACGACGGCACACGCAATATCGTGAGCGTCCTGAACGCGAAGCCTGAGAATGGAGAACCGAGCGAATACCTGCCTGCCGCAGAAGACCCAACCCATCGGGGATACACCCACGGTTTCGGCTACATTGCTGTGACGACAAACCTCGAAGGCAATGGCCGCGTCATGATGGTCGAAGGCTCCACGATAGCCGGCGTCGATGCCTCACTTTCATTCTTGATGAACGATGCCAAGATGGCACCGATCCTCAAGAAGGCATCGTCCTCCAAGGGTGATCACAACGACTTCGAGATCCTTCTTGGTGCTAACTTCCTCAAAAGCAGCAGTCCAGACGCACAAGTCCTCGCGACTCGATTTTATCCATCAAGATAGTGTAGGACCGCTGAATCGTCTTGATGGTAAGGGGTTCGGAGAGGTAGCCCATAACTTAGCCATCAGCCCCCGCCTTGCGCTTCGCTCAGCTGCGGGGACCTATCCTTCAGGCGAATGGACATGTGGCTTAGCGGTGATCTGTGAATACCCAAAAAGCTTGGGTTTACATGCGGACAGAGCGTTGAGAGTTCACTTGGCGAGAACAGGCCGAGTCACTTATCCAGGGCGGCTAAAAGTCAAATCGGGGCTTCCGGTCGGATTGTCGGCCATGCGGAAGTGATAAATGTGGCGACATCGTGTCTCCTTGAGAGCAAAGGAGGCAACATGCTCGAAAACCACGTAAGTGCAAAAATCACCCGGAAACGACTAAATTCAGGTCCTGCCGCCAACCATATCAATGATTTCTCGGATTGGCTGTATGCCCGAGGCTATAAGAAACGAAGCCTCTTTCGAATGCTTCAGTCTTTCGCAGCGTGGACTGATTGGCTGACAAAGACTGGAAGAGCTGCTGAAGACTTCTCAAAGGGGCTGCAAGAATGCACGAAGCATGTCATGTCAGATCGTCATGTCCCGTATGAGCGCGGCCCCAAGCGTGAATCTCTCAGTGTTGCCCGACTCTTCCTTCGTTTTCTACAGGAACGTGGCCTACTGCCACAGACTACCGGCATAGATCCTCTCGCCTGCTCCCATTCACTGCTGAGAGAGTTCCATTC